>DAIOSZ010000223.1:0-5290 GCA_036752305.1 Burkholderiaceae bacterium
CGCTGCCGCTCCAGGACGCCTCGCTCGATGCGGCGGTGATTGCCCTGGCCCTCCACCTCGCGCCGCCGGCCCGGGCAGCCCCCCAGCAAATGAGCGCTTCCCGCCGTTTTTCGCTCGCCTACCTGAGCGCCTGCCACTGCACGGCTGCCGAGGCGATCCGCGTGGCCGGCCAGACCGGCTACGCCGCGGTCGGCCTGCGCCTGCTGCCCAATGGCGCGGCCGGGCCGCACCAGCCGCTGATCGACGACGCCGCCGCGCTGCGCGAGGCCCTGGCCGCGCAGCGCGACACCGGCGTGGCGGTGCTCGACCTGGAGATCGTGCGCATCGGCGAGAGCTTTGACGCGCGCGCTTTCCGGCCGCTGTTCGAGACCGGCGCGGCGCTGGGCGCACGGCATGTGCTGGTGGCCGCAGACGACCCGGATCGCACGCGCCTGGCCGAAAGCTACGCCCGCCTGTGCGAGGCCATGCAGCCCTTTGGTCTGACCGCCGATCTGGAATTCATGCCCTGGACGGAGGTGCCCGACGCCCGCGCCGCCGTGGCGGTGATCGAGCGCGCCGGTCGCCCCGCCAACGCGGGCGTGCTGGTGGACGCGCTGCACGTGGGGCGTTCGGCCACCACGCTGGCCGATCTGCGGGCCATTCCCCGCGACTGGTTGCACTACGCGCAGATCTGCGACGCCAGCACCCCGGCCCAGCATGGCCGCGCCTTCACCACCGACGAGCTGATCCACACCGCGCGCTGCGAGCGCCTGCTGCCCGGCGAGGGCGGCATCGACCTGCCCGGCATCTTTGCCGCGCTGCCGGGCACGCTGCCCATCAGCGTGGAAGTGGTCCACCTCAAGCGCATGGCCGAATGCAGCGCCCCCGACTGGGCGGCGCGCTGCCTGGCGGCCAGCGAAGCCTATTTTTCCTTCTAACCCCTTTTCACCGACATCATGGATTTCTCGCTTTCGGACGAGCAGAAGATGCTCGTCGCCACCGTGCGCCGCTTCATTGCCGAAGAACTTGCTCCGCTGGAGACGCCGATGGAGGAGACCGGCCAACTCGCGCGCGAGCAGGCCCTGGCCATCCACCAGAAAGGCAAGGCCCTGGGCCTGTACGCGCTGAACATGCCCGAGGCGCTGGGCGGCGGCGGCCTGTCGGCGCTGGACCGCATCCTCTGCGAGGAGCAATTCGGCCACACCAGCGACTACCTCATCCGGCGCGCCTTCGGCAACGTCTACGAGCCGCTGCTGCATTGCAAGGGCGCCCAAATCGAGCGCTGGCTCAAGCCCTGCGTGGCGGGCACGCGCACCTGCGCGATCGCCATCACCGAGCCGGGCGCCGGCTCCGATGCGGCCGGCATCAAAACCCGCGCCGTGCAGCAGGCCGATGGCTCCTGGCGGCTTTCGGGCGGCAAGCACTTCATCAGCGACGGCGAGTGGAGCGACTTCTTCCTCGTCTCGGCCCGCACCGGCGAGCGGGAAATCTCCATGTTCATGGTGGACAAGGGCCTGAGCGGCTTCACGCTGGGCAAGGACCAGAAGATGATGGGCCTGCGCGGCACGCCGCACCTGGAGCTGTTCTTCGACGACGTGCCCCTGGAGGCCGATGCGCTGCTGGGCGAGCGCGGCCAGGGCTTCAAGCTGGCGATGGGCGCGCTCAACGTGGTGCGCCTGGCGCAGGTGGGCGCGCGCGCCGTGGGCAAGGCCAGCCATGTGCTGGAAAAGGCGCTGGACTACGCCGCGCAGCGCCAGCAGTTCGGCCAGCGCATCGGCGACTTCCAGATGGTGCAGCAGCAGCTGGCCGACAGCGTGATCGAGATCAACGCCGCACGCTGGATGGTCTACCACGCCGCGTGGATGCTCGACCAGGGGCTGGATGCGCGCGAGCAGATCGCCATGGTCAAGGTGCACGCCGCCGAGACGCTGGGCCGCGTGGTGGATCGCGCGGTGCAAATCTTCGGCGGCATGGGCTTTTGCAAGGAGCTGCCGATCGAGCGCTATTACCGCGACGCGCGCATCTACCGCATCTTCGACGGCACCAGCGAAATCCACCGTGGCGTGATCGCCAAGTCCGCCCTCAAAAAGGGCGCCGCCCTCTTTGACGTGGAGCGGTGACCGTCCCCTAGTGCAGTGTTCGATGCTATGCAGCACTTATGGCGCCGCGCCTTTGCCTCCGTGGCGTCGTTGCAAATCCTCGCGATGCCACTGAGCATCGCTGTGGTTTGCGCCTAGCCACGAAGGCAAATCCGCTGGCCCATAAGTACCGCAAAGCGTCGAACACTGCACTAGGCGGGCTGCGCCCGCGCCTGACCCTCACCTGCAACGAAATCTTTGAAGACTTCCGATATGAGCCAGACCAAATTCATGAGCGCCGAGCAGGCTGCCGCGCTGATCCAGGACGGCGACACCGTCGGCCTGATGGGCGGCGGCGGCGGGCTGATGGAGGCCACGCACCTGTTCGAGGCGGTGCAGGCACGCTTTCTGGCCACGCAGGCGCCGCGCGACCTGACTCTGGTGCACGCGCTGGGCATCGGCGACAAGAAAACCAAGGGCATGAACTGCTTTGCGCACGAAGGTCTGGTGCGCCGCGTGATCGGCGGGCACTGGGTCTGGTCGCCCGCCATGCAGCAGCTCGCGCGCGACGAGAAGATCGAGGCCTACATCCTCCCCGGCGGCGTCTCCAGCCAGCTCATGCGCGAGATCGGCGCCGGCCGCCCGGGCCTGTTCACCCACGTGGGCCTGGGCACCGTGTGCGACCCGCGCCGGGGCGGCGGCTGCATGAACGCCAGCGGCGACCCGGATCGCCTGGCCGAAGTCGTCACCCTGGACGGGCGCGAATACCTGCGCTACAAGCCCTACCCGATCCACGTCGCCCTCATCCGCGCCAGCAGCGCCGACGAGGACGGCAACATCGGCTTCGAGCACGAGGCGGCCAACCTGGATGCCCAATCGCTCGCGCTGGCCGCGCGCAACAGCGGCGGCACCGTGATCGTGCAGGTCAAGGAGCGCCTGCCGCACGGCGCGCTCAAGGCGC
Organism: Burkholderiaceae bacterium; assembly: GCA_036752305.1. Lineage (GTDB taxonomy): Bacteria > Pseudomonadota > Gammaproteobacteria > Burkholderiales > Burkholderiaceae_C > DAIOSZ01. Next base: position 3,019 of record DAIOSZ010000223.1, read on the forward strand.
GCGAGGTGCGCATTCCCGCCGCCTGGGTCGATGCCATCGTCGTCGATCCCGAACAGCGCACCAGCTACGACATTCCCTTCGACCCCGCCCTGTCGGGCGAACTCACCGGCGCCGCGCGCGCCGCCAGCGAGGCCGCCGACCATGCGCTGGAGCGCGCCGCCGCGCAGGATGCCTTCAGCGAACGCCAGGCCATCGCCCGCCGCGCCGCCCAGGAACTGTGGCGCACCGGCAAGCCGCGCCCGGTGGTCAACTACGGCGTCGGCGTGCCCGACGCGGTGGCCAAACTGGTGGCGCTGCGCGGCGAGCAGGGGCGCATCTACCAGACCATCGAACACGGCACCTACGGCGGCCTGCTGATGGACGGCGTGCTGTTCGGCTACGCGCGCAACGCTACCGCCATGCTCGATGCGGCCACGCAGTTTGACTTTTATTCCGGTGGCGGCCTGGACATCGCCTTTCTGGGCTTTGGCGAGTTCGATGCGTCGGGCAACGTCAACGTCTCACGCCTGGGCGGCCTGGCGGTCGGCCCCGGCGGCTTCATCGACATCGCGCAAAACGCCCGCACCGTTGTCTTCTGCGGCACCTTCGCCGCCAAGGGCGTCAAGCTGCGCACCGGCGACGGCCAGTTGCGCGTCGTGCAGCAGGGCGGGGTCGCCAAGCTGGTGCGGCAGGTCGATCAAATCACGTTTTCCGGCCCCGAGGCCTTGAAGCGCGGCCAGCAGGTGCTCTACCTGACCGAACGCGCCAGCTTCCGCCTCACGCCGAGCGGCATCGAATGCTTTGAACTGGCACCCGGCGTGGACCTGGAGCGCGACGTGCTGATGCAGATGCAGTTTCGCCCCCTGCTCGCCGAGCCAATGGCCCGAATGGACGCAGCATGCTTTGATGCGGAACTTGAAAATTGATAGCTGCCCGTGGTTGTATTTAAAGGCAGTCAGGCACAAATGCTGCTCAAAAACTGAGGCGCGAAGCTGATTTTTGTTGATATATCTACATAAAATGTCGTAACATCAACAAAAATCTGAATGGCGGCATGCCGAAGTGGCGTAGGGAGGCCAATTTTTAGCATCAATTCGGCCTAAAGTCCTTTAAAAATGCCCACGGGCAGCTATGGATTTTGCAGTTGCCGGAACGCCATACGCCAACGCCGAACACCATCGCCCGCAAACCCGGCCAGGCCCACGAGCGCCGCTTGCACCCCGTCACCGGGTGGCGGCGCTGAGGTCTTGATGGAAGAACATCTGAGACCCCACGGAAATGAAGCGGCCGTGGCTGGCAGGGCTGACCGGCGAGCAGGTCACGAAGAAAAAGAAGTTGTACAGGCCGGGGGCATCGTCCGCTTTGAAACACATGCAAGGGGTGGCACTCGAAAATCGATATGTTTTGTGTTGACATCGACCAGTTCAATCGGGACCACTGTCGCATTTGAGAAACACAAACCTTCCCGCGTCCTATCAAAACTGCCAGATTGATCAGTTTTACATGTGATCTATTTACCTTTCTATAGCCCATAGGGTTTGTCGCCATTTCCATGGCAGGACGGCCATGCGATGGTTTGAGCCTGCATGCTGTCAACGGCGTCAGCACCCGCAGACTCGATTGGGAGACACAAACCATGGTCGTGGACAGGAACAGGGAGGCTTGTCAAACAGCCTCCTTGGGGCAGCATCTCACGTGGTATTGCCTGTTGGGTTGGGCCGTGGCCGCCATCGTGGCGCCTTCGCGCGCGCGAAACCTACACCGAATGGCCTTGAGCGGGGCTTTCCTGCTCTTGATCACGTTGTCGCTCCTGCTGGCCCCCCATGCCAGAGCCCAGACCTCTGCCCTCGTGCTGGGCGTGCAATGGCTACAGGCGCAGGTGGCCACCGATGGCCGCATCAGCAACGCCGGCCTGATCGCGCAGACCGAGCAAATCCGCTGCGAAACCGCCATCACCCTCCAACAACTGTCCCCCTCCAGCAGCCAATTCGCGGCGCTTATTGCCCAGCCCTTGACCAGCTCCCCGGCCAGCCTGCCCACCGAAACCATTGCCTGTCAGCAGCGTCTCCAGTGGCTCTTGACCCCTGCTGCCACCGATACCGCCGAACTCATGACCCGCTACCGGGATGCAGGCGGCGCGGGCAGCTACAGCGCCTACCCGTCGGACAGCCAGGCGAACGTTCTCGACAGCGCCTGGGCCTACCGAGCCCAGTGGCCAAGTAACCATCCCCCGGCAAAGCCGGGGGCTTTCAACTTGTGAGCCGCTCAAAGCGGCTAAACGGGGTCGCTTAAG
>DAIOSZ010000224.1:0-3040 GCA_036752305.1 Burkholderiaceae bacterium
GGAGAACACGCCAAACAGCATGTAGTACACGCACATGAAGGCCACGATCAGCGCAAAGCCCCATGTCACGCTCTTGAAGCCCATCTGAATGTTCTCGGCGCCCAGGCTGGGGCCGATGGTGCGCTCTTCAATGATCTCCATCGGTGCCGCCAGGGACCCCGCGCGCAGAAGCAAAGCGGTGTCGTTGGCCTCCACCGTTGTCATGCGCCCCGAAATCTGCACGCGGCCGCCGCCGATCTCCCCGCGAATGACGGGCGCCGTGACAACCTCGCCCTTGCCCTTCTCGAACAGGATGATCGCCATGCGCTTGCCCACGTTCTCGCGCGTCACGTCCTTGAAGACGCGCGAGCCCTTGGCGTCGAGCGTGAGGTTGACGGTCGGCTCCTGCGTCTGGTTGTCAAACCCCGGCTGAGCATCGGTGAGGTTCTCGCCCGTCAGCACCACCTGCTTCTTGACGATGATGGGCTGCTGGTTGCGGTCGAGATATTTCTCGGTACCGAACGGCACCATGCCGCTCCCGGTCTCGGCAGCGCGGGCTTCGTTGGTCTCCTCGACCATGCGCACTTCCAGGGTCGCCGTGCGCCCGAGAATGTCCTTGGCCTTGGCCGTGTCCTGAACGCCGGGCAATTGCACCACGATGCGATCCAGCCCTTGCTGCTGGATCACCGGCTCGGCCACCCCGAGTTCGTTGATGCGGTTGTGCAGCGTGGTGATGTTCTGCTTGATGGCGGCTTCCTGAACCTTGCGCGCGGCTTCCGGCTTGAGCGCAGCGGCGATCTTGAAATCAGACCCGTCGGGAGCCGCCACCAACGCGAGGTCGGCAAACTGCTCCGCCATGAGCACCCGCGCCTGATCCATCGTCGCGCTGTCGCGAAAGCGAATGTCGATCGACTGACCGTTGCGCGTGATGCCGGCATGGCGGATGTTCTTGTCGCGCAGCGGGGTACGCAGATCGCCCGCCAGGGATTCGGCTTTCTTGGTCAGCGCCGCGGGCATGTCCACCTGGAGCAGAAAATGCACGCCGCCACGCAAATCCAGCCCCAGATACATGGGGTATGCGTTGAGCTTGGCGAGCCAGGCCGGAGACCGTGACAGCAGATTGAGCGCCACCACAAAGGTCGGATCGGCCGGGTCCGGGTTCAACGCTTTTTGCAAGGCATCCTTGGCCTTGAGCTGCGTTTCCGTGGAGTCGAAGCGCGCCTTGATGGATGTGCCGTCCAGCGCCACCACCTCGGGAGCCAGCCCCTCGGCCTTGAGCAACTGCTCGACGCGCGCAAGCGTGTCGCTGGTGACTTTGACCGTGGCCTTGCCCGGCGACACCTGAACGGCGGGCGACTCGCCATAGAAGTTTGGCAACGCGTAAATGATGCCCACGAGCAGCACCAGCACGATGAGCGCGTATTTCCAGGCCGGGTAACGATTCATGTGATGTAGAGCGGTTGCGCGGTACAGGCCTGCAATGGGTCGGCCCAAACCCCGGATTACTTGAGCGTGCCCTTGGGCAGGACCTGCACCACGGCGCTGCGTTGCACCTGAATTTCGACGTTGGAGGCGATTTCAACGCCCAGGTACTGCTCGCCCAGCTTGGCGACCCTGCCGACCAGGCCACCAGCCGTCACCACCTCGTCGCCCTTGGCCAGCGCCTCGATCATGGCCCGGTGCTCTTTCTGCTTCTTCATTTGCGGGCGGATCATCACAAAATAGAGCACCGCGAACATCAGCAGCAGAGGCAGCATGCTCATGAGCGAGGATTGCATGTCTCCCCCACCTGCGGCGGGCGCGGTTTGGGCAATGGCGGAGGAAATGAACACGTGGGTGACTCCAGACGTTGAGGAATATGCCCGGCGCGCGCTTCAAAGAGCGCACGATGGCGAACCTTTGATTGTAAGTCTGCCGCCATCACCCCCGCAGGGTCTGCGGTCTAGGGCTCTGCTGCCCTCGGAAACTATGAAATTGATAGCTTTCGCTGGTTGTCAAACGGGCATCAGCGCCTGCTTCAGTTCATGAAACCAAGGTTCCAAGGGTAGTCTGGGCGCCCCGCCGCCGCACCGAATCGATTGATGTTGGGCACGACCTGGTTCATGAACGGGTCGGGCACGCCCAGCCAGCTCGACAGCGTGGCGGCGTATTGGTCGACCGAGGTGGTCGGGATCAAGCGCCCCTGTCCCACGTGAGATTGGTCGGCCTCCGATCCCGTCTCTCCCGCGCTCACCGGGGGAGGCGTGCCGTAGAAGGCTTGGCCACGCACGGCCCCGCCGACGATCCAGTGGTGGCTGCCCCAGCCGTGGTCGGAGCCTGCCCCGTTGGGCGAGAGCGTACGCCCGAAATCCGACGCCGTGAATGCCGTCACCTGCTGGTCCACCCCCAGCTCCACGGTGGCGTCGTGGAACGCGGCCATCGCCTCGCTCACCTGCTGCAGCAGCGGGCCATGCGCCTTCAGGAGGTTGTCGTGCAGATCAAAGCCCGGCAGCGTCCCCATGAAAACCTGCCGCACCAGTCCGAGCGATTGGCGCGCCCCAATGAGCCGCGCCACCATGCGCATCTGGCTTGCCAGCGGGTTGCTCGCGGGAAACGGCGTCGTCAGGCGCACGGCGTCCAACGCGCCGCGCAAGCGCGCCTCGGAGGCAATGGAGCGCTGCGTCACGCGGTTGTATTCGTTCTCCAGCACATGCGCGCGCGGCGCCTGGATCACCTGCGAAAACGCCTGCCTGACGGCGTCGCCGCCGTACCAGAGCGAGGCAAGCCCGTCCACCGCGACAACGCCCGATGGGCTGACCTGGTATTGCAGCGCCTGATCGCCCGAGAGAAACACCATGTTCCCTGCGACCGACATGCAGGTGAACAGCGACCCCCCGTTATAGGGCAGCGCCAGATCGCCCAGATTGCCACCCCAACCCACCGTGGAACCCTCTGGCGAGGAAGACTGCCAGACCGACTGTTGATCGTTGTGCGAGAACAGCTTGGGCGGCAGCGGAAAGCTGCGGCGGTCCGCGCTCTCGTATTGCGCGCGCGTGATGGGGATCACCAAGGGTCCGACGTT
>DAIOSZ010000224.1:3050-5280 GCA_036752305.1 Burkholderiaceae bacterium
CAGCCCCGCCAATGCACCCATCGATGGATGAAGCGCGTATTGGCGCCCGCCCGCGAGCGCCACGGCCGGCCGCAGCGCCGTGGCATCCAGGCTGGCTTGGGTATGGGCCACGCCGGCGCGGATGCGGCTGTAGGCGCTCCAGCTGGCTGCGTCGTACGGCACCACGGTGTTGGCGTCGTCGTTCCCGCCGAGCATGAACACGCAAACCAGGGCCTTGTAGGGAATGTCGGGCGCGGCCGACGCCTCGCCCATGGTGGCGAGCGCGGCGGCCAGACCGCCGACCGGTCGGGCGGCTGGACTGGCCGCCAGCGCAGCCGCCTTGCGCAGAAAGGCCCGGCGGCCCGGGGACAGGGGTGACGACATTTCTCTCATTTCTGCACCAGATACTCAGGACAGGACATGACCAGAAACACCGCCGACGCCACGCGATTCAAGCGCACGTCCCAGCCCGTTGATGGCTGAATGGGCGTAGCCTCCAGAGCAGACACGAACAGATTGACCGTGTTGGCGGCCAGTTGTCCCGCGCACAGCACCGTGTTGAGGTGTTCAATGAGGGCTCGCGCATCGGCCACCAGGGCCATCTCCGCCTCGTAGCCGGGCACCAGATCGAACCCGTTTCTCGCCGAATCCACTTGCGCCGCGAACTCCGGCCCGGGGATCCATATGCCCAGGCGGACGACGGTCTGCATGAAGTTCAAGTAACCGGCGACGCTGGTCTCGGTGATGATCTGGAACTCCGGTGCCACATGGCCACTGGTGGCGATCTGCGTGGACGGAGGCACATAGCCCGGGCGGTAAAAATTGAACACCGAGGGCGCGCGCAAGGGGCTCTGCCCGAGCGCGGTGGCCGGGTCGCTGGTGTCGAACATTTTCCAGCTGCCATAGGCCGACTGAAGGCCAAATGTGCGCCCCCATTGCACCAGGCGGAGCATGGGCTCGCGCAGCTTGCCGAACATGGGATCGGCCAGATTGGTGGCTCCGCGTGCCTCGTCGTCGAGCAGCACGCCCGCCCAGACGAAACGCAGGTCACCCCGCACCCCGCCGCCGTTGTCGTTGAACAGCGCCGCCACGCGCGCCACGTAGGCGGGCGAGGGATTGCTGGTCACCAGGCGCTGAATCATCTGCCGGGCCAGGAATGGCCCCACGTTGGGGTGACGGAAGATCGCGTCGAGCGCCAGACGCCGCGCGGTGTTTCCGTCCGTGCCCGCGGGAATGGTCGTGCCCAGGAATTCCTTGGACTCGGGCGAGTGCAGCGCCGGGTCGAGCCGCATCGGCAGGCGCGTGAACGGCACGCTGGCAATGGAGCGGATCTCGCCCGCCAGCACGGTCTCCGTGCTTTGTGACTTGTCGAAGTCGTAGCCGGTGAACACGCGTGCCAGATTCGTCACGTCGTGCATTGAGTACGTGTCGATGGGCACGCCTTCGGCGTTGAGTCGAGGCGTTCCATCGGCGTTCAACTCGTGCAAGCCGATGGTGAACAGTTGCAGCAACTCGCGCGCAAAGTTCTCGTCGGGCCGGCGACCCGTCTCCGCGTTTTCCTTCTGGCTGCCGCGCGAGCTGAGGAATACCCCCATGGCCGGATGCAGCGCCACCGCTTCGAGCAGATCGCGAAAGTTGCCGTAAGCGTGCTCGACCAGCAGGTCCCACCACGACGCAATCAAATGGCTGGGCCAGACCACGTCGAGCCGGGTCAGCGACACGACGAAATATTCCGACAAGGCCAGCGCCAGACGCTTGCGCAAGCTGTCCTTGGCGTTGAACAGTTGCCACCAGATCATGTAGTCGCCCGGGTAGTACCGGTCGAAGTAGCGTGCCTCGTCGAACAGCTCGCCATAGCCGCGCTCTTGCAGCCAGTCCCAGCCCTTCTGGCCGGTGGGCACGGCGAGCTGTCCGATCAGCCAGCCTACATAGCCGTCGCGCACGACGGCATCGATTTCCGTCTGACTGGCCGACAGCGAGCACTGGAGCAGAAAGCGCGCCGCTTCCGCCCGGTTGGGTGGCCCCAACGCCGTTGAAAACGAACGCTCACGCGCCGCTGCTGCCCAGTTGGCCTTGGGCGGCACCGTGGCGCTTGCCGCGCCCGATCCCCCATCGGCCGCCCCTGAGGCGCCAGACGTGGCACCACCTGCCGCCCCATCGCCGCCGCCACACGCCGCCAACGAGGCGGCCGCGGCCAACGCGGCGGCGGCGCCGGCTGCGCCGAAGGTGGCCGGCTGCGCATCACCGGCGG
>DAIOSZ010000225.1:0-5266 GCA_036752305.1 Burkholderiaceae bacterium
TCCAGGACGAGCTGTCGGCGCTGGGCTACAAGTACCAGTTCATCACGCTGGCCGGTATCCACCTCAACTGGTATCGCACCTTCGAATTCGCCCACGCCTACGCGCGCGGCGAGGGCATGAAGCACTACGTCAACATGGTGCAAGAGCCCGAATTCAAGGCGCGCGAACAGGGCTACACCTTCGTGAGCCATCAGCAGGAAGTGGGCGCGGGCTACTTCGACGACGTGACCACCGTGATCCAGGGCGGCTCCTCCAGCGTCAAGGCGCTGACGGGCTCGACCGAGGAAGAGCAGTTCCACTGATCAGCGCAGGCTGACGCAAAAAAAGCCACGGCGCAGGCCGTGGCTTTTTTTGTTGCGTGAAGCCTTGGATGACGCTGAGAAAGGCCCTGGTGACGCGCGCATCTGGGTCCGGGCGGTTTGCGGGGGTGTCCATCCGAGCGACACCCGCAGGTATCGCCGTGGTGTGCGCGTTGCCGCCCATTGCGGGCCGGCCGCGCGTTCGCGAGACTTGTTCAGCCCCGCATTCTCTATTGGAACGTCGCCTGAAAGCTGTAGTTGCCGGCTGGCAGCGCGTCCCAGACCAGGGCGGCGCGGAAGGCATCGATCTGGCGCACCTGCGGAATGGGCATGCCGGCCTTCAGGCCCGAGATGCTGGGCAGCACGTCGCGGCCCGGCAGCAAAATCATCAAGGCAGCGCCGGGCAGGTTGTCCTGGCCGACGATGGTGAGGTCGAACTCCACGCGCTGTCCGCGGTAGCGAACGGCGAGGCGCAAGGCCTCGCGTTTGCGCCACCAGTCGGTGATGTCCGCGGTGTTCGCTACCCACACCACCGAATTGCGCGAACGGGCGTGGTCGGCGGCCTTCTGCGCGGCCAGCGCGACGGCCTGGTCGGGGTTGAGGTTGGCCGCGTGCAGGCTGAGGACGCCCAGGCCACCGATCAGGGCGTTGAGGTCAACGTCGTCGATCATCGATTGGGCGAGCGCATCGGGCGCGGGGTTGCTGGCGAGCAGTTCGGTGTCGCTGCGGCCGAAGCGGGCGAGTTGCACGAAGCGGTCGTTGGGAACCGGGTTGAGCACATTGGCGTAGATCGGCAGAGCCGAGGTGGTCACTCCGCGGTCGGCCAGATGGCTGCGGTAGCCCATGTCGTACAGGCGCTGGTTGGTGATGGCCGTGGCCGTGACGCCGGGACTCAGGTAGTGGCGCAGGCCATCGCGGGCCAGCGCGGCCAGCAATTGCCCGGAGGCGCCCAGAAACGAAGGCGGTAGCGTGCTGGTGCCCTGGCGCGCGGCGGCACTGTCGGCGGGCGTGGGATCGCCCAGCACGCCCAGGGCCATGCGCGAGAACGCTGGGTTGGCGTCTGGTCCACGCAGCAGCGCAGGAGCTGCGTACACGCTGGGACGAGCCGAGGCGGGCAATGCCAGCGCTTGCGCCGCCACATCCGTTGAAACGGTCATGGCCTGCGCGGCGACCAGGCCGCGTGGCCAGTTGGCGACGGTGAGGCTGGGCGTGCGCGACAGCCAGTCGAGCGCATCGTCCACCAACCGATGCACGTAGAAAGGGTGGTAGTCCCAGGCCGACTCGGCGAAACCAAAGGTGACCACGCGGCCGGCGCCTTCAAAACCTTCACGGTAGGCGATTGCGCCCTCCTGGCGGAACTGTCCGTCGGGCGTGGCGCCGGTGGCCGAGATGTAGCGCGCGCCCAGGTTGAGCGCCTGCAGGCGCAGCAGCGGCTCGGCCGCCTGACCCAGGCCAACGGGCTGGCCGGCGTCCAGTTGCATGGAGACGGGCGACAGACCGGTGGTCAGCAGGCCGCGAAAGGCGGCGTCGCGTGGAATCTCGCCCTTGAAGCGCACATCGCCCAGCCTCTGGAGGAAATCCCAACCGGTCCAGCTGCCGCCTTCAAGCCGTGTACCGCTGGCCCAGGTGATGAGCAGGTTGCCGCCCTCGGCATAGAAGCGCTGGATGGCTTCGCGCTCGCGGCTCGACAAGGCAACGGCGGAGGGCAGCACGAGCACGCGCTGGGTGCGTCCGTCCAGCCCATCGAGCGTGCTCAGCAGATTGACCGGGATGCCGCGCTCCTGGCCGTAGCGGCTCCACGAGGCCAGCAGCGTCTCGTAGCGGGCGCCAATGGAGGTGAAGTAGGCCTGGGTGGTGGGCGAGACGTAGATGGCCAGGGCCTGGCGCCTGCCCGAAAAGCTGCCCCGCGGCCCCTCTTCGAGCGGCGCCAGACGCCAGCCCAGGGCTTGCATGGTGATCGAGAAGACCAGAACCGCCGTGCAGATGCCGCTGACGACCAGCCAGAACAAATAGAGACCGACGCGCCGGTAGGACGGCCGCCGGGAAAACTTGACCGGGTCTTCAAGCCCCATGGGGAGTCAGGCCTCAGTGCGCGGCGGGTGCCTTGAGTTCGCCCTGCGCGGTGGCTTCCGGCTTGTAGCGGGTGAGGAAGATGGGTTGCCACTCGTCGCTGCTGGCGTCGGTGATCAGCTTCTTGCCCGGCTTGCGCTTGTCGCGCAGCTTGAAGGCCACATAAGCGGCCACGGCCACGGCCATCGTGCCGATGGTGGTGATGAGAATCACCGTGGACAGGATCGATATCAAATCCATGTCAGATTTTCCCCTCGCGCTGTAGCTTTCCCCAGGTCATCGCCGTGCCGCGCCATTCTTCAATGGTGGCAAACACCTTGGCCACATCGACGATGGTGATGTAGAAAAGCCGAAAGCCCACGGCGTAGCCGATCAGGGCCGGGTCCTCCTCTTCCACGACGACGCAGTAGGTGGCAGCGATGATGTCCAGCATCGTCAGTTGCAGCCACCAGTAGAACAGGAAAATCACCACGCCGTAGCGCAGGCCGACGTAGATGAAGAAGATGTTGCCGATAACGGTCGAGAACGGCCAGATGATGCCCTCGAACAACATGTACCAGAGGATGAAGCAGTTAAGCCCGGCCTTGCGCGGGCTCCAGAGCGACCCTCGGTGCTTCTTGGTGGCCTGCAGGATGCCGCGCGTCCAGCGGTAGCGCTGTTTGAGCAGGTTCAGCAGTTGGCTTGGGGTTTCAACCCAGGCGATGGCGGTGTGCTCGTAGGCGATGTGCCATCCGCGCATGAGGATTTTCAGCGTGAGGTCGCAGTCTTCGGCGAAGGTGTCGTGGTCATAGCCGCCGACTTCCTGCAAGACCGATTTGCGGAACATGCCCAGCGGGCCGGGAATGATGTTGACCGCCCGCACGAAGCTCTGGGCCTTGCGCGCCATGGCCAGGCCCTCGACGTATTCGAGTGCCTGGATGTTGGTCAACATGTTCTCGCGGTTAAGCACCTTCACGTTGCCGGCCACTGCGCCCACGCTGGGGTCCTGAAAGTGACGCACGCAGGCGCGCAGCGTGTTGGACGACAGCTTGCTGTCGCCGTCCATGTTCAGGATGAATTCGCCGCGTGCAAAGGTCATGCCGACATTGAGCGCATCGGCCTTGCCGCCGTTCTTCTTGGTGATTACGCGCACCGGCACGCGCTCGCTCTCGCGCGCGACGCCCAGCGCTTTTTCGTAGGTGTCGTCGGTCGAGCCGTCGTCCACCACCAGCACCTCATAGTTGGGGTAGTCCAGCGTGAGCAGCGAGCGGACGGCGCCCTGGATCACGACGCCTTCGTTGTAGGCCGGGACCACCAGTGTGACCATCGGCAGAGAATATTCGCCGCCGGTCCAGTCCATCGCCCCTTCGCGCTGCTTCATCGTGTATTCGATGTGCTCCAGAAAGGAGTACAGCATGATGACCGCGTAGCGGAAGATCAGGATGGCCAGAAAGCTCAGCAGGTAGAGCGAGATCGCCGTGAGAACCGCGCTTTCGAGCAGCACCTGCATCGCGCCGGCACCCACTTCGATGACCTTTTGATAGATGACGAGGACGAACGCGACCACGCCCAGCAGCGAGGCAATCGTGATGACCCAGCGCATCCAGCGCCGGCGGACGTCGGCACTCGCTACCACAGGCGTTCAAGTTTGATCTGTGCCGAGTGCGCGCGGTAGCGTGCACCATCGCGAATGCTCGACATGGCCCAGAGGTTGAAGCCCAGCGCCCAGTTCTTGTTGAGCCAGCGCTGTGCGCCCACACTGGCGCTCCACATCGTCCCCGCATCGCCATAGAGGCGCCACCCCAACTGCCCCGCCAGGAAGAAGAACCAGTCTTTTTCCGCCCATTCGGCCGTGGTGCCCAGGCCAAACACGCCCGTGCCCATGGCGGGCGACCAGTACAGCGGCGTGTTGAAGCGCACGTCGCGGGTGTCGACGGCGATGTAGGGCTTGATGGCCTGGCCCAATGGCCGCCACGACGACATGAACTTGAGGTTGGTGGCCAGCACGCGGTTGCCGTCGCTCACGTCGTAGTAGTTGATCCGCGCGACAAAGTCGCCCGCGCCGCCAACGGGGATGCGGGTATCCAGGCCCAGGCCGGTGGCGCTCAAACGCGCGTCCAGCGCGCGGGCACTCAGCGAAAACACGCCCCAGTTGATGCGCTCCAGCGAGACCCGGGTATTGGGCTCCAGCACGCGAACGCTCGCGCCACCGTAGACACCGGTGAAAGGAGTCATCTGACCCTTGATCCACACCTGCGGGTTCAGCGGCAGCGCAACGCCCTCGTAGCGGAATCCCAGATGCGCCTGACGCAGGCTCAGACCGTCGGGGAGGTATTTTTGTTGGTGCGCCGCCGCTTCGATCTCAAAAATGTGCTGGCGAGTCCGATCGCGCCAGCGGTGCGAAGCGATCTGATAACGAAAGCGCTGCCCCCCGGAATCGTTCTGACCGCCTGCCGTCATCAAGGTTCGGGGTTTCAACTCCCGGTCGGTGTATTCAAGGCCTTCGAGCGCGTCCTTGTTGGTGAAATCATCCAGCAGGGAACGGTCGTACAGCGGCTCGGCCAGATCGGGACGTCCCGACCAGCGGTAGCTGTTGGCCAGCGCGATGGAAGCGGGGAGGCGCTCCGAGCCATCGAGCAGCAGCTTGTACTGGCTCATGGCGGGGGCCAGGCGATTGGTCCAGGCAAGCGCGTTGGCGATTTTCAGGCGCAGTGCGTCGTCTACCTTGACGTTGGGGTCTTCGATGACGGCCAGCGCCCGGTCACCCAGTTCGGCGTGCTTTCCGTCGTAGTAAAGCTGGTTCCACTCATCGACAGGCACGGGCACGGGCACGGGCACCGCAGCCGCCGCAGGTGCGGGGGGCGGAGCAGGAGCAGGAGCAGGAGCAGGAGCAGGAGCAGGAGCAGGAGCAGGAGCAG
>DAIOSZ010000226.1:0-298 GCA_036752305.1 Burkholderiaceae bacterium
CTGCGCGCAAGCGGCCAGCAGCGCGCAAGCGGCCAGCGCGAGCAGGCCAGAGGCCCGGGAGGAAAGCGAACGGTGTGTCACGGTGGAGGTCTCCGGCGGTAGCGGTGGGCTGCGATGCCGCCGTCATTGTCACCCTGGCGCCAGCGCGGCGGGGGCTTGCCGGGTAAACCCCGATGGCTCGAATCCGGAGGGTTCCTACAGTGCCGCCCGATGGAGCCACTCTCGCGTTCACTGAAAGGAGCGTCCTGCATGTTCAAGTTCCAGGCCTTGTCCCTGGCCGCTGCCTGTGCCGTGGTGT
>DAIOSZ010000226.1:308-5255 GCA_036752305.1 Burkholderiaceae bacterium
GGGGCTGTATGCCGACCTCGATGGCCCGGCGGGCGTGGAAGCCATCCGCATGGCGGTGGCGGATTTCGGCGGCTCGGTCAACGGCAAGAAGATCGAGGTGCTGTCCGCCGATCATCTGAACAAGGCCGACCTGGCGGCCACCAAGGCGCGCGAGTGGATGGACCAGCAAGGCCTGAACCTGCTGATTGGCGGCGCCAACTCGGCCGCCAACCTCGCCATGGCCAAGGTGGTGCAGGACAAGAAGCGTCCCTTCATCTCGATTGGCGCGGCCACCGCGCGCATGACCAACGAAGACTGCACGCCCTACACCATCCACTACGCCTACGACACCGTGACGCTGGCGCGCGGCACCGGCGCGGCGATGGTCAAGCAGGGCGGCAAGGACTGGTATTTCCTCACCGCGGACTACGCCTTCGGACATTCGCTGGAAAAAGACACCAGCGACGTGGTCAAAGCCAATGGTGGCAAGGTGATCGGCGCCACGCGCTTTCCGCTCAATGCGTCGGACTTTTCCTCGTTCCTGCTGCAGGCGCAGGCGTCCAAGGCCAAGGTACTGGGGTTGGCCACGGCGGGTGGCGACACGGTCAACGCGATCAAGTCGGCCAACGAATTCGGCCTGGTCAAGACCATGAACCTGGCCGGGCTGCTGATGTTCGAGCCCGACATCCACTCGCTGGGGCTCAAGCTCACGCAGGGCATGTACCTCACGGCAGGCTGGTACTGGGACATGAACGCCGAGACGCGCGCCTGGTCCAAGCGCTTCTTCGAGAAGATCAAGCGCATGCCGACCATGCTGCAGGCGGCCAACTACTCGGCCACGCTGCACTATCTCAACGCCGCCAGGGCCGTGGGCTCGGAAGACCCGGACAAGGTGATGGCCAAGATGCGCGAGACCAAGATCAACGACCTGTTCGCCAAGGGCGGCTACGTGCGCCCCGATGGCCGCATGGTGCACGACATGCTGCTGATGCAGGTCAAGAAGCCCGAGGAGTCCAAGTACCCCTGGGACTACTACAAGATCGTGGCCACCATTCCCGGCGAGCAGGCCTTTGCCAACAAGGCCGAAAGCAAGTGCCCGCTGTGGAAATGAGCGGCGCGGCGGAGTGCTCCATACGCGGCGTTTCCTGAGGCGGTGCCGGTCATGAACCCATCCACGAATTCCGGCGCCCTGGCGGGTGTCAAGGTCGTCGATCTGTCCCGCGTGCTTGGCGGCCCGTACTGCACGCAGATCCTGGCCGACCATGGTGCCGAGGTCATCAAGCTCGAACCGCCCGACGGCGACGAGACGCGCCTGTGGGGCGTGCCGGTGCACCGGGGCGCGAGCGCCTACTTCACCGGCATCAACCGCAACAAGAAGATGCTGGCCGCCGACTTGCGCCAGGATGCCGGCAAGGCGCTGTTGCTGCGCCTGTTGCAAGAGGCCGACGTGCTGGTGCACAACTTCAAGACCGGCACGCTGGAGAAATGGGGCCTGGGCTACGACGAGGTGCTGCGTCAGCGCTTTCCCCGCCTGATCTACTGCCATGTGACCGGCTTTGGCGACACCGGGCCGCTGGGCGGCCTGCCGGGCTACGACGGCGCGGCGCAGGCGCTGGGCGGCAACATGAGCGTCAACGGCGACGCCGCCAGCGGGCCCACGCGCGTGGGCATGCCCATGGTGGATATGACGACCGGCATGAACGCGGCGCTGGCCATCGCGATGGCGCTGATCGAGCGCGCGCGCTCGGGCCTGGGCCAAAAGATCGACGTGTGCCTCTACGACAGCGCCGTGATGATGCTCCACCCCCATGCCCCCAACCTGCTGCTGGTGGGCGAGAAGCCCCGCCTCACCGGCAACGCGCACCCCAACATCTCACCCTACGACAGCTATCGAACCGGCGAGGGGCCGATCTTCCTGGCCGTGGGCAACAACGGCCAGTTCAACAAGCTGTGCCAATTGGTCGGTCATCCCGAGATCGCCGCCAATCCCGACTACGCCACCAACGTGCTGCGGGTGACGAACCGCGAGGCCCTGAAGCGCGACCTGGAGGCTGCCTTCGCGCCTTTCGTGGCGGCCTCGCTGTGCGAGCAACTGCTGCGCGCCGGCGTGCCCGCGGGCGCGGTGCTGGATGTGGAGCAGGTGCTGGCGGCGCCGCACACGCGGCACCGCCAGATGGTGGTCGAGGACGGGGCCTACAAGGCGCTGGGCATTCCCATCAAGTTCGACCGCACGCCCGGCGGGGTTCGCCTGCTCCCCGCGGAACTGGGCGCCCACACGCGCGAGATTTGCGCGGCGCTGGGTTATTCCGATGCACAGATCGACGAATGGGTGGCGGCCGGGGTGGTGATCGAAGCCGCCGCCAAGGGTTGAAAAAGACCGATGACGATAGGTGAATCGGTCTTAGGCCCTTTAAAAACGCCCACGGACAGCTACTGAAACCGTAGCGCAACAGGCGACGCTCAGCGCAACGCCTCGACCCGCCAGATCTCGCTCGCGTACTCGCGGATGGTGCGGTCCGACGAGAACTGCCCCATGCCCGCGATGTTGAGGATCATCTGGCGCTCCCACTCGTTGCTGCGCCGGTAGAGCGCGTCCACGCGCTTTTGCGTGGCCACGTAGTCGGCGTAGTCGGCCAGCAGCAGGTAGTGATCGACGTCGAGCAGCGACTGCACCAGGTCGGCGTAGCGGCGTGGCTCCTCGGGCGAGAAGGCGCCGTCGGCGATGCGGTCGATCGCCAGCTTGAGCCCGTAGTCGGCCTCGTAGTGCTCGCGCGGGCGGTAGCCTTCGGCGCGGCGGCGCGCCACGTCCTCGGTGCGCAGGCCGAAGATGAAGATGTTGTCCAGGCCGACCTGCTCGGCGATCTCGATGTTGGCGCCGTCCCAGGTGCCGATGGTCAGCGCGCCGTTGAGCGCGAACTTCATGTTGCCGGTGCCCGATGCCTCGGTGCCGGCCAGCGAGATTTGCTCCGACAGATCGGCCGCCGGGATGATGATCTCGGCCAGCGTGACGCGGTAGTTGGGGATGAACACCAGCTTGAGCCGGTTGCCCACCTTGGGGTCGGCGTTGATCACCGCCGCCACGTCGTTGGCCAGCCGGATGACCTGCTTGGCCATGTGGTAGGCCGACGCCGCCTTGCCCGCCAGGATGACGGTGCGCGGCTGCCAGTTGGCCGAAGGGTTGGCCAGGATCTGGTGGTAGCGCGTGATGACGTGCAGCAGGTTGAGCAGCTGGCGCTTGTATTCGTGGATGCGCTTGACCTGCACGTCGAACAGGCTGCCCACGTCCAGGCTCAGGCCCTGGGAGCGTTGCACGTAGTCGGCCAGCCGCCGCTTGTTGGTCTGCTTGGCCAGCCGCGCGGCGCGGCCAAAGGCCGGGTCGGAGGCCAGTTCGGCCAATTGGCCCAGTTCACCCAGGTCGCGGCGCCAGCCGGTGCCGATGCGCGCGTCGATCAGCGCGGCCAGGCTGGGGTTGGCCTGCGCCAGCCAGCGGCGCGGCGTGATGCCGTTGGTCTTGTTGCAAAAGCGCTCGGGATACAGGCGCGCGAAGTCGGCAAAGATGGTCTGGCGCATCAGTTCAGAATGCAGCGCCGAGACGCCGTTGATGCGGTGGCTGGCCAGCACGCTGAGCGCGGCCATGCGCACGCGCTTGCCGCCGTTCTCCTGGATCAGCGAGACGTTGCGCAGCAGCTCCACGTCGCCCGGGTGGGCCTCGTTGAGGCTGGCCAGGAAGCGCGCATTGAGGTCGAAAATGATGCGCAGGTGGCGCGGCAGCAGGCGCTCCATGATGTCCACCGACCAGGTCTCCAGCGCCTCCTGCATGAGCGTGTGGTTGGTGTAGCTGAAGACGCGCTGGCACTGCGTCCAGGCGGCGTCCCAGTCCAGGCCGTGCACGTCCACCAGCAGGCGCATCAACTCCGGCACCGCCAGCGCGGGGTGCGTGTCGTTGAGGTGGATGGCCACCTTGTCGCCGAGCACCGAAAAATCGGCGTGCTCGCGCATGTAGCGGCGCAGCAGATCCTGCAGCGAGGCGCTGACGAAGAAGTACTCCTGGCGCAGCCGCAGCATGCGGCCGTGTTCGGTGGAGTCGTCGGGATAGAGCACGCGCGAGACGTTTTCCGACTCATTCTTGGCCTCCACCGCGCGGATGTAGTCGCCGCGGTTGAAGGCGTCGAGGTTGATGCCGCTGGCCGCGCGCGCCGACCACAGGCGCAGCGTGGCGACCGAGCTGAGCTCGTAGCCCGGCACCGGGCTGTCGAAGGCGGTGGCGATCACGTCCTCGGTGTCCACCCAGTGCACCGTCGCGCCTTCGGTGACCAGCCGCCCGCCAAAACGCACCGGGTAGCTGAACTCGGGGCGCATGAATTCCCAGGGGTTGCCGTTGACCAGCCAGCCATCGGGCTCCTCGATCTGGCGCCCACCGTCGATGCGCTGCGCGAACATGCCGTTTTCATAGCGGATGCCATAGCCCATGGCCGGCAGGCCCAGCGTGGCCATCGAGTCCAGGAAGCAGGCGGCCAGACGGCCCAGGCCACCGTTGCCCAGGCCGGGGTCGGACTCCATGTCCACCAGCGCGTCGAAGTCGGCGCCGAGCTGCTTGCAGGCGGCGCGCACGTCGTCGTAGATGCCGGCGGCCATCAGCGCGTTGGTGAGCAGGCGCCCCGGCAGGAATTCCATCGACAGGTAGTACACCCGCTTCATGTAGCGCTCGCGCGCGGCGATCAGCGATTCGCGCCAGCGGTTCATCACGCGGTCGCGCACCGCGTAGGAGATGGCGAACAGCCAGTCGCGCGGCGTGGCCGAGCGCAGGTCCTTGCCCACGGCGTAGACCAGGCGGTTGGAGATCGAGCGGCGCAACGCATCGGCGCCGGTGCCGGGTTGGTCGAATTCAAAGGGCTGGGGCTGGTTCATGGGTCGGCGGGCGGGAGAAGGGGGGAGCGTTCAGGGCGCGGCGATTTCGCGGTAGAGATC
>DAIOSZ010000227.1:0-5247 GCA_036752305.1 Burkholderiaceae bacterium
TAGGCCCTCGACAAAACCACGGATACCGCCATTCGCCTTTTGCAGTTCCCATGGTTTGATTGGTAGCGCTCCCGTAATTGTGCGAATAACTCCCATGAGAATGTCAACCAAATTTGATCCAGGTGTCGGCGGCAATTCTATGGCCTGTCGGATATTCCCTGAATCATCAATCGTCGCTCCGTGATACACTCCATTGCGATCAATGATTACAATTTGGATGCCGTCAAAAAAACCGGTCGAACGCCGTATGCATTGGATTTAAGAATCAATATATCAGCCATTATGCTTCCAAATATATGTGGCCATACGAAAAAACGGTTACAAAGAAAGAAATCAAAAATGTCCTGCCGATACGTCCTCCGGCGAAAAAATATGCGGATAGGGCTAGGGCATAAAATAGAAACATTGATGCAAACCAGAAACTCCCATATCCGATTTCCGGAGCTGTCAAAACGAACGCGGAGGCTGACATTTTTGCGAATCTACTTGAATTAAAAATGGAGGGTTGCCAAATGATCCATCTAAAAAGCACGTCGCCGATAATAGCCTTTGCAATCGCAATGCTGCATACACCTAGAAAACCAACAAATCTGTTTTCATATGTTGTCCGCAGGAACATCAGTGGGTCATACGCTGGCAGGAAAAAATTATATTCAAGTGGAAAATTGATGACGACCAAACGATTCGCATGCTTCAAGATCAATAACAGAAGGGCGGCAAGTAGTATTGCAATTGTCGCGTCTCGAATATTTATCGAAAATAAGTATTTGATTGTCTGAACGTAGATGCTTCCTGCTCTCATCAAAAACCAGGCAAGGCCGAGAAGAACAAGACACAACATTGTTACGCCGGGCCATCCATTTATTCCTCCCAAAAACGGGGAGGCCATGTATGTTGCGCATGTAGTCGCAACGAATATCTTGGAAGGCAATTCTGCTGTCTGTGCAGGAGGCATACGGCGGGCGTTGACGAAATAAAAAATCTAAACTCGATTGGGCGGACTCAGATCCGAAATACAACACACGCGCTTGGAGTGATGAAGGAGGCGGAACTTTGAATGAATGCCGACGAGCTGCCTGCATACAAGCGACTTGATCTTCTCCCACATTCACTTGCCATGTTCTCCGGCGCCCTTCCGCCACACACAAGCCGAACCACGGTGCCGCATTGTGAGCAACAAATTATCTATCTGGACCATATGTAAATACTTCACACGCAAAACTGAAACATCCGGCAAATTCGATCGCCGTGACATCCGGCCGTGCCCAACACCGGTTACGCAAAACCATAGCGCCCGGTGGTTGTCTTCATTGGACTGAGCCCTGTTTGGGACCTTAAAACTGCGCTTTGGAAGCGTTTGGAAGGTGTTTTTGACTTAAGTTTTGTAGAAATATCTACAAATGTTGTGTTCTGTGAGCTCTAGGATGTGATTTTGGTGCCCGTTTTGTGATCTATTCAAGCCTGTAAGCCTTTAAAAACGCCCACTGGCCGCTATTGAATCCAGAGCGCCCAGCATCCGCCGCCGCGCCACCTTATTCGCCCGCTTGCGCATGCACCCAGCCGGTACCGCCCGTCGCCGACAGCTGCGCTGCTGCAGCGCCTGCGCATCGGCGCTCTGGGCAATGGGCGTGAAGGCGCGGGTAAAGAAGTTCTGCGCCAGCACAAAGCTGCCGGCCTGGCCCTGCGAGCCATCGGCCGCGCCCACGCAGGTGCCAGGTATGGCCGCGTTGGGGTCACTGCTGCCAGTGTCGGGTTCGGCCAGCGCGGCAAAGCCGTGGAGGGGGCGGGCCTGCCATCGGCCAGCAGGGTCTCGTCGCCAAAGAGCTCAAGGCCGGAGTCGTTCACGCCGTTGCCATTGCGATCCAGGCCGAGGATGCCCTCATCGGCCTTGAACCAGGCCGTGGGGAGAGGGTGCCACCGTAGCGTGCTCCAAAGAGCGGGGACAGCGTCAGCGACCCCGCTTAGCTGCTTTGAGCTGAGCGGCTCACCAATTGATAGTCCCTGGCACTGTCAGGTATGGTCGAATATCTGTAGAAACATCTACAAATCCACCGACACCTCGCCGCTTTCAAGCATTCGCAGGCTCATTTTTTACCATGAAATCGGCATTTTCTTGAGAAAAAGAGGCCACAAGCAGCTTTCAAATTCATAGCGCGTCTCATCCGCCAATTTTTATGGCGCGCTGCCCGACAATGGTCACCTCATGTCGTCCCGCCGTTCCCGCCTTCTGCTTCTGGCCCTGCTCATCGGCGCGGTGGCCTTGTTCTTTGCCCTTGGGCTGAACCGGTTCTTCAGCATCGACTTTCTGAAGGCCAGTCAGGCCGAGTTCGCGCGGCTGCATGAGCAGAATCCCTGGGGGGTGACGGCGGTGTTTTTTGGCGTCAACGTACTCATCACGGCGCTGTCGCCGCCGGGGGCGGCGATCATGACGCTGGCGGCGGGGGCCAGTTTTGGCCTGTGGTGGGGCACGGTGGTGGTGTCGCTGGCGTCCACGCTGGGGGCTACGCTGGCCATGCTGGCGGCGCGCTACCTGCTGCGCGAGATGGTCGAGCGGCGCTTCGGCCCGCGCCTGGCCGCCATCGACGCGGGTATCGAGAAGGAAGGCGCGTTCTATCTCTTCACGCTGCGGCTGATTCCCGTCGTCCCCTTCTTCATGCTCAACCTGCTGATGGGCCTGACGCGCATGCGCGCCTGGACCTTTTTCTGGGTCAGCCAGGTCGGCATGTTCGCCGGCACGGTGGCCTACGTGAACGCGGGGGTGGAGCTGGGGCGGATCGACTCACTGGCCGGCGTTCTCTCGCCCGCGCTGATCGGCTCCTTCGCGTTGCTGGGGCTGTTGCCGCTGGTCATCAAGCGCTTGCTCGACGCCTACCGCCGCCGTCGCGTGTACGCGCGCTGGCGGGGCCAGCGGCCGCGCCGCTTCGACCGCAACCTCATCGTCATCGGCGCGGGCGCGGGCGGCCTGGTGTCGGCCTACATCGCGGCGGCGGTCAAGGCCAAAGTCACGCTGGTGGAAGCCCACAAGATGGGCGGCGACTGCCTGAACACCGGCTGCGTGCCCAGCAAGGCGCTGATTCGCGCGGCGCGCGCCGCGCACGAGATGCGCCAGGCCGAGCGCTTTGGCCTGGCCCGCGTCGAGCCGCGCATCGACTGGCCGGCGCTGATGCGCCGCGTGCAGGCTGTCGTGCGCGACATCGAGCCGCACGACAGCGTGGCGCGCTACACCGCGCTGGGCGTGGACGTGCGCCTGGGCCATGCGCGCATCGTCAACCCCTGGACGGTGGAAATCCGCCCGCCAGACGGCCCCGCCGAGCGGCTGAGCACGCGGTCCATCGTCATTGCCGCGGGCGCGGCGCCCATCGTGCCGCCGCTGCCGGGGCTGCGCGAAGCCGGCGTGCTGACCAGCGACACGCTGTGGGACGCGCTGGCCGCGCTGCCGAACATTCCCGCGCGCATCGCGGTGCTCGGCGGCGGCCCCATCGGCTGCGAGCTGGCGCAGGCGCTGCAGCGCCTGGGCGCGCAGGTCACGCAGGTCGAAATGGCCGATCACCTGCTGCCGCGCGAGGACGCCGAGGTCAGCGACTGCGTGGCCGCCGCGCTGCGCGCCGACGGCGTGCGCGTGCTCACCGGCCACCAGGCGCTGCGCTGCGAGCCCATGGGCGGCGCCTGGGCGCTGGTCGCACGCGGTGGCGAGGGCGAGCAGGCGATCGCCTTCGACGCCATCGTCTGCGCCGTGGGCCGCGCGGCGCGCCTGTCGGGCTACGGGCTGCAAGAGCTGGGCATCGCCACCGGCAAGACGGTGCCCACCGACGAATACCTGGCCACGCTGTACCCCAACATCTACGCCGCGGGCGACGTGGCCGGCCCCTACCAGTTCACCCACGCCGCCGCGCATCAGGCCTGGTACGCGGCGGTGAACGCGCTGTTTGGCCAGTGGAAGCGCTTCAAGGTGGACGATCGCGTGCTGCCCACCTGCACTTTCGTCGATCCCGAGGTGGCGCGCGTCGGCCTCAACGAGCGCGAAGCCCAGGCCCGGGGCGTGGCCTGCGAGGTGACGCGCTACCCGCTCCAGGACCTCCACCGGGCCATCGCCGAGGGCGCTGCGCAAGGCTTCGTCCAGGGGCTCACGGTGCCGGGCAAGGACCGCATTCTGGGCGTCACCGCCGTGGGCGCGTCGGCGGGGGAGTGGCTGGCCGAATACGTGCTGGCCATGAAGCACGGCCTGGGCCTGAACCGGGTGCTGGGCACGGTGCACAGCTACCCCACCTTCGCCGAGGCCAACAAATACGCCGCCGGGCAGTGGAAGCGCGCGCACGCGCCCGAGGCCCTGCTGCGCTGGGTGCGCCGCTATCACGGCTGGCAACGGGGCGAGCGATGAACCGCAGAATTGCAATCAAATTGATAGCTGCCGGTGGTGGAATTCTGGGCAGCGGTGGCCTGTTTGCGCAGGAAAAACCGGCCTTTGACCACCGCTACGCCGCCTGGGACGCGCTGCTCAAGCGGCATGTGGCCTGGCTGCCCGGCGAGCTTCAGTCGCGCGTCCGGTACGCCGAGCTGGCCCGGGACAAGGCCGCACTCGACGCGGTGCTGGCCAGTTGGTCGGCACTGCCCGCCGATCGCTTCGCGGCGTTCTCGCGCGAGCAGCGCATGGCCTTTCTCATCAACGCCTACAACGGCTTCACGCTCGCGCTGGTGCTCACGCGCTATCCCGGGCTCGACTCGATCAAGGACCTGGGCGGCCTGCTGCAAAGCCCGTGGAAGAAGAAGTTCTTCAGCCTGCTCGGCCAGGAGCGCCACCTGGACTGGATCGAGCACGAGGAGCTGCGCGCCCGCTACCGCGATCCGCGCATCCACGCCGCGCTGGTGTGCGCCAGCATCGGCTGCCCGGCGCTGCGCAACGAGGCCTTCACCGCCGAGCGCCTGGATGCGCAGCTCGACGATGGCCTGCGCCGCTTCCTGGCCGACCCGTCTCGCAACCGCTACGCCGACGGCAGGCTGGAGGTGAGCTCCATCTTCAAATGGTTCCGCGAGGACTTTGAAAAAGGCGACCAGGGCTTTCATCGCCTCGACGACCTGTGGGCGCGCTACGCGGCGGTGCTGGGCCGGACGGCGGCCGAGCAGGCACGACTGAAGGCTGGCGGCGTGCCGGTGGGCTACCTGGACTACGACTGGAAGCTCAACGATGCGGGCCGTCCCTAGTGCAGTGTTCGATGCTATGCAGCACTTATGGCGCCGCGCCTTTGCCTC
>DAIOSZ010000228.1:0-5208 GCA_036752305.1 Burkholderiaceae bacterium
CAATGAACAAAAAGGCTTCCGGCGTCGCGAGGTCAGCCAGGTTGGCCAGGTACTGGCCGGTTTCGTGGCTGATGTGCGCGCTGCTGATTTCCCAGCACCGGCTGTAGTAGCCGGTCTCGAAGCTCAACCGCTGCACGACTTCCCGTGCGGCCTCGGCCGAATAAGTGTCGCCAATGTGGACGGGGAGGCCGTCGAAGTCGTCGCCGTGGATCGCGTACACCACGGCACCCACCACGCCGTAGGCGCCTTCACCGGCATCGCGTTCGGCCAGCACCTCGGCACTCACGGAGTCTGGGCCATTGCTGACTACGGCGAAATCGCTGGTGACGATGCAGGATGCTGAAACCAGCTCCTCATCGGAGAGGTGTTCTTGGCTCTGGTGGATGTTTCGCCAGACATGCGGGCTTCCGTCCTCGTGGCTGATGGACAGCGTGCGGACGATTTTCAGATTCCAGTAGCCGCGTAGAAAGGGATTGGGATTCTGGGACATGGGATTTCTCCAACAGAATAATGATGGAGCCAATCCCCGCCACCGGGAATTGACCCCGGTGGGTGGAAAGAAAGGAAACAGCGTCAGGTGACGCTGATCGTTGGCGTTTGGGCCAATCGCTCGGCGACGCGTCGGCGCAAATTCATGCGGAATGGCTCGTCGCTGACGCCCGCCAGCAGATTGATGGTCTCCAGCGCAATCAGGGCCGAGGCCTCTTCGATGTCGGCGGCCACAATGGCCTTGCGCAGTTGGTCGCCGAGCTGGAGGGCCTGCGAGGAGGAACTGATGACGCGGACCTCGCGGCTCAGGTAGCAGCCGTTGCCGCCGAACTCGAACAGCCGCGGCTTGCTGCAATACCAGCATCCCTCGAACTGGATGGCGGTCAGGTGGTGGCCGTCATCGAATCGGGTGGCGATCAGAAACAATGCGTCGAGATCGGCGGTGTCCTCGAACGAATGACGCTCGATCAAGTTCCCCAGCTCTTCGTCCTCATCGGCACCGAAGTGCACGGCGAGCAGTTCGAGCAGCGGCGGGATCGAAAGCCCTTCGTCGTCCGGCATCGGAATGCCGAGTTGCGTGGCCAGGTCTTCCAGGCCATCGAGCACGTCCGGCCATTGCGGATTGGTGGTCTCGGCGATCTGGGCGATGTAGGCCTGCCCGTTGCCGGGATGGCTCTCGTCCAGCGCGAAGGCGCCGAACAGCGCCTGGATGACGGGCGTCACACGGTCGAGCACGAGAACGCCGGTGGCTTCGTAGTAATTGTTGGCCATGAAGGCTCCTTTCGATGAATGAACGGAGCCAGCCCTTGCGGACGATGGCATCCGCAGGGGAACCGCCTGATGCCGGATGGCACTGGGCGGGGAGAAACGCGAGGGACATGGCCTCGGGCGAGGCGCATGTCCCTCATGGGGTCGCGTGAACGCAGTGATGAAGGTGTGCCGGGGACCGGCTCACCAACCGCTGTAGTTCAGCAGGAGGTCGGCGATCACCTGGCGACGAGGCAGATCGAGGCCGTCGAAGTCCGACAACCCGTTGAAGTGGCAGCGCTTGAGCATGGCACCGCCCTCGCGCGCGTTGTAGAAGCTGACCATCGCGGACAGGAACATGCGTTCCCCGCTGCTCAGGACGCCGAGGGCGTCGTTGAGGCGCAGCATGTCGGGGCGCAGATCCCACTTGCTCTTGGCCTGGTTCAGACCTTCACGGGTGCCATCGCCAAACCATTGCGGGCCGGCGATCTCGACACCACGCTTCCATGCCTCGAAAAAGGCTTGGGGCGCGGCGCTGAAATGCCGTTCTTCCCGAACGATCTGATCGACGACTTCCTGCGGCAGTAGCTGGTTCATGACGTGATTCCTCCAGTTGGATCAGGGAACGGCGAGCTGGGACCAGCCGCCTCTTTCGAGGGCACGTTGAGCCGCGGCATGGCTGCGGAAGTACTCACGAGATTCCCGCGAAACGGGACCTTCGGTATCGCGCGTGCCGATGTAGTGGCCGGCGGCGCTGTGCAGGACTTCGAGCGGCAGGAACTTGCCGCAGTAGGTCAAGGCCAATTGACCGAATCGGCCGAAAGAGGCTTGCTGGGACATGGATGGGCTCCTTGGAAAAGCGGGGCCCTGTCCCTCACGGGATGGCAGCTCCCGCACGCGGTTGAAAAAAAGCATCAGCGTCTTGGCGACGCGCGTCCGCGCAATGGATGCGATGCGGACTGGTGGGTTGCGCGGGGAGAACCCCGCGGCAGCCTGAAACCCTGGCTGCTGGCATGTGCTGACGAATCAGCGAGCATGCGGGCAGCTTCGTGGGGGGGGCGCGCCACGTCAGTTGGAAATCGGCATCTGGTCCAGCCCCGATTGATGTACGCAGAGACAAAGAAAAGCCCCGCAGCAAGTGCGGGGCGGTCATGACGGTGCGGTGAGGCTGGATCAGCGGGGCTTGTCGCCCAGGACATGCTGCTTCCAGATGGCGAATGCCTCGTCCGCTGGCAGCTCGGCCAGGATGACGATGGGCTGGTCCTGTCGGCTGCGCAGCTTTGCGAAATACGCTGCGCGGTCGGCAATGGCCTTGAGCTTGATGCCCTTGAGGAACAGCAGCCTGCCGTCCTTGATGAACAGCACCTTGTTGCCGATGTCGCGGTTGAACGCGGTGCGCAGCTTGCGCTCCGCGTGCATGGCATCGGCCAATTGGTCCACTAGGAAGTCGAGCGTCATGTCGATGAGAAGCGGCTCGTCGTCTTCGCGTTCGACGTCGAGCGATGCCGGCGGCAGGCTCTTGGCGAATTCCTCGGCCTGGGCCAGCAGCGCGGCCTGGCCTTGCAACGCGCGCACGAACGTCGAGCCGCCGTGTCCGTCGTTGCGGGCTTCGGCGATGGGCCTGCCGTCGAACATGACGGTGGCGGTGAAGCACAGCGTTTCCTCGCTCGCGAAATCCGCGACCTTGAGGTTCTTGAGGGTGATGCGGTCTTGTCGGGTGATGGTGTCCATGGGAAGTCCTGATATCGACCGGGTTGACGACACGCCCCTGACGGGACGCGGCATACATCCCGTGGGTTGGAGGAAGGTGGCATCGATGCCCGGTGGGCAGCGTTCGCCGGAGAGATGCCGGGGCGAACTGGCGGGTGGCGTGGGCGGAACCCACGGCAGTCTGGACACCCTGGCTGCTGGCTGTTGCCGATGCGTCGGAAATGCAGGGGGGGGGACCGCGCGACCCGCCGGCCGCGTCTTGCATCAATCCGAAGCGATCGATCCCGTCTTGTGCAGGTACTGCACCAGCCGGCGTCCCCAGCCACGCGACGCACAGCACGGCCATGGAATTGCCGATCGCCTTGCAGTTCGGTGCATCGGCGGTGCGTAGTGAGGCGGATTGCAATGTTGGCGGTCATGTGGGTCTCCCGTTCGTGTGGCGCAGGGCCATCGCCCTGGCCGGGGCGTTGAAAGGCAGGAGAAAGGCGCCGAAGGCCCCAGGGGCCTTCGGCTCGGGAGGAAAGAAGAACCACCCGTGGGCTGATTGGCAGGCCCGGTCGTCGCTAGAACCGTCTGCTCATCCAGCAATCACACCCGGCCCATGTCGTGGCTGGGGCCGGCATCGTCTGGCGCACATCCGCGCACAAAGGGAGCCCGTTTTTGCGCCGGCGGGCACCGGCACCGAATACCGCTGACCGCGAAGGGTCTCCGGATGGCTCGCACAGGCAAGCCATCGGGGGACCCTTCGCAGCGGCGGAAGGAATGCAGACGAGGAGAACGCGCGGGGTGCGGTTCGCGGAGAAGCCACCTTCAGGTCCCGCGGCCGGGGCCGGCCGGACGGGACGCGCACACGGAGCAAGAAGGCGTTGCGCGCTGGGGCGTCCCGCAGGGCATGCGGGACACGGGCCACGCCGCCGATGGCGGGCATGGCTCACGGGGAACGGGGGCGGTCAGGCGCCTTTGCGGCCACCGCCACTGGTACGGCGTGGACGCGAGGCACCACGCCTGGACGTGCCGGTTGCCACCGGCAGCGTGCCTTTGCAGTCGGGGTAGCGACTGCACGACCAGAACGGGCCGCTCTTGCCGGTTCGCTGGCGCGTGGGTGCGCCGCACTGCGGACAAGCCGGTCCTTGGGGAACCTTGATGGACAGGGACGTGCTGCCGTATTGCGCGATCAACTGCGAAATCCAGGCGGCCTGCTTGCCGATGAACACATCCAGGGTGAGTTGTCCGCCCTCGATCATGTCCAGCGCCTGTTCCCAGACGGCGGTGGTGCCGGGGTCGGCAATCGCCGCGGGCACGGCGTCGATCAGCGTGAACGCCGCATCCGATGCGCGGATGGAGCGCCCCTTCTTCACGATATAGCCGCGGGCGATCAGCCCGCTGATGATGTTGGCCCGCGTCGCCTCGGTGCCGATGCCCGTCGTGTCCTTGAGCTTCTGCTTCAGGCGCGGGTCGGTCACGAAACGCGCAACGCCCTTCATCGCCTTGACCAGTTCGCCCTGGGTATAGGGCTTGGGCGGCATCGTCTTGAGGGCCTTGATGTCGGCCCCGGCGACCTGGCATGCCATCCCGTCACGCAGCGCAGGCAGCACCTGGGTGCGCACGGGGGCGTCGCCATCCTCATCGGCGCTGCCTTCACGTTCGGACTCGGCCAGCACCAGGCGCCAGCCGCGGGCGACGACCTGCTTGCCCGTAGCCACCAGCTTCTGCTGGCCGCAGGAGAGATCCGCCACGGTGCGGTCGAACTCGTGGTGCGGGAGGAACTGGGCCAGGTAATGTGCCCGGATCAGCCGGTACAACGCCCGTTCCTTCTCGCTCATGGCGGAGAGATTCGCGGGTTCGAGCGTCGGGATGATGCCGTGGTGCGCCGTCACCTTGCCGTCGTTCCAGGCGCGCGAGCGCTGGGTGCGGTCGAGCTGGCCCATGATCTGGGCCAGCGTGGGATCGGTCTTGAGCAGGCTGTCCAGGACCGTGGGCACTTCGGCGAACATGCTTTCGGGCAGGTAGCCCGAATCCGAGCGCGGGTACGTCGTGGCCTTGTGCGTCTCGTACAGGGCCTGGGCGATCTCCAAGGTTTCCTGCACGTCCAGCCCAAGCTGCTTGGAACAGACTTCCTGCAAGGTGCCCAGGTCGAACAGCAGCGGCGGGCCTTCGCGCACGCGCTCGGTCTCGACCGACACCACCTGGGCACTGCCCGCGGCGCGGATCTGCTGCGCGGCCTGCTGTGCGACGGGCTGCCGCAGGCAGCGGCCGGCGTCG
>DAIOSZ010000229.1:0-5206 GCA_036752305.1 Burkholderiaceae bacterium
GTCCCACGGACGGAATTCCTTCTTGCGGCCGGGCGGGTCGTACCGGTAGACGACGGCGATCAGCTTGCCGGAGGCGTCGAGGTAATCCCACTTCGCGGTGGCCGGGCCGAGATCGTCGACGGGTGGCACCGATTTCGATTTGCGTGCCGCCGACCTGGATGTGGCAGGAGCGCGGCCAACCAGTTCGGTCGCAGCGTCGAGCACACGTGGGAAGTCGGCATGCGCATCGCGGCCCAGGTGCGCGGCGATCAGCGCAAAGATGTCACCGCCGTCGCCGGTGGCGCGATCGGTCCACAAGCCCGCCTTTCGCCGTCGAGCACGATCTCCAGGCTGTCTCCGGGACTGCCGAGCACGTCGCCGACGAGGAACTTGTCGCCCCGTTTCTTGCCTGCGGGGAACAGCGTGGCCAGCACCGACTCCAGTCGGGCGAGCAGTTCGGCACGGATCGCTTCGCGTTCGGCGTCGAGGTCGCGAGGAAGGGGTGTTGGCGTGTCGTTGAAATCAAGCATCCACGACCTCCTCACCGGATACCTGCTGCGCGACGATCCACGCCTCCAGTTCGTTGGGCTTGAAGCGAACGAGCTTGCCAACGCGGTAGTGCGGAATGCGGCGATGCTGGCGTTCCTTGGCCTGCGAGAGCCAGTACGACGGCAGGTTGAACATCAGCGCGGCTTGGCGCGCGTCGATCAATTGCTCGCCGAGCACCTGATTCAAGGGTGTGCGGTTCATGTCGTTGTCCTCCAGCAGCGGTCTTGCCACGCGCACATCCGGCATTCGAAGTGGGTCGGGTCATTGAAGGCGCGCGGCAGGAGCTCTCCCGCCTCGGTGGCCGAGATGACCTTCGCCGCCCGATCCGACATGCGCTGGGCCAGGGCTGCATCAAAGGGCACGGCCTCGGTGTAGATCTCCATCGTGTCGGCGTTGAGCGCCGTGAAGATCGCCGGGTGCTCGTGCAGTTCGAGATAGGCTTGGTAGATCGCCACTTGCGCGGCGTAGACGGGCTTGGCCACGGCGAGGCGGTTCTTCTCCAGCTCACGCCAAGCCTTCATGCCCAGACACTTGTTCTCCCAGAGCGCGGGATAAGCGAAGCCCTCCGGGCCGCCGACGATGACGCCGTCGATGTGGCCCTGCAGGCGGCCGTCGGCCACGGAGAAACCGAATTGCTCGCCGTCGGTCTTGCGGGTGCGCAGATCGAAGCCTGCGTCCCGCAGCCACACGACCATGCAGTCCTCCATGACGTGACCGCGCTCGAAGATGCGCAGCATCCGGCCGGGGGTGTCGCGGCCGTGGTCGATGGGTGCCTTGGCGTACTCGAACTGCAGCGCGCGCTCGCAGGCCACGCCGAGACGGGACGCTCCGAGGTACTGGCGCTCGGACTGGCGGGCGCGGGCCTGCTGCATCCCTGCGTCGACCAGGGCGGTGACCTGGCCCGAGATGCTCGATGAGGAGTTGAAGTCGATCATGGCTTTCTCCCCTTCGGCTCTTCCCAAGGCAGGTCGTCCTCCAGATCGGCGAACGGATTTGCTGCACTCGGAGTCATGGGATCAGGCGTGGGCGTCATGCCGCGCACCGGCGGGTACTTGCTCACCTCGTGGTGCGCGACCATCGCGTCCGTCCAGCAGGTGACGATGGCGTCGATTACCTGCAGCGCCTCGGCTTCGGAGTAGTCGCCCAGCGGCTTGGTAAAGCCGATCTCGCTCGCCGCCTCGCCGAAGGCCTTGAGGCACGTCTTCATCGCGGCAAGTTCGACATCAGACGGATCGATCATGGCGACCTCCTTGATGTCGACACGACCTTCCTTGACCCGCAGCCAGTTGCCATACATCGCGTGAAACGCGTTCTGGCAGCGCTGCGAGCAGAACACCCAGTCGATGGGATAGCGCCGGGGATTGCCGACACCATGACGGTTGTCGGTGTGGCCGAACCCCCGGGCCTGTCGTTTGCAGACCCAGCATTTCATCGGCCTCCCTCACTGAGCCCAGGACGGTTTGCCCGTCACCGGTGCGCGCTGTTGGGTGGGTGCAGCGTAGGCAGGGGCTGCCTGTGCCGGAGCACCGGAGTTGCCGCCGCCGCCCGGATTGGCCTTCGGCGGCACGCCCTTCAACTTGGCGTAGCCGGGGTGATCGGGCTCGACCGCCAGCTTGACGACGTTGCGGTCCTGGCCCTTGGCGTCCTTCTCGATGTCGACGCGCGCCAGGAACTCCAGGCCGTCCAGCTCGGCGAAGCCGTGGATGCGGCGCGCGGCAGATGCCTGCGGGCTGTTGTCCTGCGGGTGGACGTTGCGGGCGCTGTTCAGGGCTGCGCGGATGAAGCTGCGCCCCATCTGGCCCCAGGTCGGCCCCTTCTTGGAGTGCAGGCCGATGTTGCTCCACATCTTGCGCTTGGCATGGTCGCCAGCGGTGACCACGAATTCGGCCGCGAGATAGATGGAGCCGGTCTCGAAGGATTCGGTGGCATAGCCGCCACCCCAGCCCTGTTCGGGGTCGTCATAACCACCCGGCTTGATGGTCATGCGCACCGGCACGACGGTGCCCTTGGGGATCAGATCGAAGCCGGATTGCTGGGCTTCGGCGTCGTTGAAGTCATTCCATGCGGTCATTGCGATTACTCCTGAGATTCGATGTGTGCAGGGGTGGCGGTGCTGGCGGGCATGTGCGTTGGGGACAGGCCCGCGCACTTGGCGATCAGCGCGCCGAGATGCGGCGGCTCCAGCAGGTCGAGGCGACCGCTGCGGTCTTTGGCCGGGAAGCCATAGGGATTGAGGGTGTGCGTGACGAACGCGCGGTAGGCGCTGCCGTCGTCGGCCTTGATCTCGGCCAGCGTCACGACCTCATCGACGATGCCGGGCAGCTCCAGACTGGTCTTGCTGCCTTCGATCTGCGGGACGAACACCTTTCGGTTGTAGTCATCGAGGCGTTCGTCGAGGATGGCCACGAACACTACGTTCTTTCCCCGGGCGTGCTGCAGGTGGGTCAAGGCGCTGACCATCTCTTGGCCGAGCAGCCCGTAGGCACCGCGCATGTCGGGCTTGCCGGTACGGTCGCTGACCGCGCCCGGCTGCGTCTTGCACCACGCGAAGCACTGGCGGGACAACTGCGTGATCGAGTCGAGGAAGAAGGTCTGGTAGCGGTCGAGCTGAGTCGGATCGCCAAACTTCTCGATGACGTGGTCGTAGTGCGCCTGCGAGAACGCGCTCTCCGGCGGCAGCGACTTGTCCGGACCCGCGAGGAACACGAAGAAGTCGCGGCTCTCGGGCCAGGACGCCGGGCGGATGGTGTCGCCCGGCCAGTCAGCCACGGCGAGATCACCGGCCTCGATGTCGAGGAACAGCGTGGAGGCCGGGTCGAGGTCTTTGAGCCGGGTGGTCTTGCCGATACCGGACTTGCCCAGCATCAGCAGCTTCACGCCCTTGCGTTCGGCCATGCGCTGCTGCGCGGAGATGATGGGGAGGCTCATCACGCGGCCTCCTTCAACTGCTCGGCGACAGCAGGGTTCCAGAGGATCTGGTAGCCGCTGTGCCCGTTGCGCGAGTACGGCATGGCCTCGGCCCAGGCTTCACCGGCCTCGGTCAGTTCCCATTCGTCGCGGTCATTGCGGAATTGGAAGCCGTGCGATGCCAGCGACTGGTTGGTGGCCTTGGCCGAGCGGTTCAGCAGCTTGCCAAGCTGGGTGGCGTTCAGGGCGCAGATCGGTTCGTTGGCCGACGGCAGTGCGCGGCGCAGCACCTCGGTGGTGATGCCCGTGTTCTCCTGAATGCAGGTCAGCGTCGCCGCCGCCGCGATGCCCGGCTTCACGCCAGGCACCTTCGCCACGGCCTCGCCGATCAGCAGAATCGCAGATACACGGTCGTGGGTCGGTGCGGGCAAAGCCGCCAGCGCACCGGGAACGGTGTAGCTGCCGGTCTTGCGGATCGCAGGCAGTACCTCGCTGGTCACCCAGCGCTTGAATCGCTTGGCGGCGTCCTTGGTGCTGCCGAGAATCAGAGCGTAGAGGCCCGATTCATTGACGTGGTTCTGCCGCTGGCGGCCACCCGCCGTAAGGGTCTCCAATTTCTGGAGATCCTCTGCATCGACGTGGGACTTGATTGCCTGGGACGGATTGCCCATTTCCAAGGCATCGCAGACATCGGTGGCGTTGAACCAGGGCTGCCCGAGATCATCGACCTGGACGCGCATGGCGTGCGTTTCGAACTGGAAGGGAATGATCGCACTCATGATCAGCCCTCCCACGACACGTCGGCGATGCGGTCGGCCCCACGCGCGGCGCGCTTGCGCACCTCGGTGTGAAGCTCTTCCAGCGCGGTGCGGCGGCGACCGAGCGCCAGCGATTCCGCGTTGGCTGTCTGGATGGCGAAAGCCAGTTCGTCCACCGTGGCGACATCGAGCGGAACGACGACGTCCTGGCCGTCGGCGCGGCGATACCGGATTTCGTCGGGAAGGTGTTCGCCGTAGATGGACGGCAGTTGCATACGCAGTGAAGCGATGAGATTGGTGCTCATGGTGATTACTCCGAATCGAGGGAAAGGGTGAAAGACGGTTTGCCGGAATCCACGGTGCGGGCGGCGGCGAACTGCTGTTGCAGGGCCGGGGGCCAGTTCGTGAAGCGGGATTCGGAGACGGACAACCTGATGTCGAGGTAGCCCTCGACCTTCTCGCCCGAAGCCACGATGCGCTCGGCGATTTCCGCCAGTTGCTTCTGATCCCAGCTGACCTTCTTGGGCAGCTCGAACTTGAGGTGCAGCGGGCCATCGCTGATGTGGGCGGTGCCGAAGTCGCGGCCGGATTCACGCAGTGCGGCGCGGGCTTGATCGCCGTAGCACTGATCCAGCGCGGCGTCGAACTTGGTGCGTGCCTTCTTGAGCCAGTCGATGGCCGCATCGAGGTTTTTGTCGACCTCGCGCTTGACCTCGGGCGACAGCGCGGCCAGTTGGCTGACGGACATCTCGGCGATGTCAGCGGGAAAGACAGTGATGTCGTTCATCGCGTCTCTCCTCAAACGGCCGCGCGCTCGGACGTCGAGTCGTGCAGCGCCTCGCGCTCGAACTCGATGACCGCGTCGACGGGGTAGCTCACGCGCTTGGACAGCTTCAGGTAGCGCGGGCCGCGCCCTTCGCTGCGCCAGCGTTGCAAGGTCTTGGGGCTGACGCCCCACCGCTGGGCCAGTTCGTTTTCGTTGAGCACCCGGCGGTCGCCGGGTGAAAGGCTGT
>DAIOSZ010000230.1:0-5127 GCA_036752305.1 Burkholderiaceae bacterium
CCCGGCAACGCCAGCTACCCCCGCCACGCCTGCAACGCCCGCCACGCCTGCAACACCTGCAACACCTGCTTGTTGCGATTGGGATTCCAGTTGTGTCATGAAGCTCTTCCTCCTGAGTAACAAAAACTAGCTCGGAAGCCCTGCCGAACGAAGGGCTTGCGCATACAGATCGGCATGCCCAGCCTGGCTACCGGGGTAGCGGTTTCTGAACGCGCTGACGGTGTAGCCTGGGTCGATGGTCAGCAATTTCTTGACGGCGCTCCTCGCCTGAGTTTCGTGTCCGGACAATTCGCTGCTGATGGCCAACGCGCGCAGCGTCGAGGTGTGCAGCGTGTTTTTCTTCAGCGAATGCTGCGCCAGCCGCATTGCGGCCGAATAGTCGCCAGCCGACAAGTAGGCGGTGGCGGCCAGAGATTCAAAAAAATACCGCATCGGATGGAGCGGTACGAGTGACAGCGCGGCTTCGCAGTATTGAACCGCTTGCTCGCCGTCGCCGCGAAACGCCAGCGTCGCGCCAAGCAGCAAGTTGGCCCATGCATCGCTCCTGTTGAGCGCGAGCGCTGTCTCGTATTCCGTCTTGGCGGCATCCAGGTCGTGTTTCAGGTAGGCCAGCACCAATCCATGCATGGCAACGGGACGCGAAGCGGCGGAATCGAGGTTGCGCGCGCGGTCGCTGTACTCCAGTGCTTGCGTCAGCAGCGCCGGGCTGTTGGCGTGCCAGCCTTGCACCACTCCCAGCACGCACCAGTTGGCCAGTTCGGCCCAGCCATATTGAACATAGGGATGGCGCTTGCAGAGTTCCGTGAGCAGATCACGTGACAGCGCGAACTCCCGCACCGAATTTCGGTGCAGAAAGCTCGAGCCTGCCGTGAGCAGCTTGTAGCTCTCGATGTTGGGCGGTGGTATCAGCGATGCGACGTCGGCGCATTGCTGAGTGATGCGTTGCATACAGGCGTGGGCCAGATCCACCAGGGCCTCGCACTCCACCTCGAACAACGCACCCATATCAACCGAGGCGTCGCGCACCAGGAGCACGTTCTGGGTTTCGAGCTCGACCAGCTCGACGCACATCATCACCTTGCGCTCGTACACGGAAAAACTGCCCGATACGGTGTACTGCGCCTGCAGGTGTGTCCGCAAATCCGAGTAATTCCGGGAAAACCGCAGTTGCTTGAGCGACGATCGGGAGATCGCGCGCAGCAGCGGCTGCTTGCCAAACTGAACGCTTAGCCGGTCCGATATCAAGGAGCCAATCGGTGCCTGCTGAGGATCCGCGACCAGGCATTCGAGCGTCAGGACCGCGATCTTCGGAAACAAGGCTTGCTCCTGCGGTGGCGCGACGTAGGGCGCCGCCGCATGGGGCGCGCCCACGCTCCAGACGCGCACCGGTTCCTCCAGGTGCTTCAGGTGGCAGTAACCCTTGTCAAAAAAATCGCCGTCGATGTCGTCGCACAGATAGGCCTTGGCCTCCGCCGTCACCACGGTCTCGCCTGGCGCCGCGAGGCCAGCCACCCGCGCGGCCAGATTGACTCCCGCGCCATACACATCGATGTCGTCAACGAAAATGCCCGCGCAATGGATACCGGCGCGCAGCAGGTAGCGCGTCTGCGCAGGATGGCTGGCGTTGACCGCGTCGAAATAGCGATGCAGCTCCGCCGCCGCTCGTACCGCCTGACGCGCATCGTCGAACTGCGCCAGGATGCCGTCGCCCAGGCTCTTGACCAAGCGCCCGTGATGCCGCGGAATGACCTCGCCCCCCGCGTACTTGACAAACTTTCGCCATTCCCGAACCACCGATTTTTCGCTGTGCGCGATCAACCGCACCGATTCCACGAGGTCCATGACGAGGATCGTCTTCTGTTGCATCGGCAAATCGGTCAGGGCGATCAGGCTTTGGGATGTCACGTTGGAATCGTCCTATGGATGCGGTACGTTGTCATACCCAAAACTGATGAAGAAGGGCCACCAAGCCAGGAGGCGCGTCGCCACCTGAACCTTTGTCAGGGCCCGCCAGGGGCAGGTCAGGCGGCGCGCTGGGTGGCCACCTGGATGAGCGATTTGCGCTTTTCATGGAGATCGTGGAACACCCGAAGATCACCGGCGGAAATGGCCTCGCTTTCGCGGCGCTCCAGATCCGCCAGCGTCAGGCGGCGGACCAGGTCACGCAGTTCCCGCCGGGCGTCGTCAATAGCCATGGTCTGTGCCGACTCGGCCGCTCCGTAGGCGGTCGCCACCTTCATCACGCGCCGCGCCAGGGCTTGGGAGGGGTGACCCGTGAGCGCGGCTTCCAGCGAAGCCCAGGCCTGATGCCCGTGCTCGTGGATTTGTCCCTCGATCCACGCGATCAGCGGCCCATGCGGCGCGGGCAGCGCGGCCAGCAGGGCATGGTCCTCGTTGCTCAATTCGTCCCACAACGGGTTGTGCGTGAGCAGCAGGCGCACCGCATGGTCGCTGCGGCTGTTGGCGGGCGCCTGGATGCCCGATGAGGCGCCCGGCAGAGCAGGGGCTTGCTTTTTAGGGATGCCTTTTGGCCTTTTGTCCTCTCGGGACGACCACGAGGCGCTATCGGAATCGGAGCGGACAGGGGGCGCGTCCCTGGCCCACAAGTCCGACAGCTCCCGCAGGTCCAGTCCGATGGCCTGTGCCAGATCGGCCAGCAGTTGTCGTTTGAGGGCACCGTCGGGCAGCAGGCGCCACAGCGGCTGCGCCTGGTGCGCCAGCCGGGCGCGGCCTTCCGGCGTTTGCAGGTCGCAGCCCTGGGCCGCCGCTTCCTGCAGAAAGCGCGACAACGGCATGGCGCCACGGACCGCGGCGCGGAATTCGTCGGCCCCGCGCTCGCGCACGAAGCTGTCGGGGTCGTGCTCGGGCGGCAGGAAAAGGAACTTGAAGCCGCGCGTATCGCTGGCGTGGGGCAGGGCGGCCTCCAGCGCCTTGCGGGCCGCGCGGCGGCCGGCGGCGTCGCCGTCGAAGCTAAATACCACCTCGTCGGTGAACTTGGCCAGCAGCCGCACGTGCTCGGGCGTGCAGGCGGTGCCCAACGTGGCGACGGCGTTGCCGATGCCCAACTGCGCCAGCGCCACCACGTCCATGTAGCCTTCGGTCACCAGCGCATACCCGTCCTGATGAATCGCCTGACGGGCCTCGAACAGGCCGTACAGCTCGCGGCCCTTGCTGAACACCGGCGTCTCGGGGGAATTGAGGTACTTCGGCTTCTCGTCGCCCAGCACCCGTCCGCCAAAGGCGATGCACTCGCCCTTGACGTTGCGGATGGGGAACATGACGCGGTCGCGGAAGCGGTCGTAGCGCCTTGCCTCGGCGCCGGGGTTGGCTTCCTCGTCGGCGTCGCGCACGATGACCAGACCGCTTTCCACCAGCAGGGGCTCGTCGTAGCGCGCGAACACGCTGGCCAGATGCCGCCAGCCTTCGGGCGCGTAACCCAGGCCAAAGCGCTTGGCGACCGCGCCCGACAGACCCCGTCCCTTGAGGTACTGAACGGCTCTTTGTGAGGTTTTGAGCTGCTGCTGGTAGGCCGCCGCCGCCTTTTCCAGCACCTGGGTCAGCGTGGCACGGGCCTCGCGGGCGCGGGCCGAGCGCTCGCGCTCGGCCGGCGAAGCGTGCTCCTCGGGCACCGTCAGGCCCTGCTGCTGCGCCAGATCCTTGACGGCATCCACAAAGGGCAGGCCCATGTGTTCCATGAGGAAGCGGATCGCATCGCCGCTTTTGCCGCAGCCGAAGCAGTGATAGAACTGCTTGGTCGGGCTGACGGTGAAACTCGGCGACTTCTCGGCATGAAAGGGGCACAGGCCGCTGAAATTGGCGCCGGTTTTCTTGAGCGTCACATGGCGGCCGACCACCTCGACCACGTCGGTGCGCGACAGCAACTCTTGAACGAACGACGGCGGGATGGCCACGTCCGCATTTTCCCCCACGAAGCGCGCCGCTGCCGGAGAGACAATGGCGCCGCACCGATCACCCGAGGAACCCCGCATGAGCCCCTCCATCTTCGACCAGGACCTGCCCAGGACTTCCGCCAACCATGCCCCGCTCACGCCGCTGGCCTTCATCGAGCGCAGCGCGCAGGTCTATCCCGATCGCCTGGCCATCGTCCATGGCGCCTTGCGCCAGACCTGGAGCGCCACCTATGCGCGCTGCCGCCGTCTGGCCAGCGCGTTGCGGCGCGCCGGCATCGGCAAGAACCAGACTGTGGCGCTGATGCTGCCCAACACGCCGCCGATGGTCGAGGCGCATTTCGGCGTGCCGATGGCCGGCGCGGTGCTCAACGCGCTCAACACCCGGCTCGATCCCGAGGCCATCGCCTTCATGCTCGACCACGGTGAGGCGCGGGCGGTGATCGTCGATCCCGAGTTCTCGGCCGTGATGGAAAAGGCGCTCGCCCTGCGCACGCGACGCGAGCCCATGCTGGTGATCGACGTGGAAGACGCGCTCTACACGGGCGAGTACCGGCGCATCGGCTCGCTCGGCTATGAGGCCTTTCTGGCCACCGGCGACGAACACTTCGCGTGGTCGTGGCCCGACGACGAGTGGGACGCCATCGCCCTCAACTACACCAGCGGCACCACCGGCAACCCCAAGGGCGTGGTCTACCACCACCGGGGTGCGGCGCTCAATGCGCTGTCGAACATTCTCGAATGGGACATGCCCAAGCATGCGGTCTACCTGTGGACGCTGCCGATGTTCCACTGCAACGGCTGGTGCTTCCCCTGGACGTTGGCGGCCCGCGCAGGCGTCAACGTCTGCCTGCGCAAGGTCGAGGCGCAGGCCATGGCCGACGCCATCATCGCGCACGGCGTCACCCATTACTGCGGCGCGCCCATCGTGCACGGACTGCTGGTCAACGCGCCGGCGGCCATGAAGGAGGGCGTGCCGGCGGGCGTCAAATGCATGGTCGCGGGCGCCGCGCCACCGGCTTCGATGATCGAGGGCATGGAAACCATGGGCTTCGACCTCACCCATGTCTACGGCTTGACCGAGGTCTACGGGCCTGCCACCGTCTGCGCCAAGCACGATGCCTGGGAGAGCATGGACATCGGCGAGCGGGCGCGCCTGAACGCCCGCCAGGGCGTGCGCTACCACCTGGAGCGCGACGTGCGCGTGCTGGACCCCGAG
>DAIOSZ010000231.1:0-5124 GCA_036752305.1 Burkholderiaceae bacterium
CGATGCGCTGACCGAGGTTTTCCCCCGCCACGGCACCAAGGGCACCTGGTACGCGCACGCCTCGGTCGGCACGCTGCACGTGCGCCCCATTCTGGACATGCGCCGCGACGGCGCGATCAAGATGCGCGCCATCGCCGAGGAGGCCTCCGCGCTGGTGCGCCGCTTCAAGGGCGCCTACAGCGGCGAACACGGCGACGGCCTGTGCCGCGGCGAATGGGTGCAGTGGCAGTTCGGCCCGCGCATCCACGAGGCCTTCACCGCCATCAAGCGCCAGCTCGACCCCGGCGCCCTGCTCTGCCCCGGCCGGATCGTCGATGCGCCCCCGATGGACGACCGCGACCTGATGCGCTACGGCAACGGCTACCGGGTGATCCCGCTCACCCCCGCGCTCGACTGGAGCGCCTGGAACGTGCAAAACGACCCTGCCACCGAGGCCCTCACGCCCCCCGGCACCGGCGCCGACCCGGCGCAGGGCTTTGCCAAGGCCGTGGAGATGTGCAACAACAACGGCCACTGCCGCAAATTCGACGCCGGCACCATGTGCCCCAGCTACCGCGTCACGCGCGACGAGCAGCACCTCACGCGCGGACGCGCCAACACGCTGCGCCTGGCCTTGTCGGGCCAACTGGGCGAGGACGGCGTGCGCAACCCCTCCGTGCTGGAAGCGCTGGACCTGTGCGTCAGCTGCAAGGGCTGCAAGCGCGACTGCCCCACCGGCGTGGACATGGCGCGCATGAAGATCGAAGTGCTGGCGCAGCAGCGCCGCGCGCGCGGCGGCGCCGACAGCCTCAAGGACAAGCTGCTGGCCCGCCTGCCCGACTACGCGCCGCTGGCCGCGCGCCTGGCGCCGCTGGCCAACCTGCGCAACCGCTGGCCCTGGCTGGCCCGGCTGATGGAGCGCCGCCTGGGCATCGCCGCCGCGCGCAGCCTGCCCGAATGGAAAGCGCGCCACTTCTTCAACGCCCCGCCCGCCACCGCCACGCGCGAAGCCCTGCTCGCCGCCGAGCGCCCGGTGGTGCTCTTCGTGGACACCTTCAACGGCTACTTCGAGGACGCCAACGCCCGCGACGCCACCGCCGTGCTGCAAGCCGCCGGCTACACCGTGCACCTGGCCGCGCGCGCCGACGCCAGAGGCGGCCACCTGTGCTGTGGCCGCACCCGCCTGGCCGTGGGCGACGTGGACGGCGCGCGCGAGAAGCTGCGCGAACTCCTCGCCGCGCTCCAGCCGCTGGCCGAGCGCGGCATCGCCATCGTCGGGCTGGAACCCTCCTGCCTGCTCACGCTGCGCGACGAAGCCCTGGCCCTGGGCCTGGGCGAGGCGGCGCGGACAGTGGCCGGGCAAGCCCTGCTGCTGGAGGAATTCCTCGCCCGCGAGGCCACCGCCGGCCGGCTGGACGCGCTCAAGGCGCGGCTGAAGCCGCTGGCCCAGCCACTGCTGGTCCACGGCCATTGCCACCAGAAAGCCTTTGGCGCCATCAACCCGGTGCTCGAGGTGCTGCGCCTCATCCCCGGCGCGCAGCCCGTGCTCATCGAATCGAGCTGCTGCGGCATGGCCGGCAGCTTCGGCTACGAGGCCCGCCACCACGGCACGTCGATGCAGATGGCCGAACTCTCCCTGCTCCCTGCCGTGCGCGCCCAGCCCGAGGCCATCGTCGTCGCCGACGGCACCAGCTGCCGCCACCAGATCCACGACGGCGCCGCGCGCCAGGCGCTGCACGTGGCGCGGGTACTGGCGGGACAGTTGTGAGAGAACGAAGGGAAAGCAGATAAGCGGCGCGCCACCGCTGCGGATGCATGGCGGCGCCGATGCTTCTCGGGGCCGTGGCAGCGAAAATGCCAGCGTGACGGGCGCGCGACTCCTGGCAACCCAGCGTCAGAAAAAATATCCCGAATTTCTGTTTAACCCTTAGTTTTGTAGATTCATCTACAAATTTGTCACAACATCAACAAAAGTCTCAGTCGCGCGCCGCCAAAACGGTGTTTTGGGCTCGATTTTATGGGTGTTTTAGGCTTCAAATCAAATAAACACCAACACGGGCAGCTATCATTTTAGGACTTCAAAAAAGGCCAGGCGCCAGACGCCCGCAACGCCCTCCCCCCTCAAGCCTCCTCAAACGCCAGCAGCACCTTCATCGCCCGCCGGCGGTCACCCGCCAGTTCAAAGGCTTCGCGGGCGCGCGCCAGCGGGAAAGCTCCGGTGATCATGGGCCGCATGTCCACGCGGCCCTCGTTGATGAGGCGCACCGCGAGCGCGAATCGGCGCTATAACGGAGCTTGCCGCACGTTGCGGGGACATTGCGGGGATTGCCGAGGTGGAGACGGCAGCCCAAGCCACCTCGCCGCACCAAATTGCATCCTCGTTGTATGTTCACAAGGGGTATCGCCTATTCGCCGGTCGTGGTCACGGCGTTTGGCTTGTTATTGGGCCTCGAATGATTTTGGAGTCATGAATGAATCAGGAACAAGCCAAACAATACGCTCAGGTCGTCGCCAAATGCTGGGCGGACCCGGCATTCAAGGCGAAATTGATCGCCAACACCAATGCCGCGCTCGCGGCCGAAGGAATTGCTGTTCCCGCAGGCGTTGAAATACGCGTGGTGGAAAACAGCGCCAACGTGGTCTACGTGGTGCTGCCTGCCCCTCCTGCGGAAGGAGAGCTCAGCGATGAGGATATGACGAGCATCGTCAGCGCCGGAAGCTGCTATTTTCCCGGCGAACTCTGATTGCAAACAGGGGTGGACCGCAATTCAACAAGCCGGCGTGCAGCGTGGATGGCTGACGAGCGGTGATTACAATTCCCGCAGAGCCGCGTCAAACCACGGCTCGGGGCCGCGGCAACAACAATACCGGTGCGGCGGGAAAATGATGCCGGGCAACCCGGCGTCAGAAGAAGCCGCCCGAATTTTGGTTCAAT
The DNA here is from genome assembly GCA_036752305.1 of Burkholderiaceae bacterium. GTDB lineage: Bacteria > Pseudomonadota > Gammaproteobacteria > Burkholderiales > Burkholderiaceae_C > DAIOSZ01. The sequence goes on from DAIOSZ010000231.1 coordinate 2,915, forward strand.
CCATGATTTTGTAGATTCCTCTACAAATCCGTCACAACGTCAACAAAAATCTCAGTCGCGCGCTGCCAAGACGGTGTTTTGGGCTCGGTTTTATGGGTGTTTTAGGCTTCAAATCAAATAAACACCACTACGGGCAGCTATCATTTTAGGACTTCAAAAAAAGCCAGGCGCCAGACGCCCGCAACGCCCTCCCCCCCCTCAAGCCTCCTCAAACGCCAGCAGCACCTTCATCGCCCGCCGGCGGTCACCCGCCAGTTCAAAGGCTTCGCGGGCGCGCGCCAGCGGGAAAGCTCCGGTGATCATGGGCCGCATGTCCACGCGGCCCTCGTTGATGAGGCGCACCGCGAGCGCGAATTCGGCGTGGAAGCGGAAGCTGCCGCACACGCTCAGTTCCTTGGCCACCACCACGTTCTGCGGCAGCGCCACGTCGCCGCCCAGGCCGAGCTGCACCACGATGCCGCGCGGACGCATCACGTCCAGCCCGGCGTTGTCACTGGCACAGGTGGGCGACCGACACGACGCAGCCAAAGTGCTCAAGGGCTTTGGCGGTGCCGGCGTGCTGGAGGTGGTGGAAGACGATGCGGGCGGCACGTACCGAGCCGTCTACACCGTCAAGTTCCCTGAAGCAGTCTTTGTCCTACACTGCTTCCAGAAGAAGAGCAAGCGCGGCATCGCCACGCCCAAGGAAGACATGGACACCATCAATGCACGGTTGAAAATTGCCGAAGCGCCCAGAAACCCCGCTCATACGAAGCCTCATCCTTCGCAGGCTTATAAGCGGGCGGCTTAAGTTCGGTGGATTGATGCATGACCTTCCCCGGCCAGAAGCGGTCGTACGACAAGAAATATGAAATTTGCCTGGTGGCCGTCTTGGATTTTCGTCTCTACAGGGTCAAGTCAAGCGATCTATTCGCTGAAAGGCGTGACCTGCCGCACGTACGGCTTCGCTGACACGACTAGTCCCTGATGAAATCAACTTGTCTTTGCGCCAATATAGCGTGACCTCCCTACTGACGAACGGTCGCTCAATTGGAATGGAAATCAGATCTTTTGGTGTTGGAACACTTGATGGCAAGAGGCCAGCAAATCGCAATGCAGAGACCAGGTTCATCGTTGCGCCGATGTTGTCAACCTCTGCGACTATCGTAGGTTGCGAATTGGCGATCTGAAAAAACCCATCAATCAACTCTCTGATGGTTTGATTGTGTGTTGGGAAAACTACGTCCACACCGTGTAAATCCACTAAACGAACTCTGCGTCTCTTGGCCAGTGGATGATCTTTGCACACGATAACAAACATTTCATCCGAGAAGAGAAACTCACTTTGAAGATCCAGTGTGTTCATCGGTGGATAAGCCACGGCCAGATCAACTTCATCGCTCATCAAAGCGGCATGCATATCGCCTGCGAGTTTTTCCTGAATCGTAATGAGCACATCACGCTCACTGGCCAAAAAAGAGAAAAGTGCGGATGAGACAAACTGGTTTGCGAGAGTTGGAGTTGCTGCAATTCGGACTCGATTCTTCTTTGTCGCTGGAACGTCCCGCAGCTGGCGGATACCAGCTTCAATGGCTTCAAGCGCACGTTCAGCTTGGTTGAGAAACAGCTGCCCGTCCAGCGTAAGCCGCACCCCGCGTGGCTCTCTAACAAAAAGCGCCTTACCAAGTTCTATCTCCAGTTGACTGATTTGATGAGACAGCGTTGACTGCGTTACATGGACGATGTCGGCAGCCTTTGTGAAGCTACCTGCATGCGCCAAAGCAGTGAAATAGCGTAGATGACGTAGTTCCATATAAAAAGGCTAACGCCCCTTGATCAGAGATTGCAGATACAGGATCCAGCATAGCGTTTGTATTTAATGCAGTCAATGGATAACCAATATATGCACCCATATATAACCTGAATCCGTGACCCAAACACCAACTTTCCCGCATTTCTCTTTTAAAATCAACAACTTAGCGACATAATCTTCTTCACCCCGCAGGTGAAGAAGATCATGGCCGATTTCATCCTCAAGCAATTGCCCTGCGACCTGAGCAATCAGGCCGGCCTGACGCTCATTGGCAAATACCTCAAGCGCATCAAGCTCAATGCGCTGGTCGATCCTCGCTTTCCGGTGCGCTCGGGCATCTACCGCCTGATTGAGCGCACCGCAGGACAAGAGGGGCCAGCAGATGCTCTTGCCCGAGTATGTGCTGGAGGGCTGGAGC
>DAIOSZ010000232.1:0-287 GCA_036752305.1 Burkholderiaceae bacterium
CCGCTGCTGCTCCAGCCACCCACGAGCGTGCCGGCCACGCCAAACAGCAGCGCGAAGTGACCGCGCAACGCGAGCAACTGCTGCCCCCGGTCGGGTGCCGCGAGACCCGCGTCGACGAGTTGCCGCAGCGCCATTGGAAACGCCAACGTCGTGCCCGCGGCCAACAGCAAGAACAGTCCCGCCAGCGCCACTTGCCAACGGTACGGTCGAAGAAAGGGCAGCAGACCCGACAGCGCGCGCGGCTGGCCGCGCGCTTCGCGCCACGACGCGGATCGGGGCTCAGTCAT
>DAIOSZ010000232.1:297-4956 GCA_036752305.1 Burkholderiaceae bacterium
GGAGGCGGGCGGGCATGATGGTGATTTGAAGCACGGCGCGAATTGTGGTGCATGACGCGAGACATCGCCCGACCCGGGGTTGCGGTAGCCTCGGGCGCATGACCACGCTGTTTGACCCCTGTACCGCTGGTGAGATCAAGCTCGCCAACCGCATCGTCATGGCCCCGCTCACGCGCAACCGCGCGCCTCAGGCCATCCCCACGCCCCTCATGGCGCGGTACTACGAGCAGCGCGCATCGGCCGGCCTCCTCATCACCGAGGGCACCGCCATCACCCATCAAGGTCAAGGCTACGCCGATGTTCCCGGTCTCTGGAGCGACGAGCAGGTGATGGCCTGGCGCGCCGTCACCGACGCGGTCCACGCCAAGGGCGGGCGAATCGTCACGCAGCTGTGGCATGTCGGCCGCGTCTCGCACGCCAGCCTGCAACCGGGGGGAGCGGCACCTGTCGCGCCGTCGGCCATCGTGGCCAAGACCAAAACGGTGTTGATCGTCGATGGCATGCCCCGTTTCGTCGAAACCTCGATGCCGCGCGAGTTGGGCGCCGCCGAGATTCCCGCCATCGTGCAGGACTACGTGCGTGCCGCGCGAAACGCCATCCGCGCGGGCTTCGATGGCGTGGAACTGCATGGCGCCAACGGCTACCTCGTCGATCAGTTCCTGCGCGCGGGCAGCAACCACCGCACCGACGAGTGGGGCGGCTCCATCGACAAGCGCACGCGCTTTCTGGTGGAGGTGCTCACGGCCATCGTCGCCGCCATAGGTGGTGGCCGCACGGGGGTCCGCCTGTCGCCGGTTACCCCGGCCAATGACGCGTTCGACGCCGAGCCGCAGGCGCTGTTCACACGCGCCGTCCAGCGCCTCGCGCCGCTCGGCCTGGCCTACGTGCATGTGATCGAGGGCTCCACCGGCGCCGCGCGGGATCACCAGATGGGCGAGCAAGCCTTTGACTATGTCGCCCTCAAGGCCGCCTATCGTGAAGCCGGCGGTCGCGGCGCATGGATGGTCAACAACGGATACACGCTGGAGCTGGCAAGCCGCGCCCTGGAACAGGGCGCCGACCTGGTCGCTTTTGGCCGGGCCTTCATCGCCAACCCCGACCTGCCCGCGCGGCTGAAGGCGGGTGGGCCCTTCAATGCCCCCGATCGGGCAACCTTTTACGGTGGCGGCGCGCAAGGGTATGTTGACTACCCAGCGCTGTAGCCGGCCTACACCCCGAGCACGGTGGTGGTCTTCACCTGGTCCATGACGAAACTGCTCTTGCATTCCTGCACGCTCGGGTGCTTGAGCAGCACGTCCATCATGAAGCGCGAGTAGGCGGCCATGTCCGCCACCACCAGGCGCAGCAGGTAGTCCATCTCGCCGGTCAAGGCCACGCATTCCACCACCTCAGGCCAGGTCTGCACGCTGGCGCGAAACAGGTCCATCGGATGGCGTTTGGGGTCGTCGCTGCGCTTTTCCAGTTGCACGTTCACATAGGCCGACAGGCCCAATCCCACGCGCTCGGGCCGCAGCAGCGCGGCGTAGCGCTCAATCACGCCCGTTTCCTCCAGTCGCCGCACACGCCGCAAGACGGCGCTGGCCGACAACGCCACGTTCTCGCCGATTGCCTCAAAGCTGTCGCGGCCGTGCGCCTGCAGGTGCCGCAGGATGGCGCGGTCCAGCTTGTCCAGGGGTATCGAATCAGGCATCTTGCGTTAATTCTACAAATCACGCATGCATCTTGTTTGAAGGGCGGATATTCGGTGCAAGATCGGCGCACAACTGCGTGCCAGCTTGCCTAAAGTGTGGGCTTCGCCGCAAGGTCGCCACCCCCCAAATATGAGGAGATTCCCATGTCAGCCCCCGCCAACGTCGCCGAAACCTGGGACAACCCCATGGGTACCGACGGCTTCGAATTCATTGAGTACGCCGCGCCGGACCCCAAGGCCATTGGCGAAGTGTTCGAGCGCATGGGCTTCAAGGCGATTGCCAAGCATCGGCGCAAGAACGTGCTGCTGTATCGCCAAGGCGGCATCAACTTCATCGTCAACGCCGAGCCGGACAGCTTTGCGCAGCGTTTCGCGCGCCTGCACGGCTCCAGCATCTGCGCCATTGCGTTCCGCGTCGAGGATGCCAAGCAAGCCTATGAACGCGCGTTGTCGCTGGGAGCCTGGGGTTACGCCGGCCAGGCGGGCCCGGGCGAGTTGAACATCCCCGCGATCAAGGGCATTGGCGATTCGATCATCTACTTCATCGACCGCTGGCGCGGCAAGGGCGGCGCGAAAGACGGCGACATCGGCAACATCGGCTTCTACGACGTGGACTTCGAGCCCTTGCCCGGCGCCGAACTCAATCCCGTTGGCCACGGCATGACCGTGATCGACCACCTCACGCACAACGTCCACCGCGGGCGCATGGGCGAATGGGCGGAGTTCTACGAACGCATCTTCAACTTCAAGGAGGTCCGCTATTTCGACCTCGAAGGCCAGCAGACCGGCATCAAGAGCAAGGCCATGACCAGCCCCTGCGGGAAGATCCGCATCCCCATCAACGAAGAGGGCAAGCCCGAGCCTGGCCAGGTGCAGGAATACCTCGACCGCTACCACGGCGAAGGCGTGCAGCACATCGCGCTGGCAACCCACAACCTCTACGACACGGTGGATGCGCTGCAAATGAACGGCATCAAGCTGCTCGACACCAGCGACACCTACTACGAACTGCTGGATAAGCGCATTCCCGGCCACGGAGAACCGCTGGCCGAACTCAAGGCCCGCAACATCCTGGTGGATGGCGCTCCGGGCGAATTGCTGCTGCAAATCTTCAGCGAAAACCAGCTTGGCCCCATCTTCTTCGAGTTCATCCAGCGCAAGGGCAACCAGGGATTTGGTGAGGGCAACTTCAAGGCGCTGTTCGAAACCATGGAGCTCGACCAGGTGCGCCGGGGCGTGCTGAGCGCAAAAACCTGACGATACCTCGGATCAAATAGAGCCTGAAGCCAATAAAAACGGCCACGGGCAGCTACACATTCAGGAGTTGCAATTCATTGGACAATGCCGTCCATGAAAATCCTGTTGTTCCTGCTCGCCCTGGTCGTCGTCGTCGGTTTTGCGCTCGCCATCGTCACGCGGCGCATGGCGCGCCGCGTGGAGGCTGCCTTTCCCCCGCAGGGGCGCTTCATCGATCTGCCGGGCACGCGGCTGCACCTGCGTGAGTTCGGCGATGCAGGCAAGCCCGCGTTGCTGCTGATTCACGGCCTGGGTGGCCAGATGGGACATTTCACCTACGGCGTCGCGCAGCGTCTGGCCGACGAGTTTCGCGTGGTCGTGATCGATCGGCCGGGCTCGGGCTATTCCGAGCGCGCCGACGACGGCCCGGTGCGCATCGGCGCGCAGGCCGACACGGTGGCCGCGCTGATCGACGCGCTCGCACTGGATCGGCCCGTGGTCGTGGGCCATTCGCTGGGGGGCGCCATCGCGCTGGCGCTGGCCTGGCAGTACCCGGGCAAGGTGCGGGCGCTGGCGCTCATCGCGCCGCTGATATTCCTCCCCAAGGAAGCCTCGCCGGCGTTCGCCGCGCTGGCCGTGACGTCACCGGGGATGCGGCGTTTCGTCGGCGCCACGCTGGCGGTGCCGGCCACGCTGCTGCGCTCCAAGGCGGTGCTGGACATCGTCTTTGGCCCCGAGCCCGTGCCTGCCGACTACCCGACCCGCGGCGGCGGCCTGCTGAGCCTGAGGCCCAGCCAGTTTGTCTCGGCCAGCGCCGACTTCTGCGCCATCGGTGAGGCGCTGGCCCCGCTGCAAACGCATTGGGCCGAGCTGGCGCTGCCGGTCTCGGTGCTGTATGGGCGCCAGGACCGCATCCTCGACTACCGCGCCAATGGCGAGGAACTGCTGCGCCAGCGCCCCGCGACGCGGCTGGAGCTCGTCGATGGCGGTCACATGCTGCCGCTGACGCAGCCGGACGCCACGGCGCAGTTCGTCCGCGCCAGCGCGCGGGCCGCGCAACTGGTGTAGTCAGCCCGCCGCGCGCAGCGCCGCCGCGCGAATCTCGGCGTCCACCGCCAGCTGCATGTGCCCCATCTCGGGCACGAAGTGCGCGTGCCCGCCGGGCAGGCTGCCGGTCAGCGTCGGCATCACGATGGTGTCGCCGTTGGAGAACCAGCAGTGAAAACGCGCCCGGCGCTCCGCAGGCTCGGCGCGGCCGAGCTCGACGAGCCATTCGCTGGAAGCTTGCATCTGTCCTGCGTTCCACGGGCGCGCCAGCCGTGGCAACAGCGCGGCCAGCAGCGTGCCCGCGTGCGGGGTGCCCAGCGTGACCACGGCGTGCGCGCGGTGGTCGCCTTCGGCGTCTGCCGCACACGCGCGCAGCCAGGCCCGCGTGGCCAGCCCGCCCATGCTGTGGCCCACGATCAGCGGCGCCTGGCCGGTGGCGGCCTGCAACTGGCGAACTCCTGCGTCCACCGTGGCGGCGTAGGTGTCGATGTCGCCAAACAAGGGCTGGAGGTTGATCGCCACCACGCTGTGGCCCGCGCGCATCAGGTCGAGCTGCCATTCGCGCCACATCGCGCGGTTGCAGAAAAATCCGTGAACCAGCAGCACCCCGCGCCGGGATGGATCGGCCCCATTGGCGGGGAAGTGATCCGGCAGAGCGTTTACCCCCCACGGCTGGGGCCAGAAAA
>DAIOSZ010000233.1:0-4832 GCA_036752305.1 Burkholderiaceae bacterium
CGTGTTCGGCGTTCGTGCAGCAACTGCAGCACAGGCTCGTCGCGCAGTTGGTGTCGCCAGCCATTGAATTTGTCGACGCCGATGGTGTCATGCCACCAGTTCTGGGTTTGCCTGGCCAAGGAGGAGGGGCCCACAACACCGACGCGGATTTGTGAGGTGCGCAGCGTATCGCCGCGCCGCGCGTTGTAGCCAAAGCTCAACATCATTGCGCCGGCGAAAGGGCGGTCGTCTTTGATCAGATCGCTGCGCGTTTTGTCGCTGGGGGTGTACATCATCTGCCCGAAGCCGATGGTCATGTTCTGTTCGTCAAAACCCTCGGGTTGCAGCACCGTGAGAAAACGATTCAGCCCACGGACGAGACGGGGTAGGCAAGGGTCATCGCGATAGTCCACAAGGTTGGGGGAGACCCAGCTGACGAGAAATCCATTGGAGTAGCCTTGATCTTGTCCAATGCCGCCGAACATGTCGTTGTCGATCCGCAGATTGAGCGTTCCCGTTGAGCGCAGCGGGTTGTCCTGGTGGCAGGACTGGGCCTGTGCGGAGGCGCTCAGCAATAGCAGCAGCAAGGAGGCTGCGACTTCCAGCCTCCATTCAGCGGGGTCGCTGGACTGAACTTTCATCACGCTGGCGTGCCACCCTGCCCAGGGGTTGCAGTCACAATGACCGATTGGGACTGGCGCACCAGCATCACTGGAACTGGTGCGATGCGAGCGAGCTGCTCTGCATCGCTTCCCATCAGCAGCCTGTCCACGCCCCGGCGTCCGTGGGTACCCAACACCACCAACTCGCATTGAGTAGTCAGTGCCTGCTGAGCGATGAGCACCGAGACGCGCTCGCCGTTGCTTTCCAGAAGGACGGTCTCAACCACCAGGCCTCCCTGCCTCAGCCGCAGCGCCGCCTCGTCCAGCAGCTTCTGCCCGGCCGCCAGGAAGCCCGGCCTCACTTCTTCAATATAGATCCTCGGCCTCTCGAAGCCGTTGCTGTGCTTCATCTCCTCGATGACGTGCAGCAAGACGATGGTTGCGCCATTCAGGCGTGCCAGCACCGCAGCGTGGTGGAGCGCCAAATCGGCAGTAGGACTTCCGTCGAGCGGAACCAGGATTCTTGAGTACATGAATGTCTCCAGTTATCAGAGTAAAACGGGGTGACGAACAGATATTGCGTATACCGTGTCGCAATAGCGGACGCGGTATGCGCTTATTCAGTTGCGTACATATTCCCCTGGGGCGTCGCAAACAGTGGGGTATCCACTGGATTCAGCACCTATGAGCGGAGGCGCAACAACATCACCGGAACGCTCTCGCAGCCACGCCGACCATGCGGGCCACCAGGAATCCGGATGCGTCTGCATCGTCGCTTGCCACTCATCCGGCGCCATGTATCCATCACCGGCCGCGCGGGTATGGATTTGATATTGGCGCTTACCTCGGCCGGGCTCGCTCACGATGCCGCCGTTGTGTCCTCCAGTGGTCAGCACGAAAGTCAGCTCGGCCGAAGACAGGAGATGCAGCTTGTAAACCGAGCGCCAAGGCGCAATATGATCCGAGGCAGTGCCGACGCAAAACACCGGCACAGCGATGTCTCCCACTGAAACGGGGCGACCCGTGACGGGATAACGCCCCGCGCTGAGATCGTTATTCAGGTAAAGGCGTCGGAGATACTGCGAATGCATCTTCGCGGGCAGGCGAGTCCCATCGGCATTCCAAGCCATCAGGTCGGTCATTGGCCGGCGATCGCCCAATAGGTATTCGTCAATCATGCGAGACCATATGAGATCGTAGGAGCGCAGTAGCTGAAAAGCTCCGCTCATCTGGTCGGAGGTCAAATAACCGGTTTGAGCCATGCTGGCTTCCAACAGCGCCACTTGACTCTCGTTGATGAAAAGACTCAGCTCGCCCGGTTCGCTGAAGTCCGTCTGTGCGGCAAGCAGGCTTACCGACACCAGCCGCGTATCGCCATCACGCGCCATGGCTGAAGCACCAATGGCCAGTAGCGTTCCGCCCAGGCAATAACCAGCCGCGTGGACTCCATGCCCGGGGACAACGGAAGTCACAGCGTCCAGCGCTGCATGCAGGCCGAACTCCAGGTACTCATCCATGCCCAAATCTCGATCCTCAGCATCCGGATTTCTCCAGGAGATGCAAAAAACCGTATGCCCTTGCGCAACCAGATACCGTATCAGCGAGTTATGCGGTGACAGATCCAGTACGTAGTACTTCATGATCCAGGCAGGAATGATCATGATCGGTTCGGGATGGACTTTCTCGGTAGTGGGCGTGTACTGAATCAGTTCGATCAGTCGATTTCTCAGAACGACTTTTCCTTCCGTGACCGCTACGTCGCGCCCAACGACGAAGTTCTCCGTTCCCGCGGGAGGCTGGCCGGATAGTTGCCGACGCAAGTCGTCGAGAAAGTTGGACGTCCCCCGCGCTAGATTGGCGCCTTGCTCTGCGATGGTTCTTTTCAGGACAACGGGGTTGAAAACCGCAGCGTTGGCGGGCGAAAGCATTTCCAGCCACTGTTTGGCGCCAAACGCCAGCAGGCGTTGGTGTTTCGGATCCACTCCCCACACCCCCTGCGTGGCCTGCTCCCACCATTTGGTCTGATTGACGAATGAACTGCGGAAAAGGTCGTAGGGCCATTGATCCCATGCAGAATCGTTGAAGCGGCGGTCATTGACAGGTGACCGGTCAGGAGCGGTGGCTCCCCGGTTCGGGTTGGCCCGATTCTTCTTCAATACGGCCATCCATTGCTCGGACAGGGAGGCTGCAAACGCCAAAAGCTCGGCTTGCTTGCCAGGACTGTTTGCTAAATGGCTCGCCCAGTCCACCCACGCGAGCAACGATGTCTCCGGCGAAATAGACGACCAAGCCTGTGCCCAAGCGACATGGGCATCCCCATCCAACTTCGGATTGATGGCTGAGTCGATATTTCCGTTCTTTTTATTCGTCAAAGCGTATTACCTCTATTTCTGCACAAGTAGAAAGAGCCCCTTGCTTGAAAACGGGAGTCGATTGCGATTTCCTGGGCGACGACGCCTCGCCAGCGCGTCAGCGATGTATCCATCTGCCAGCTCGCTCCGCTGTTTCGCTTCGCCTAACCGGCCATCAGGCTGATTACCAGTGCGTTCGCAATATCGATGACGAACCCACATACCAGGGGCACCACAATGAACGCCTCGCGTGCCGCACCATGCTCCCGAGTCACCGCCGTCATGTTGGCGATGGCAGTGGCGGTAGATCCCAGCGCAATACCGCCGAAACCCGCGCACACCACGGCGGCTTGGTAATCCTTGCCCATTGCCCGAAAAACAATCAGCAAAACGAATGCGATGACCAGGGCAATCTGCACCAGCATCGCCGCCGTGATGAAGGCGAGCACGGGCTGCAGTTCCCAGAGCCTGAGTCCCATCAGCGCCATGGTCAGAAACAGGCCCAATGACATGTCGGAAACCAGGGCGATGCCTGGCTGCATGCTCGGCCAGTTCCATAAACGTCCGCGCCCACTTGGCCTCATCCAGTCGGCCGCCATGCGCAGGAGAATTCCGGCCAGCAGGCAGCCCACAAAGGCGGGCAGCGTGACGGGGGTACGCGCTACCAAGGCATTGATTCCGTATCCCAGCATCAAGGCCAAGTTGAGCCAGAGCAATGCCAGCAGCACGCCGTAGTAGTCCAGGCGGGCATGCTGCTCATTGCTGTGCAGCGTGCCAATTTCCAGGGCGCTGTCTCCGGCTTGAAGCCGATGCCTGCGCATGAGCAGGCTTGCGATCGGGCCGCCGATGGTGCAGGCCGCGATCAGGCCGATCATGTTCGCTGCCAATCCCAGTTCCTGCGCTTGCGCAATGCCGAGGTTTTGAACGAAGTGATCGGACCAGGCCAAGGTGGTGCCCACGCCTCCTGTCAGGGAAATCGATCCCACCATCAGCCCGGTGCGCGGATCCAGGCCGAAGGCGCGTGCCATCTCCATCCCGGCCAGGTTCTGCAGCACCATGAACCCGATGGCCAACCCCGACAGGATCAGCAAGGGCCGCCCACCATGGCGCAGCGTGCGGGCGTCGGTACCCATGCCAATGGCCGCAAAGAAGTACAGCAGCAGCGCGTCACGCGCTTCGAGATCGAAACTGACGACGATCCCCGCACCGTAGTACAGGGCGAAGACAACCAGGGCGCAGGCCAGGCCGCCCACCAGGGATTCCGGGATGCTGTATCGACGCAAGATGCCCCAACGCGCAACCAGGCCCTTGCCCACGAACAACAGCACGATGGCGAGCGTGAATCCATGGAAGGCATCGATCGTCATCGCGCCTTCTCCCTGTCCAGGCAGGACAGTGCGTGGCTGGCGGCTATCCACTCTTCGTTGGTGGGCTCGACCGCCACGATGACCTGGCTGTGGTCGCTGGAAATCTTCGCCGCGTGGCGGGCGTTGGCGTCGGTATCCAGGGCAATGCCCAGAAAGCCCAGCGCCGCACAGATGCGCTCGCGAATGAACGCATTGTGTTCACCGACACCCGCCGTGAACACCAACATGTCCAGACCGCCCAGCACGGCGACCAGGGCCCCGATCTCGCGCACGATGCGTCGCACGTAAAGGGCCAGTGCCAAGCGCGCTCGCTCCCCCGTTTCGCCTGCATCGTTCTCGTGCCCGACAATGACGCGCGGCTCGGCCGAGATTCCCGAAACGCCGAGCAGGCCGGACTCGTGATAGAGGACGCGCCCCACTTGCTCCAGTGAGAGCTTCTCGGTTTCCATCAGGTAGAGCACCGCGCCCGGCTCGGGCGCGCCGGTGCGGGTGCCCATCATCAGGCCGTCAAGCGCGGAGAAACCCATGGTGGT
>DAIOSZ010000234.1:0-4668 GCA_036752305.1 Burkholderiaceae bacterium
CGGCCTTGATCTCGGCCAGCGTCACGACCTCATCGACGATGCCGGGCAGCTCCAGGCTGGTCTTGCTGCCTTCGATCTGCGGGACGAACACCTTGCGGTTGAAGTCATCCAGTCGCTCATCGAGGATCGCCACGAACACCACGTTCTTGCCACGGGCGTGCTGCAGGTGGGTCAACGCACCGATCATTTCCTGGCCGAGCAGCCCGTAGGCCGCGCGCAGATCGGGCTTGCCGGAACGATCACTGACCGCGCCGGGTTGCGTCTTGCACCACGCAAAGCACTGGCGAGACAGTTGCGTGATCGAGTCGAGGAAGAAGGTCTGGTAGCGACCGAGCTGCGTCGCATCGCCAAACTTCTCGATGATGTGGTCGTAGTGCGCCTGCGAGAACGCGCTCTCCGGCGGCAGCGACTTGTCCGGACCCGCGAGGAACACGAAGAAGTCGCGGCTCTCGGGCCAGGACGCCGGGCGGATGGTGTCGCCCGGCCAGTCGGCGACCGCCAAGTCGCCTGCCTCGATGTCGAGGAACAGCGTGGTAGCCGGGTCGAGGTCTTTGAGCCGAGACGTCTTGCCGATGCCGGACTTGCCCAGCATCAGCAGCTTCACGCCCTTGCGCTCGGCCATGCGCTCGACGGCGGACACGATGGGTAGCCTCTTCATGCCTCACCCCCATCGGTGCTCAGGGTGAAGGACGGCTTGCCGGAATCGACCGTGCGGGCGGCCGCGAACTGCTGCTGCAACGCAGGCGGCCAGTTGATGTACCGGGACTCGGACACGGAGAGCTTGACGTCGAGGTAGCCCTCGACCTTCTCGCCCGAGGCCACGATGCGCTCGGCAATTTCGCCCAAGTGCTTCTGGTTCCAGCTGACCTTCTTGGGCAGCTCAAACTTGATGTGCAGCGGGCCGTCGTTGATGTGGGCGGTGCCGAAGTCACGGCCGGATTCACGCAGCGCGGCGCGTGCCTGCTCGCCGTAGCACTGCTCCAGCGCCGCGTCGAACTTGGTGCGTGCCTTCTTGAGCCAGTCGATGGCGGCGTCGAGGTTCTTGTCGACCTCGCGCTTCTGCTCGGGCGGCAGCGCGGCCAGTTGGCTCACGGACATCTCGGCGATGTCGACGGGGAAGATGGTCAGATCGCTCATGGCCGTCCTCCTCACTGGTACGCACGAGTGAAGCTCGAGTAGCGCGAGACGCGGCGCTCGAAGGCTTCGATTTCGTGCAGCAGGTAGGTGACCCGGCGACCGAGCTTGCAGTAGATCGGGCCGAGCTGCTCTTGACGCCAGCGGCGCAGCGTCTTGACGGAGAGCCCCCAGCGGATGGCGAGCTCGTTTTCGTCGAGGGCGATGCAGGCAGCACCGCCGGGATTCATCCGGCGGGGATTCCGACCGGATTCGATTGATGGAACTTGGGTTTGCATTTCGATGTGCCTCCTAGATGAAATGGGCACATCGAAGTCTCCGCACGGGTTTATGGCCCGTGTCTGGTTTGATTTATGGGCGCGTTTATGGGTTGCGTCGCAGTCGGTATTTGCCGCGCTTGACCAATGCGATCACGTCCTCGCGTTCAGCCTTTCCGCCGAAGGCGTCATCGAACGACTGGTAGCCGGTATTGGCGATCCTGTTGACCTCGGCCCAGGACACCTCTGGCGCGTTCTTCCCGTCGGCACTCCACATCTGCTTGACGATCTTGGCGCGCTCCGCAGACAGCTCACGCGACTCGGTGAAGTGCGGCAGCTTCAGTCGATTGCCTTGGAAGAACTCAACCGGCTCTGGCGCACCGCTGGGCGTGACGTAGCCACGCAGCACCCTGTCGAATGCGTTCGCGTCGAAAACGTCCTGGCCGTCGTCCACGCGAACGAACTCGTCCAGCCAGCGCATGACATGGTCACGGGGCAGATCAACGGGATATCGCTGATGCCGCAAGACGATGCCGCCACGCGGCCAGATTGGGTCGCTCAACACCGAGGTCATCGCGGCAGCAGGAGCACGCTCCCACGCACTGGCAACGAATACCGGGGCGAAGTCGTGTGTGCCAGCGATCCGCACTTCCCCGAGGTGCCACAGGTGGCCCGGCACGCGATGTCGGCGGTCGGATCGTCGTCGATCTTCGATGCCGATCAAGGACGCCAAGTCGGCGAGCCACACATCCACCTGGAGGGCATACAGCGCGATGTCGGCAAGAGGTCGCTCAACCGTTCGTGACCGCTGCTGGGGACTGCGGTACCGGTACACCGCCGCGTCGTGATCGATCTCAACCTCGACTTCCTGCTCAGAATCCAGGACGGGCACCATCAGATGTGTGAGGTAGTCCTCTTCCGTGATCCATCGTCGCTGCAGAAACGTCGGTCTGCATCGCCCGAGCTCGGCCGCCCTGACGCGGGAATCGACCCGGGGCAGCCGCTCGAGCGCTGCCAGAAAGCTCAGATGTGCCGACTTCGCGGTAGCGTCATCAGAACTCACGGAGCACCCCAATGCGCGTGAGCTGTTCCAGCACGCGCTTGCGGTCATCCTCGGTCTTGCTCTTGTCGTTCAGGCCGTTCGGCGACGTGATTTGGACAGCAACGTTGTGGGCCTTGCGGTGCGGCTGTTTGGCCATTCGGAACACCAGCTTCACCTGCGCCAGCGTGTATCCCGTCAGGTCGTCGATGCCATAGTCGTCGTAGGCGACCTGATAAATCTGGCGGGTGTCGCGCCGATCCTTGCCGATCAGCATCGTGCTCGACAGGTGCTGGACCAGATCACGCCCATTGGCGGCGTCGGTGGTTTGCTGCTCGAAGGGCCGGGCGACCTTGATCTGCAGGATCGAGACTTTTTCAATGCCCGCCACACGCTCCTGCTCAATGCGCTTGAGCATCGCCGGTGTCGAGAAGCCGAACAGGTCGAACTCGCGCATCGGCATGTCGTTGATCTCCCCGTCGCAGGCCAAAACGACATCGCGGAAGATGGTCGCTAGTTCACGGCGCACCTCACGGTCTTCGCAGAACACACCGAGCGCACCGGTGCCGGGCTCCCACGAGAAGCTGGCCGACATCGCTGCAGGTTCTTCGTGCTCGACCGCCTCGCCGTTGGCAACCTGCCGGAAGTGCGCCGTCGATCCGTTGAAAGTTGCAGTCAGGGTGTGCAAGAGCACGGGCGTGACCTCGTCGGTGTCTTTGCAGCCGCAGCGGTCGGCATGCGCAAGATCACGGCGCGTGAACTGCTCGATGAGGATTTGGTCAGAAGCCACTTGCGGGAACAGCGCCGAAATGCGCCTGCGCAACACACCCTCAACACCGGCATCAATGCTCGGCACCACGCCTTTCGGGCCGAGGTAGTGGCTGGAGTAGTTCTCGCTCTTCCACTGCCGATGCATCACCTGCAAGCGCTCGGCGTTGTCGAAGCGCTGATCGCGCTTGGCACCGACCTCCGGAAAATCCTGCCGCAGACAGAGGTGCAGGGCCCGGCTATACCGGTCACTGGGCGTGGCCAAGACGGCAGCGTCGCTGGCGTCTTGGTCGTCAAGGAGGAATTGGACGGCCTGCGTGCCGTACTCGTCATCGAGCAGCACCACGCGCTCGGCCGCACGCTCGATGTGCTGCTGGACGTCCGAGCCAAGTTTGGCGACGGCGTGGAACATCGCCTTGCGGGACTGCACCGCGAGGATGCCTTTGGCCGCATCCGTCAGCGCTGCCAGTTCCGGCAGCGAAGTGGCGCTGGCACGTTCGACCAGGAGCAAAGCGAGGCCGGGACGCTTGGCTTTGCGCACCACGGTGACGAAGTGCTCCATGCACGGCAGGATTTCCGGGCCATCGTCCGATTGACGGGGTCGCACCTGCTTCGAGGACTGCTGCTGCGCGGCAGTCGACTCGTCGTGTTCCCGGGCGGTGATCTGTTCGTCTGCTGGCATAGGCAATTTCCTTTTCTAAACGAAGTGCGCGATTGCGCGAGTGGTTAACTGAACGGTTCAAAAAATGCCGACACGCGGTCGGCGGCGAGATGAAGGCGTTGATCAGACGATCTTGGCCCCCGGCTTGAGAAGACCATAGCGCTCCATCCGTACTTGGATGAAGCGTCGGTTGACGCCGAAGCGCTTGGCCACGGCCTTCTGCAAACATTCGATGTCGAAGAACCCGATATCGCCATCAGCCGTCAGGTGAAGGCAGGTGCCGGGCAAATCGGGATCAAGCGACGGGCTGCGGTGGATCGTCACACCGTGTTTCGGAGCCAACTCTTCGACCGCCAGATTCAGGCGTTGGCGCGGCACCAGCAACGACCCCATGAACTCGTTGGCACGCAGCTCGGCGAAGTACTCTTCCTTGGTGGTGTGGCCTGGAATTGCCAGAGAGGGGCTCGCAGCCGCCTCGACGACGGGCTGGACTTTCGCCAAGTGCTCCACGTCACGGGTGGTCGTGCGGTAGGCCCGCCGCGCAGCGTCGCTGGGCTCATCGAACAAACCCGGCCCCTTGCTGGCATCCACGATCCATCCTGGCGCATCGAAGATGGCGTGGCCGAGCTCGTGCCCGAGGGTGCTCAGTACCAACTCCTCGCTGGCGTTCACGCCCACCGGTGATACCGACACCATCGCGGTGTCCGGCACGCCAGGATCGTACTCACAGATGCCCAGGACAGGGTTCCCGCGCTCGTCATGCACGACGTCACCGGCAGGTCGTCGAGCCACACCGTGCAGGCCGAGCA
>DAIOSZ010000235.1:0-4657 GCA_036752305.1 Burkholderiaceae bacterium
CAAAGGGCGAGCCAATGGCCGAGCCACGCAGCCAGGCGGGCCAACTTCGGCGCCACTCGCTGCGCGTCATCATGGCGCGGGTGAGCTTGTTCTGCGTTTCGACGATCTTGCCTTCAAAGAGCACCGCGTGCAGCACCTCGGCCACGGCGAACAGGCCCACGGCCACCAGCCCGATCTCGATGCCATCGAGAAACTCCGCCTTGCCCCCTGTGTAGCGTGGCTGGCCGCTGATCTGGTCCATGCCGATCAGGCCGACGGCCAGGCCGATGAACAGGCTGGTCAGGCCGCGCACCGTGCTCTTGCCAAGCACCGCGCTGACGGTGGTGAAGGCCAGCACCATGAGCAGGAAATACTCGGGCGGACCGAGCTTGACGGCGTATTCCGCCACCACTGGCGCAAACAGCGTGACGACGACGGTGGCGATGGTCCCGGCAACGAAGGAGCCGATGGCGGCCGTGGCGAGCGCGGCGCCGGCACGGCCATTCTTGGCCATCTTGTTGCCCTCCATGGCCGTGACCATGCTGGCGGTTTCGCCGGGCGTGTTCAGCAAGATGGAGGTGGTCGAGCCGCCATACATGGCGCCGTAGTAGATGCCCGCGAAGAAGATCATCGACGCCGTGATGTCCACCTTGGCGGTGATGGGCAGCAGCATGGCCACCGTGGTGGCGGGGCCGATGCCGGGCAGCACGCCCACGGCGGTGCCCAGCGCGCAACCCACCAGCGCCCACAGCAGGTTGGTCACCGACAAGGCGGTGGAAAAGCCCTGCATCAGCAGTTCAAGCGTATTCATTGGGCGCCCTCAGAGCCAGCCGGTACCGGTCAGGCCCGGCAGATTGATGCCCAGAAACTGGGTGAACAGCCAGTACACAGGCGCCGCGATGGCCAGGCCCGTGAGAATGTCGGTCACCCAGGTGTCGTGCGGCTTGCCATATGCGCGCTTGAGGCCTTGCACCGCCAGCACGTAGGCCAGCGCGCAGCCCAGGATGAAGCCGATGTGCTCGATCAGCGCGGCGTTGAGCAGCGCGCCCGCCGACACCCAGACGAAACCCATCCAGTCGGGCGATTCGTCGCCTTCGTCCGCTTCCATATCGCGAAAGCCGCCGGTGCGCGAATGCCACAGCAGCACGCCGCCACAGATGACCAGCGCGGCCGAGACCAGCCAGGGCAGGAAATTCGCGCCCACGCCGCCGTAGCCGGCCTCGGAGGGGATGTCGATGGCGCCATAGCCCATCGCCAGCCCCACCCCCAGGATAAGCAGGCTGACCAGCGTTTCCCACAGCAGCGTCTTGCGCGAGGGCTGCGCGGGCACCGGACGATCCGGCCGCAGCTCGGGCGGAACGTTGGGCAGCGGGCTGGTCATGAAATCATCCCGGACTTGGACATGATGGCGCGCAGGCTGGCGAACTCGTTGTCCACGAATTTGGTGAACTCCTCGCCGGTCAGAACGGCGGAGGTCCAGTCGTTCTTCTTCAGCGCCTCCTGCCAGGACGGCGATTTCGTGGTGGCGACCAGCACGTCGATCAGTGCCTTGCGTTGTTCCGCGGTGATGCCCGGGCCGCCGAACACGCCGCGCCAGTTGCCGATCTCCACGTCGATGCCCTGCTCCTTGAGCGTCGGAACGTTGATGCCGGGCAGGCGCTGCGCCGAGGTGACGGCAATGGCCTTCATCTTGCCGGTGTTGATGTACTCGGCAAATTCGCTGTAGCCCGAGCCTCCCACCGTGACGTTGCCGCCCAGGATGGCCGCCGTCGCCTCACCGCCGCCGCGAAAGGCCACGTAATTGATCTTGCTGGGGTCCGCGCCCACCTTCTGGGCGATCATGGCCGCCGCGATGTGCTCGGTGGAGCCGCGCGAGCCGCCGCCCCATTTGACGCTGCCGGGGTCCTTCTTGAGTTGCTCGACAACGTCCTTCATCGACTTGTGCGGCGAGTTGGCCGGCAGCACGAACACGTTGTACTCGGTGGTCAGACGCGCCAGCGGCGTGGCCTGCATCAGGTTGAGCGGCGACTTGGAAGAAATCAGTCCGCCCAGCATCACCGCGCCCATCACCATCATCTGGTTCGGGTCGCCCTTGGCACCAGGGAGAAAAGGCGCCAGCCCCAGCGCGCCCGCCGCTCCGCCCTTGTTCTCGTAGACCACCGTGGTGGCCTGCTTGGCGTCCAGCATGGCCTTGCCCAGCGCCCGGCCCGTGGTGTCCCAGCCGCCGCCGGGATTGGCGGGTATGAGCATCTTGAGGTTGGTAAGCGCGGCGCGCGCGGACAGCGGCAGCCCGGCGGCCACGCCCAGGCCCAGCAGGGCGCGCAAGAATTCGACACGGCGCATGACGGTTGTTCCCGGTAAAGTCAAAGAGATGGATATCCTAACCTCGCCCATTGCGCGCCCGGCTCATGAGAACCCCTGAGACCCCGGGCGCCGACGCCCGCGTGCGGCTGGACAAGTGGCTGTGGGCGGCGCGCTTCTTCAAGACGCGCCAACTGGCCGCCGAGGCAATCGAGCTGGGCCGCGTGCGCCTGGACGGGCATGCGCTCAAGCCGGGCCGTGAAGTCAAGGTGGGCGACCAGTTGGTGATCCGGCGCGGCGATGAGACGTTCGAGCTGAGAGTGCAGGCGCTGTCCACCCTTCGCGGCCCGGCGCCGGTGGCGCAGCGCCTGTATGAAGAGTCCGCGCTCAGCGTCGCCGCCCGCCAGGCCGAGCGCGAGCGTCGGCGGGCACAGGGCGCGGAGCCGGCACGGCACATCGTCGGCGGTCGGCCGACCAAGCGCGAGCGGCGCCAATTGGACGATGTGCGCGAGGCGCCCCCCTGGGACGAGCGCTGGAGCGCCCGCATCGGGCCGCGCTGAAACGAAGCCCGTGTCGAACACTGCACTAGACTGGTTGAATCTTCGCCATCCGTCCCCATCTGCAGCGGTTCGAGGCGCAAGCCAACGACAGACCCACACACAAGACCACAGCCCCCATGCCAACCCCCGACTACTACGCCCGCCTGGAGATCGGCAAGAACGCCAGCGCGGACGACATCAAGAAGGCCTACCGCAAGCTCGCACGCAAGTACCACCCCGACGTCAGCAAGGAAGCCGACGCCGCCCGCCACATGTCGGAAGTCAATGAAGCCCACGCCGTCCTGTCCGACCCGGAAAAACGCAAGGCCTACGACGAGATCGGCCACCAGGCCTGGGCGGCCGGAGCGCGCAGCGCCGACGACGTGCGCCCGCCGCCGGGCTGGGGAGAAACCCACTTCGGTCGTGGCGCGGCAGGCGGCGGCGCCGACGGCGCGAGCTTTCACCACCAGGCCTTTGGCGATGACCCCAGCCCCTTCTTCGAGGAGCTGTTCGGCCGCGCCGCGCGCCAGCGTTCCCGGCATGCCGGTGGCGCCGGTGCGTCCTGGCGCGGCGAAGATCAGTACGCCACTATTGAACTCTCGCTGGCCGAGGCCTATGCGGGCGCCGAGCGCACGCTCAACCTGGAGACAGTGGGCGTTGACGACGCCGGCCAGATGCGGCCCGAGCGCCGCACGCTGAGCGTCAAGATTCCGGCCGGCGTCGGCCAGGACCAACTCATCCGACTGGCCGGTCAGGGTCAGCCCGGTGGCGGCGGCGGCGCCAACGGCGACCTGATGCTCAAGGTCGTGATCCGCACCGACGCCCGAGACCGCGTGGAAGGCCGCGACCTGTACCGGCGCGTGCCGGTTGCGCCTTGGGAAGTGGCCCTGGGCGGCGACATCACGGTCCACACGCCTGGTGGCGAGTTCGCCGTGACGGTGCCCGCGGGTTCGGTGGCTGGCCGCAAGCTGCGCCTGCGCGGCAAGGGCATCCCCGGCAAGACGCCGGGCGATCTCTACCTGGAACTGGACATCGCCGTGCCCGGCGCCGTCACGACCGAGCAAAAGGCCGCCTGGGAAGCGCTGGCGCGCGCCTACCCCGGCTTTGACCCGCGTCCCAGCGCCTGACGAAGGAGCCCACACATGAACCGCAGCGTTGTACACACCGTCACGCAGATATCCGCCGAGCAAACCGAGTTGATCGACGGCGACATGCTCAGCACCCGGGAATTCGCCCGCCTGTGCTGCGTGAGCCCGGACTGGGTCCACGCCCGCATCGAGGCCCAGACGCTCTCGGCCCAGGTGCGCGAGGGCAGTTACTACCTCTCCAGCCGATCCGTCTGGCGAGCCCAGCGCATGGCCAGCATCGAAGCCCAATACGACGCCGACCCCCAACTGGCCGCGCTGGTGGCCGATCTGGTGGACGAAGTGCGCGCCCTGCGCGCACGGCTCGGACAATTTCAAGTTGGCTGAGCCCCACGCCGGGCGCGCCTGGAATTTCGTGCGAAAATACGAGGCTTGGAGTGATGACCGAGAGGCCGAAGGTGCTCCCCTGCTAAGGGAGTATGCGGTGTAGAGCCGCATCGAGGGTTCGAATCCCTCTCACTCCGCCAAATACCCCCGGAAGTAACCGGACATTCGCGGACGCGAAGCGCAGTTTCCCCAGAAGAATCAGCAACTTAGGACAAAAGACGGCTTTAAGCTGACCTGATTCAACCTGGTTCACTTCTATCAAATACACCCCTGTTTTTACCGAATGTAGGTAAACCTGTAGGTAAGCCTGTAGGTTGTTGACGCCGACCGAAAATTGACCAGCAAAGCCGGGTGATGCCGACCGAA
>DAIOSZ010000236.1:0-4628 GCA_036752305.1 Burkholderiaceae bacterium
CGGCGGCAACCCGCTGGCCATGCGCGCGGGGGTGGAGACCATCCGCATCTGCGAGGAAGACCGCCTGCTGGACAACGCCGCCACCGTCGGCGCGCACCTCAAGGGCGCGCTCGAAAAAGCGCTGGCGGGCACGCCCGGCTTCGTCGAGGTGCGCGGCCAGGGCCTGATGCTCGGCGTGGTGCTCGACCGCCCCTGCGGCGCCGTGCTCACCCGCGCGCTCGACGCCGGGCTGCTGCTGTCCGTCACCGCCGACAACGTGATCCGCCTGCTGCCGCCGCTCATCCTCACGCAAGCCGAGGCCGACGAAATCGTCGCCAAGCTGGTGCCCGTGGTGCGGCAATTCCTCGCCGAAGGAAGCGCGCCATGAAGCACTACCTGCAGTTTTCCGACCTCGGCGCCGCCGAATACGCCTACCTGTTTGAACGCGCCGCCGAAATCAAACGCAAATTCAAGGCCTACGAAAAGCACCACCCGCTGGCCGATCGCACGCTGGCGATGATTTTCGAGAAAGCCTCCACGCGCACCCGCGTGAGCTTCGAGGCCGGCATGTACCAGATGGGCGGCAGCGTGGTCAACCTGACCACCGGCGACAGCCAGCTCGGCCGCGCCGAGCCCATCGAGGACACCGCCCGCGTCATCAGCCGCATGGTGGACATCGTGATGATCCGCACCTTCGGCCAGGACCGCATCGAACGCTTTGCCGAGTATTCGCGCGTGCCGGTCATCAACGGGCTGACCAACGAATACCACCCCTGCCAGATCCTGGCCGACATCTTCACCTTCATCGAGCACCGCGGCCCGATCGCCGGCAAGACCGTGGCCTGGATCGGCGACGGCAACAACATGGCCAACACCTGGGCCCAGGCGGCGGCACTGCTGGGCTTCACCCTGCACGTCAGCACGCCCCGCGGCTACGAGGTCGACAGCCAGCTGGCGGCGCTGGACGGCAACGGCGGCGACAAGACCTGGCGCCACTTCGCCGACCCGGTGGCCGCCTGCGCCGGCGCCGACCTGGTCACCACCGACGTGTGGACCAGCATGGGCTACGAGGCCGAGAACGAGGCGCGCAAGAAAGCCTTCGCCAACTGGCGCGTCAACCCCGCCATGATGGCCGCCGCCCGCCCCGACGCCCTCTTCATGCACTGCCTGCCCGCGCACCGCGGCGAGGAAGTGGACGCCGAAGTCATCGACGGCCCCCAATCCGTCGTCTGGGACGAGGCGGAAAACAGGATGCACGTGCAAAAGGCACTCATGGAGTACCTTTTGCTCGGCCGGGTGGCGTAGCCGCCCGGTGGCGCGCAGCGCCAGCAGCCTGTTTCGGCGCAGGCTCATGCGGGCGCAGCACGCGTGAAGCTGCCGCAGGCAGCGGGCCGCAGCCAAAACGCAGCACGTGCAAAAGGCACTCATGGAGTACCTTTTGCTCGGCCGGGTGGCGTAGCCGCCCGGTGGCGCGCAGCGCCAGCAGCCTGTTTCGGCGCAGGCTCATGCGGGCGCAGCACGCGTGAAGCTGCCGCAGGCAGCGGGCCGCAGCCAAAACGCATGCACGTGCAAAAGGCTGCTTATGGCTAATATGGCTACTGGCTGGCACTAACCCAGTTCTCTATTTCAAGCGCTGGTACGCGCATGAATTCGGAGACGTTGTTAGTTACCAGCACGAGACCTTCACTGCGTGCGTGGCCCGCGATGTGCAGATCGTTCACCCCGATGGGTTGGCCCAATTTTTCCAGGGCGGCGCGAATGGCCCCATAGTGCTGGGCAGCTTTGGCGCCGTAGGGCAGTACCTCAAGGCGACTACAAAAGTCCTCGATTGCTGACCAATTGCTGCTGACATGGCTGCTTTTCTCAGCACCATGCAGAAGCTCAGCCAAGGTGATCGAAGAGATTGCCATTCGGCTGGCATTGGCGTTGAAGGAAGAGAGCACCTCGATAGGGCGCCGCTTCAAGACATAAATGACGATGTTGGTGTCCAGCAGATAACGCAGCATCAGAACGGCTCTCGCTCAGGCTGATGCTGGCTGGCGCGTTCAGGCATAAAGTCGTTGCTGACGGTAGGACCTCCCAAGAAGAAGCTGTCCCAGGTCTGGCCAACTGGAGCGATGATGCGTTCATGCCCCCTGACACGCACTTCCACCTTGTGTACGCCTTCGGGCAGGCGCACGTCCACCGGAAGTCGGACTGCCTGTGTGCGGTTATTGATAAAGACAGTTCCGATAGACATCCCGTCACCCCTTGAGCCAAGAAGTATATAGCAATGGTATATCGCTATGCGACATAGGTCAAGGTTTTAGTCTGTCATGTGGCTTCTTTCTCCGCAGATGCGGTGTTGAGGAACCACGCAAACCGAAATCCCGGTGCCGCCTGTTGGGCAAGCGGCACGGGACATCAGTCTGCATCGAACTTGGTGCGCAACGATGCCTCACGCGACTTACCGGGAGTAGAGCTGATCGAGGCATGCTTGATGTTGAAACTGAGTTTCTTGCTGGTTGGAGATTCCACGGTGAAGGCGTCAATGGCGGATCAATTGGAGGGAGGGGGAATTGGGGTCACAGATTCAGGCTTAAGGTATGGCAGCGCTTCAAAATCCGTAGCTGCCGATAGTCGGCCTGCCTGAAGAAACGGCCTATCAAACTCCGAAAAATATCCGGTCAAAGGAATTTTTTGTAGACGTCTCTACAAATTTTGTCACAACATCAACAAAACTCACGCAACACCAGTCAAAAATCACCCATTCGAGGCCATTTTTTGACGTGTTTTTGGCCTAAAAGTCAATAGAAACAACCACGGACAGCTATCAATTCAGGACTTCCGGTTTTCGGCGCGCCGGGGCTATCCGGTGTTGCGCAGCCCCGCCGCCACGCCGTTGATCGAGATGTGGATGCCGCGCTGCACGTCGCCGCCGGTGTTGCCGGCGCGAAAGCGGCGCATCAGTTCCACCTGGAGGTGGTTAAGCGGGTCGATGTAGGGGAAGCGGTAGCGCAGCGACAGTTGCATTTCCACGTTGTCGTGCACGCGGTCGCGCTCGCCGGTGATCAGCGTGAGCGCGGCAATTGTCCGGTCCCATTCGGCCTGGATCATGCCGAAGATTTTTTTGCGCAGCCGGCGGTCTTCCACCAATTCGGCGTAGCGCGCGGCCAGTTGCAGGTCGCACTTGGCCATCACCATGTCCATGTTGGACAGCAGCGTGCGCAAGAACGGCCATTGCGCGTGCATGCGCCGCAGCAGCGCCTCGCGCGCCTTGCGGGCCGAGGGGCTGGCCGAGTCGCCCTCGGCGCCTTCGACGAAGGCGGTGACCGCCCTGCCAAAGCCGTACCAGCCGTTGATGGCCAGCCGGCATTGGCCCCAGCTGAAGCTCCAGGGCACGGCGCGCAGGTTTTCAATGTCGCGGTTGACGCTGCGCGAGGCGGGGCGCGAGCCCAGGTGCAGTTCGGCGATTTCGCGGATCGGCGTGGCGCCGAAGAAGTAGTCGGCAAAGTGCGGCGTCTCGTAGACCAGCTGGCGGTAAGCGGCCATGCTGGCGCGCGACAGGCACTCGGCGGCGTCGAGAAAGGCCGCCGGCACCGCCGCCTTGGGCGCCAGGAAGCTGGCCTCCAGCGTGGCGGCGACCAGCGTTTCCATGTTGCGGCGGCCGATTTCGCTGTTGGCGTATTTGGAGCCGATCACCTCGCCCTGCTCCGTCAGGCGCAACTGCCCGCGCACGGTGCCCGGCGGCTGTGCCAGGATGGCCTGGTAGCTCGGCCCGCCGCCGCGCCCGACGGTGCCGCCGCGGCCGTGGAACATGCGCAGGCGCAGGGGGCTGGCGTCGCCTTCGTTGAGTTCGTCGAACAGCGCCACCAGCGCCATGCCGGCGCGGTAGAGCTCCCAGTTGCTGGTGAAGATGCCGCCGTCCTTGTTGCTGTCGCTGTAGCCGAGCATCACGTCCTGCTCGCCCCCGGAGCGCTGGATCATGGCGCGGATGCCGGGCAGCGCGAGAAAGGCGCGCATGATGGGCGCGGCGTTGCGCAGGTCGGCGATGGTCTCGAACAGCGGCACGACGATCAGCCCGGCCACGGCGTCGTCGGGCAGCGTGCCGCGCATGAGGCCGGCCTCTTTTTGCAGCAGCAGCGCCTCCAGCAGGTCGCTCACGGCCTCGGTGTGGCTGATGATGCCGTGGCGGATGGCGGCGCTGCCGTGCGTGGCGTGCGCCTGGCGCGCCAGCTCGAAGATGGCCATCTCGCCGCGCGTGAGCGGCGCGTAGTCGGCGCCGGGCACGCGCAGCGGGCGCGGGTCGGCCAGCGCTCGCAGCAGCAGGCGCTGCTTGTCGTCTTCCGGCAAGGCGGTGTAGGCGGGTTCGAGGCGCGCCACGCGCAGCAGGTCGTCGATCACCGCCTCGTGCTTGTCGGAACTCTGGCGCAGGTCCACCGTGGCCAGGTGAAAGCCGAACACCTGCACCGCGCGGATCAGCGGGCGCAGGCGCGGGCCGGCGAAATCGGCGCCTGGCGTGGCGGAGAGCGACGCCTCGATGGTGCGCAGGTCGTCCAGCAGCGCTTCGACCGCGGCCGGACCTCCGTCCGGATCACGACCCGCGTTCCGGAGCATCGCGCGCTCTCCGACCTCGGTCTCCCAGCACCCCCGTGATCCGCAGCCGCAGG
>DAIOSZ010000237.1:0-4591 GCA_036752305.1 Burkholderiaceae bacterium
GGGCATTCTCTCGGGCGGCTGGCGCATCGTGCGCACGCTGGGCTTCGCGATCTACAAGGTCAGGCCCCTGCACGCGCTGGATTCGCAGCTGAGCAGCGCCGGGGTGATCTTCACGGCGTCGATGCTCGGCGCGCCGGTGTCCACCACGCACGTGGTCGCGACCTCGATCATGGGCATCGGCTATGCCGAGCGGCCCAAGGCGGTGCGCTGGAGCAAGTCGGGCTCACCTGGGCCATCACGATTCCGGCCGGCGCGCTCACCGCGATGCTGTTCTATTCCGTTGCCCAGCTCCTCGCCCAGGTGCTGCGCCCCTGGTTTTCCTGACGAAAGGCGTGCCCATGTCCCATACCGCCAGCCGCTCGCTGATTGCCCGCATCTTCGACCACGTGCTGCCCACCGCGCCCGACTTCTTCGGCCTGCTGTCCGCCCAGTCCAAGGCCGTGGAAGGCACGGCCGAACTGCTCGTGCAGTTCATGCAGACCGGCGACGAGGCGATGGCCGAGAACATCCGCCAGCACGAACACCGCGCCGATGACGTGAAGGTGGCCAACATCCGCACCCTGAACGAGGCGTTTTCCACGCCCATCGACCGCGAGGACATCTACCGCGCCATCGTCAACCTGGACGACATCGTCAATTACTGCAAGGACACGGTCAACGAGATGAGCGCGCTGGCCGTGGCGCCCGACGCCTACACGCTGGGCATGGCGCAGCAGCTGCACATTGGCGCGACGGCGCTGCGCAACGGCTTTTCCAAGCTCGGCACGCTCACCGCCGAGGCCGCGCAGGACGCCGAGGGCGCGCGCAAGGCCGATCGGGCGGTGGAGCGGCTGTACCGCACCGCGCTGGCCGAGCTGTTCCAGGGCGACCAGTACGTCCAGATGTTCAAAAAGCGCGAGATTTACCGCCACCTCACCAACGCCGCCGAGCGCATGGCGCATGCCGCCAGCACGCTGCACGACATCGTCGTGAAAATGGTTTGACAAGGAGTTTTCATGTTCAGCAGTCTCATGCCCCAGCGCAAGGAGTTCTTTGAACTCATGGCCGCCCATTCCGACCGGCTCGTCGCGGGCGCCAACGCCGCGTTGCGCCTCATGAACAGCCTGGGTACCGACACCGAGGACATACCGGTGCTGGTTGCCGAGGTGAACATGAACGAGAAGAGCGCCGACGAGATCAAGAACGAGATCATCACGCTGCTGCACCGCTCGTTCACCACGCCGATCAACCGCGACCAGATCCACACCTTGGTGATCGAGATCGACCTCGTGCTCAACGGTCTGAAGGACGTGGCCAACGCGGTGCGCATGTACCACATCAACGATTCCACGCCAGAGGGGCGCGAAATGGCCGCGCTGGCCGCCGACGCCTGCGCCCGCCTGAACCGGGCCGTGGTGGCCTTGGCCGACAAGGGGCGCAAGGACGAGGTGGCCGACCTGTGCAAGCAGATCGACGAGATCGAGTCCAAGGCCGACCGCGTGCAGCGCAAGGCGATTTCGCAGCTCTTCGATGGCAGCGCCAGCGTGTGGACCGCGATGAAGCTGCGCGAGTTCTACGCGCTGCAGGAGGAAGTGCTCGATCGCTGCGAAGACGCGGCCAAGACGATCGAGGAAATCCTGATCGAAAACTCCTGAGCGACGGAGCCTGTCATGGAAAACCTCAACATCAGCCTCTGGTCGCTGATCCTGCTCATCGTGGTGGCGCTTGCGTTCGACTTCATGAACGGCTTTCACGACGGCGCCAACTCCATTTCCACCATCGTCGCGACCGGCGCGCTGACGCCCCGGCAGGCGGTGCTGTTCGCGGCGGCGTTCAACTTCGTCGCGCTGTGGGTGTTCCAGCTCAAGGTGGCGGCCACCATCGGCAAGGGCACGGTGGAGCCGGCCTTCGTCGATCACGTGGTCATATTCGGCGCGCTGATGGGCGCGCTGGCGTGGAACATCATCACCTGGTACTACGGCATCCCGTCCTCGTCCTCGCATGCGCTGGTCGGCGGACTGGTGGGCGCCACGGTCGCCAAGGCGGGGGGGCTCGCCCCCATCGTCTGGAGCGGCTTTGGCAAGATTCTGGCGTTCATCATCATCTCGCCACTGGTGGGTTTTTTGTTCGGCGGCCTCCTGATGGTGGCGGTGGCCTGGATCTTTCGCAACAAGACGCCCTACGAGGTCTCGGGCGTGTTCCGCGGCGGCCAGTTGCTCGCGGCGGCCGCCTACAGCCTGGGCCACGGCGGCAACGACGCCCAGAAGACGATCGGCATCATCTGGCTGCTGATGATCACCGCGGGCGCTTCGACGTCGGACGTGAAGACCCTGCCGATGTGGGTGGTCTACGCCTGCTACGGCGCCATCGCCTGGGGTACCTACCTCGGCGGCTGGCGCATCGTCAAGACGATGGGCAGCAAGATCACCCGACTCAACTCGGTCAGCGGCTCCTGCGCTTCGATGGGCGGCGCGCTCAGCCTGGCGCTGGCCACCTGGGGCGGCGTACCGGTCTCGACCACGCACACCATCACCGGCGCCATCGTCGGCGTGGGCACCGCGCAGGACGTGAAGGCCGTGCGCTGGGCGATGACGTTCAACCTCGTGGTGGCCTGGGTGCTGACGATCCCCGCCTCGGGTCTGATCGCGGCGATCTTCTGGTACGTCGGCCGCAGTTTCCTGTAGGGGGTCGAAACATGCTTACCAACGTGATGCCGCAGCGGGCGACATTCTTCCTCATGCTCACCTCGCACACCGAGCGCCTGGTGGGCGGCGCGAACGCGACGATGCGCCTGGTCTCCGGGCTGGGCAATCCCAGCAGCGAGGCGCTGGAAAGCCTGATCGAGGAGGTGAACATCAACGAGGCCAGCGCCGACGAAATCAAGCAGGCGTTCATCCGCATGCTGTACGAATCGTTCACCACGCCGGTCAACCGGGAGCAGTTGCACACGCTGATCCTGGACCTCGACCGCGTGCTCGACACGCTGCAAAGCGTGGCCAACGCGGTGCGCATGTACCGCATCGAAAGCTCCACGCCCCAGGCGCGCGAAATGGCTTCACTGGCCTCCGACGCCTGCCTGCGCCTGAACCGTGCCGTCACCGCGCTGGGTGACCGCAAGCGCACGACGGAAGTCATTGCGCATTGCCGCGAGATCGAACTGCTTGAGGCCCGCGCCGAATCGGCCATGCGCGAGGCGGTCACGCTGCTGTTCGCGCACGAAGGCGACGAGGCCGCCGCCTGGCTGGCGCTGAAAATGCGGCGCTTTTACTTCTCGCAGGAAGCCGTGCTCGACGGCTGCAAGCGCGCGGCGCGCACGCTGGAGGAAATCCTGATCGAGAACGCCTGACGTAGGGGTATCGCCGCTTCGGCGAAGATGTTGCCGATGCCCCATGATCATCCGCACGACGACGACCACCCGCACGGTCACGAACATGGCGCGGGCGCCCACGCCGGCCACGCGCATGACGTGGTGCCCACCACCGCGCGCCTGACGCGCGTGCTGTGGCTGGCGCTCGCCATCAACGCCGGCATGGCGCTGCTGGAGGTGAGCGCCGGCGTGCACACGGGGTCGGTGTCGTTGCTGGCCGACGCCATCGACTTCTTCAGCGACGCGGCCACCTATGCCATCACGCTGGTGGTGCTGCCGATGGGTGCCCTGTGGCGCACCCGCGCGGCCCTGTTCAAGGGCTTGTCGATGCTGTTGCTGGGCCTGTTCGTGGCGGGGCGTGCGCTGTGGGGCCTGGCTCAGGGCACGCCCCCCGAGGCCATGACCATGGGTCTGATCGGCGCGCTGGCGCTGGTGGCCAACCTGCTGGTCGCCGCGATGCTCTACGCCTTCCGCGAGGGCGACGCCAACCTGCGCAGCGTGTGGCTGTGCTCGCGCAACGACGCGCTGGGCAACGTGGCGGTGATGCTGGCGGCCCTCGGCGTGTTCGGCACCGGCACCGCCTGGCCCGATCTGCTGGTCGCGGCCGTGATGGCCAGCCTGTCCATCAGCGCGGGGCTGCAGGTGCTGCGCGCCGCCCGTGCCGAAGCGGCGCTTCAAAAAGAATAGCTTCTCCTGGTCGTTTTTATTGGACCTTCGATCGATCTTCACCCGTTTTTGCGGATCTGCGCCTGGGTGGAGGAAACAGATCCTTGGCGCGAAACACCAGCCGTGGATCGACCGTGCCCACGTTGTCCGCGTCCCGGCCATCGTAGTCAAACGACGTGAGCACCACGCGCATCGCGGCCAGCCGCGCGCGCTTCTTGCAGTCTGAATTGATCACCGTCCACGGCGCATACGACATGTCGGTGGCGGCAAACATCGCCTTCTTGGCGCGGGTGTAGTCGGCCCAGCGTCCGCGCGAGGCAATGTCGACCGGGCTGAGCTTCCACTGCTTGAGCGGGTCTTTGTCCCGCGACTTGAAGCGGCGCTGCTGTTCGGCGCGGCTGACGGAAAACCACAACTTGATCACGCGGATGCCGCTGTTGCTCAGGTGCTGCTCAAACAGCGGCGCTTCCTCCAGAAAGGCGCGGGCCTGCGCCGGCGAGCAGAAACCCATCACCCGCTCGACGCCGGCGCGGTTGTACCAGCTGCGGTCCATCAGCACGATCTCGCCGCGCGTGGGCA
>DAIOSZ010000238.1:0-4562 GCA_036752305.1 Burkholderiaceae bacterium
CCCGCCACAAACGTCCCAGGGTGGTGAAATTCGTCGAGGATTTTCCCAAGACCCCCATCGGCAAGATTCAGAAAAATCTGCTCAAGGCCCCGTACTGGACGGGGCGCGGCAAGGCCATTTGACGTCACCAACCCTTTCAGGAGCTTTCCTCATGTCCACATCCCGCCGTGTCGTCCTCGCCCGCGCCGCTGCCGCGCTGGCATTTCCCGCCGTCGCGCCACGCCTGGCGCTCGCTCAGGCCGGCAAGCTCAAGATCGGTCTCATGCTGCCGTATTCGGGCACGTTCGCGCAGATCGGCAACTCCATCGAGCTGGGTTTTCGCATGGCGCTGCAGGAGCAGGGCAACAAACTCGGGGGGCGCGAGTTCGAGTTCATCAAGCTCGATGACGAGTCCGAGCCCTCCAAGGGCGTCGAGAACGCCAGCCGCCTGGTGCAGCGCGACAAGGTGGACGTGCTCGTCGGCACGGTGCACTCGGGCGTTCAGATGGGCATCCACAAGGTGGCGCGGGAGTCCGGCGTCCTGTGCCTCATTCCCAACGCGGGCGTGCACGCGGCCACGCGGGCGCTGTGCGCCCCCAACGTCTTCCGCACCTCGTTTTCCAACAGTCAGCCCACGCTGGCCCTGGGCAAGCCAATGATGGACAAGGGCCTGAAGAAGGCGGTGTGGATTTCCTGGAAATACGCGGCCGGCGAGGAAGCCTTCGAGGGCTTCAAGGACAGCTACACCAAGGCGGGCGGCACCATTGTCAAGGAGTTGGCGCTGCCCTTCCCCAACGTGGAGTTCCAGGCGCTGCTCACCGAGATCGCCAGCCTGCGGCCCGATGCGGTGGCCTGCATGTTCGCCGGCGCAGGCGCGGCCAAGTTCATCCGCGACTACGCGGCCGCGGGGCTGAAAGACAAGATTCCGCTGTGGGGCTCGGGCTTCCTGACCGAAGGCGTGCTGGATGCGGTGGGTTCGAGCGCCGACGGCATCATGACCACGATGCACTACAGCGACTCGCTCGAAACGCCGCGCAACAAGAACTTCCGCACGGCCTACGCCAAGACCTTCAAGAGCCAGCCCGACGTGTATTCCGTGCAAGGCTACGACACCGGCCTGCTGCTCGCCATGGGCGCCAATGCCGTCAAGGGCGACCTGTCGCAAAAGCCGACACTCCACAAAGCGATGGAAGGCGCCGCCATTGACAGTCCGCGCGGCAAGTGGACCATGAGCCGTGCGCACAACCCGGTGCAGGACTTCTATCTGCGCGTGGTCGAAAAAGGTGAAAACAAGGTGCTCGGCGTGGCGGCCAAGGCGCTGTCGGACAGCGGCGCCGGATGCAGGATGGCGTCGGCATGAGGATTGCTATATAAAACGCAGCTGCCCGTGGTCGGTTTTATTGGTCTGATCACCTGTTTGACGGGGAAAGTTGGCTCTCTCCGAGAGCCATGGCGCCGATTCCGATGCGGATTTTCTTGACTTAGGAAGTTTTTGCCTTATTTTCATTGATGAAATTGGCAAAAATCCTAATGAAAACGTCCACGAACAGCTATGATTTTTTACTACACTTTTCATAGCGTTCATGCCTCATGGACGTGAAGCCGCTCGTCACGCTGCTGGCCATCGTCAATCCGCTGGCCATCGTGCCCTTTTTCATTCTCTATACGCAGGGCTTTGACGACGGTGAGCGGCGCCGCACCGTGCGTGTGGCGTCCTTCGCGGCGTTTTGCGTGATCGCCGTGAGCGCGCTGCTGGGCGTGCGCGTGCTGGCGTTCTTTGGCATTTCACTGGCGAGTTTTCAGGTCGGCGGCGGCATGTTGCTGCTGATGAGCGCGCTCAACATGCTCCAGGCGCAGCCGGCCGAATCCAAGCCGCGCGCCGAGGAGATGCAAGACACCGCGGAGCGCGCCGCGCATGGCTCCAGCATCGCCGTCGTGCCGCTGACGATTCCGCTGCTCACCGGGCCAGCCACCATTTCCACCGTGATCATCTATGCCGACCGTGCCAAGACGTTCGTGCAACTGGCCACGCTGGTGGGATATGGCGTCGTCATCGCGCTGGCCGCCGCGTTGTGCTTTTCGCTCGCCAAGCCCATTGCACGCGTGCTCGGACGCACCGGCATCAACGTGATGACCCGCATCATGGGCCTGATCCTCGCCGCGCTCGCGGTCGAGGTGATGAGCGATGGCTTGATCAAATTGTTTCCGGCACTCGGCAAGTGACACAAGACTTGCCCTGGAGCAAGGCTGAAGAGGGCGCCGTGCCTGCGCGTGGCCTCGCTTGGGGAGCCCCCCGTGGCCTCACCCTAGGGTTTCCCTTAGCCCATTTGGAGCCGCTCACCCAGGCCCGCGCCTTGCGACGACGTGACGGAAGCGTCACAATTTCTCTTTTAGAACGAACGTTCGTTTTTTCTCCTCGGGAGTCCGACATGACGCGCAGGTCCTTTACCCTTCCATTCACGTCGATTCGCATTTCGCGCGAGATGCTCGTCAACGTCCTGGGCGCGCTCCTGCTGGGTACGGCAGCCTGCCTGGCCTGCGCCACCGAGGTGGCGGGCGTGCAGATCGACGACACCCAGGAACTGGCGCGCCAGAAACTGGTGCTCAACGGCGCGGGCGTTCGCTACAAGGCGGTGTTCAAGGTCTATACCGCCGCCCTCTATCTGCCGCAGAACGCCGCCACGACCGAGGACGCGCTGAAAATGAAGGGCCCCAAGCGCGTAGCCATCACCATGCTGCGCAGCATCGACGCGGCGGAACTGGGCAAGCTCTTCACCCGCGGCGTGGAAGACAACGCGCCTTTGAGCGAACGCTCCCGTCTCGTACCTGGCCTGATCCGCATGGGCGAAATGTTCGCCGCCCACCGCCAGCTCAAGGCGGGCGATACGTTCCAAATCGACTGGATTCCGGGCCAAGGCACCGTCATTACCGTCAAGGGCCAACCCCAGGGAGAGCCCTACAAGGAGCCGGAATTCTTCAACGCGCTGCTGCGCATCTGGCTGGGGCCCAACCCGGCGGACTGGAAGCTCAAGGACGCGCTGCTGGGGAAGGCCCCCGCCTGATCTCAGCGCCCACCGCCGAGGGCGGCGCGTACGAGCAAGTCCAGCGAGTCGTGGTGCCCGTCGGCGGCAACGGCTTCGATCGGCTCTCCATGGTTGTAGCCGTAGGTCAGCAGGCGAACGCGGCAACCCGCGGCATGGGCCGCTTCGGCGTCGTTGCGCGAGTCGCCAATCATCAGCACGGATGCGGGCGGCAGGTCCAGGGCCTCACAGGCGCGCAGCAGCGGATAAGGGTCCGGTTTGCGGCGCTCGAAGCGGTCGCCACCGTAGACCAGCTCAAACCGCTGCGCCAGATCGAGTTGCGCAAGCAGCGCCTCGGCCATGCCCTGGGGCTTGTTGGTGACGCAGCCCAGGCGCCAACCCGCCGTGCGCAGGCGCTCCAAGCCCTGCGGCACGCCCGGATAGAGACGCGCGCCCTGGCCATTGACGTCGGCATAGTGGTGTTGATAGGCGTCCCAGGCCGTCTCGAACAGCTCGTCTGCACGCCCGGGGATGGAAATCTCCAGCGCGCGCCGCACCAGATGCATGCCGCCCTTGCCCACGAGCTGTCCGACCGTTCCCGCAGCCAGGGGCGGCAGCGACAACTCAAGCAACAGACGCGCGACGGCGGCCTCGAAGTCGGGCAAGGTATCGGCCAGGGTGCCGTCCAGGTCGATGAGCGCCGCGCGCAAGGAGTGGGACATGATCCGTCCTGGGCCTGAGGGAACCGCGGCCGCCCTTAGACCAGGCGCGCGCGCATGTCGCCTATGACGGCGCGATAGTCGGCCTTGCCGAAAATGGCGCTGCCCGCGACAAAGGTGTCGGCACCGGCGTCGGCGACGCGGCGGATGTTGTCGGGCTTGATGCCGCCATCGACCTGCAGCCGTATGTCCTTGCCGCAGGCGTCGATGCGCCGGCGCAGGGCTTCGATCTTGCGCAGGCTGCCTTCGATGAAGCTCTGCCCGCCAAAGCCGGGGTTGACGCTCATGACCAGAATGAGGTCGATGTCCTCAATCACCCAGTCGAGCACCTCGATCGGTTCGGCCGGGTTGAACACCAGGCCGGGATGACAACCGGCCGCGCGGATCGCCTGGATGCTGCGGTGCACATGCGCGCTGGCATCGGGGTGGAATGAGATGTAGCGCGCCCCCGCTTGCGCAAACGCCTGCGCCAACGCGTCCACGGGCTGGACCATCAGGTGCACGTCGATCGGCGCGCCGCCGGCGTAGGGCTTGATGGCCTCGCACACCATGGGGCCAAACGTGAGGTTGGGCACGTAGTGGTTATCCATCACGTCGAAATGGATCCAGTCGGCGCCAGCCTCCAGCACGGCACGGACTTCCTCGCCCAAGCGGGCAAAATCAGCCGACAGAATTGAAGGGGCGATGCGGTAGCGCTTTTCCATGCTCCGATTGTCGCCGCTACGATCCACGCCATGCCCAGCTCCAGTCCCCCCGCCACCCCCGAGACTCGCCGCCACCTGCGCCCACAATACCTGCCCGAGCCGCCCGACCCCCTTCGCGCGGTGGAGGGCTCCGCCCGCCC
>DAIOSZ010000239.1:0-4511 GCA_036752305.1 Burkholderiaceae bacterium
GCCGAAGCCCACGGTCATCAGCACCATGATGCCGAACCAGATCGCCGTGTATTCCTTGGATAGGCCGAAATCCATGCCCATGATCATTGGAAAGAAGATCGGGATCGTCAGCAGGATCATCGACAGCTCGTCCATCACCGCGCCCAGCACCACGTAGAACAGCAAGATGGCGGTGACGATCATCAGCGGTGGCAGGCCCCAGGAATGGATCACCTCGGCCAGTTGCGTGGGAATCTGCGTGAGCGTCAGCGAGGCGTTCATCACATCGGCGCCGATGAAGATCAGGAAGATCATCGCCGAGCTTTCCGCCGTGGCGTAGAAGCAGTGCTTGAACTTCTTCCAGGTGATCTCGCGCTTGATCAGCGCCGCGACGAAGGTGCACGCCGCGCCCACCGCCGCGCCCTCGGTGGGCGTGAACAGGCCGCCGTAGATGCCGCCGAACACGATGACGAAGATGATGGCGATCGGCAGCACGCCGCGGATCAGCGCCCAGCTCAGCCGCGTGTCCACGCTCTCGGTGTCGGGCGCCTGGCCGGGCACGACGCGCACGTAGATCGCGATGGCGATCATGTAGCCCAACATCGCGATCAGCCCGGGAATCATCGCGGCGGCGAACAGCTTGGCGATGTTCTGCTCGGTCAGGATGGCGTAGATCACCAGCGGCACCGAAGGCGGAATCAGAATCCCCAGCGTGCCGCCGGCGGCCAAGGTGCCCGTGGACAGGCGGCCCGAATAGCCGTGGCGCTTCATCTCCGGCAGCGCCACGCCGGTGATGGTGGCTGCCGTGGCCACCGACGATCCGCAGATCGAGCCGAAGGCGGCGCTGGCCAGCACCGCCGCCATGGCCAGCCCGCCCTTGAAGCGGCCCATCACCGCAGCGGCGAACTCGAACAGCGCCTTGCTGATGCCTCCCTGCGTGGCGAACTGCCCCATCAGAATGAACAGCGGGATCACCGACAGGTCGTAGCTGGCAAAGCGCGCGTAGCCCAGGCTGTTGAGAAAGGCCGAATACGGGCCCCAGCCGGTCTGCACCAGATAGCCGACGGTGCCCGCCGCGAACATGGCAATCGCGATGGGCACGCGAATCGCCATGAACGCCAGCATGGCGCCAAAGATCAGCAGCGTCAGTTGGATCGCGCTCATGACGAAGACTCCTCATCCACCGGCCAGAAGCCGAGCGCCGCCTGCGTGAAGCCGATCACCGCCGTCAGCACCAGCGGCGGCACCATGGCGGTGTACGGAATCCATTCGGGAAAGTTGAGCATCATGGTCGCCGAGCTGGTGCTGTAGGCATTCATGGCGCCCAGCGTCGTGCGCCAGGCCAGCAGCGCGAAGACCAGGCCCAGGATGAAGGCGCCCACCCGGTCGAGCATGGCGTTGGTGGCTTCGCTCGCCCGCGAGGTGAAGAAGTCCACAATGATGTTGCCCTGGCGCAACTGACACCAGGGCATGAACAGCGCGACGGCGGCGCCCGCCGTCACGCCGGTCAGTTCAAAGTCGCCGGCAATCGTCCAGCCCGTGGTGTTGCGGCCGATCAGGCTGGCGCAGGTCATCAGCGTGAT
Organism: Burkholderiaceae bacterium; assembly: GCA_036752305.1. Taxonomy (GTDB): domain Bacteria; phylum Pseudomonadota; class Gammaproteobacteria; order Burkholderiales; family Burkholderiaceae_C; genus DAIOSZ01. The sequence continues at coordinate 1,563 of DAIOSZ010000239.1, forward strand.
GACCGTCAGCAGTGCCCCGGCCAGGATGGCGCAGAGCTTGGCCAGTTTTTCCAGCATAGGTGTCTCCTGTCGTTGACCCGTCGTGCGCGCAGGCGCCTGCGCCTCAGACCACCTTGACGCGCAGCTCGCCCACGCCACTCACGCCGCCGGCCATCAGGTCGCCCCGGACCACCGCGCCCACGCCCTCCGGCGTGCCCGAGTAGATCAGGTCGCCCGGCTGCAATTCCCACGAGGCCGACAGATGCTCGATCACCTCGGCCAGATTCCAGATCAGCTTGGACACGTTGCTGCGCTGCCGGTCGGTGCCGTTCACGCTGATCCAGATGTCGGCCTTCTCCACGTCGCCCGCCTGCGCAGCCGGCACGATGGGGGTGATCGGCGCCGAGCGGTCGAACGCCTTGCCGATGCACCACGGGCGCCCGGCCTTGCGCATTTCCATCTGCAGGTCGCGGCGCGTCATGTCCAGGCCCGCGGCGTAGCCGAAGACATGGCTCATCGCGTCGGCCGCCTTGATGTTCTTGCCGCCCTTGCCGATGGCGACCACCAATTCGATCTCGTGGTGGAAATTCTGCGTCTGGCTCGGGTAGGGCAGATCGGCCGTCTCGCCCGGCTGCACCACCACCACCGCGTCCGCCGGCTTGAGAAAGAAGAACGGCGCCTCGCGCCCCGTATAGCCCATCTCCTGCGCGTGCTCCACGTAGTTGCGGCCAACGCAATACACACGGTGCACCGGAAAGCGCGCGCCGCTGCCCTGCACGGGCACCGACGCGAGGGGCAGGGGAGGAAATACGTAGCTTGTCTCGCTCATGCTGGTCCTGTGATCAAAAAAAGAAAGCCGCGCGCGGACTCAAAAACGCCCAGGTTTGCCAACAAAATAGGCCATGCAACCCGATTTTCATTTTGCCCGCGCACCCGGACATCTTATCCGCCGGGCGCACCAGTTATCGGTGGCGACCTTCACGCGTGCCTTGGCCGATTGGGACGTGACGCCCGTTCAATTCGCGGTACTCAGCGCGCTGGTCGAATCGCCCGGCGTCGACCAGATCACGCTGGCCGCGCGCGTGGCCTTCGACCCCGCCACCTCGGGCTCGGTGATCGCCCGCCTGGAGCAGCGCGGCCTGCTGCACCGCGAGAGCGACCCGCGCGACAAGCGTCGCAAGCTGCTGTGGGCCACTCCCTCGGGAGCCAAGCTGGTGCGCGGCACGCGCGAGCCCGTTGCCCGCGTGCAGGACACCATTCTGGAGCCGCTGGATCCGGCCGAGCGCACGCAACTGATGGCGCTGCTGGACAAGCTGGTCAGCGGCCTGCAGGCCAAGGGAGGCTGATCCCCCCGGGGCGCTTCAGCGCCCCGACTTGGCCACCAGTTCGAAATGTTCCACCGAGGGCGGCTGGGCGAAGTACGGCCCCACGATGGCCCGCCACTCGGCAAACGCCGGGCTTTGCCGAAAGCCCACGGTGTGGTCCTCCAGCGTGGCCCAGAACACCATCAGCAAAAAGCGATCGGGCGATTCAACGCCCCGATTGACCTTGTATCCCATGCACCCGGCCGCGCGCGCGATCACGGTCGAGGCGCCATGTTCAATGGCAGTGGAAAACGCATCCCCTTGGCCGGGCAGGACGCGGATATCGGCAATTTCGAGAATCATGTGAGATCTCCTGAGCTACAAAATCCGTAGCTGCTGATGGGCGGTTTCATTGGGGTTTAAGCCTGTTTGCATCAGAAAACAGGCCTGCTGGAGTATCCCATGGACGGGTTTGTCTGGAGATTTGTAGAGGTATCAACAGAAATTCGCCTTTCCCGCTGCGGCAGAGGATCGATGCTCACGCCAGCGCCTGGTTCGAGCTGGCCGAGCGCATCAAAAGCGACGTGCTGGGGCTTGCCCTGCACCGCAAGCACCCGTACGTCGCTGTTGGCGATGCCCGAGCGCACCGGAAAGCGAGGATCGACCAGCGCATTGAGGTTGATGCGCTTGAGGTATTTGCCAATGAGCGCCAGTCCGGCCTGATTGCTCAAGTCGTAGGGCAATTGCTTGGGGATGAAATCGATCATGATCTTCTTCACCTGCGGGGTGAAGGAGATTGTAGAGCTAAGCTGTTGATTTTAAAAGGGAAATGTGGGAAAGTTGGTTTTTGGGTCACGGATTCAGATCTTAAAGTGATATGCACAAGAAATGAAGGTGGAGCGCCGATAGTCGAATATATTGCTTCAATTTTTCCATGATTTTTCCCAGATGCTGAAAATTCCAGAGATTGTTATTGAAAGAGCTGTTTCGGGTGATGTCTCATTTTAACGTCAAAACTATGCGCGCCGTTCTCTGCTGAATCGACTTGCTTTTTTCATTTTTCCATGACAACTCTATCTTTACGTAAGTCTTCTCGATAAAGGAGGGGATGTCTTTATTCCAGGATTGCTTGTGTATAGCTTCGCCAGCCTTATCGATCACGATCCAATCTGATATTTTGTAAAAGCCGGTGCATGTGAGCAAATTTTCCGCGAACTCCATGGATTCATTCGCTGATATGTATTCTTCCAAGATGTCTGTGACGTTGTTTATTCCTTCTGTAGTTAAATATAGTTTTCTTTCTTTCTTCAGGTGCTCATATCTATTCACAAATGCGGACCAAAGCTGCTCACTTTGCTTCAATCTTTTGGACAGATCTTGTTGATTATTTTTCTCGTAAGTTGCGATGGCTTCCTTGCAGAGCGGAATTTTATCGTGCACTGGAGCGTTGAAGTTCAATTTGCACCCAGAAATTGATGTCGATATCGCGATGCAAATTACTGATAGAAAATAGTTTTCTTGTTGCATCTGGACTGTTGGAAAAAGCAAATTTGCCATATTGCGCAGGGATTTTGGAGATTTGGATGATGCCGGTCAACGGTCGCTGCGTCGTAAATCCAACAGGTAATCCCCCGGCTCAGCCGGGGTGACAGTAGGAGTTTGACTT
>DAIOSZ010000240.1:0-4510 GCA_036752305.1 Burkholderiaceae bacterium
CAACGTCGACGGCACCGACTTCGCAGAGGCGGTCCGCGACCTCGACCCGGCGGAACGCCAGCGCCGGATCGATGCGATCCACGTCCCCTATCACGCGGCGATCGACGCGCTGCTCGACCGGCGGAGCGCCATCGGGCCGCCGAGCGCGGTGGTGGCGATCCACTCCTTCACGCCCGTCTTCCTCGGCCGGTCGCGGCCGTGGGAGATCGGCGTGCTGTTCGTCGCCACCGCCGAATCGCTCAGTCTCACGCGCGGCTCGGCGCGCCAGCACCTGTCGCTGGCGGCGGCGAGCAGCCGCGTGAAGGCGCTGGAGACCCGCTCGGGCACGGCGCTCCTGGAGCGTGGCGCGCGTGGCGTGCGGCTGACACCGGCGGGCGAGGCCTTTTTGCACCATGCCCGCGCGTTGCTGCGCCAGACCGAGCAACTGCGCGCGGAACTGCGCGAATACAGCGGTGGCCTGCGCGGACATGTGCGCGTGTTCGCCAACACCACGGCGGTGACGGACTTTCTGCCCGACATCCTGCCGACCTATCTGGCCGCGCATCCCAAGATCAACATCGACCTGCAGGAAAAGCCCAACGGCGAAATTGCGCGCGGCGTGCGTGAGTCGCGCGCCGACATCGGCATCGTCGCCGGCCAGGTGGACACGACGGGCCTAACGGCCACGCACTTCAACACCGACCGCCTGGTGCTCGTGGTGCCGCGGGGCCACGCGCTGGCACGGCGCAAGGCGGTGGCGTTTGCCGAGACGCTGGAGGAGGATCACGTGGGCATGCACGCCAGCAGCACGCTGCACGCTTACCTCACGGACATCGCCCAGCGGCTGGACCGGCCACTCAAGCTGCGCATTCAACTCGCCAATTTTGACGCGCTGTGCCGCATGGTGGGCGCTGGCGTGGGGGTGGGCGTGGTGCCCGAGACGACGGCCCGGCGCAATCTGGCCGCCATGGCGATCCGCCAAGTCGAGTTGACCGACGCATGGCGATGGCGCGAGCGCTTCGTGCTGGTACGCGAGGGTGAGGTGCAGCCCGAGTACGCGCGCGCCCTGATTGATGTCGTTTGCGCGCACTACGACACGAAATCCAATGAGCCCGACGCCTCCCACGCCCGGCGCGCGTGACCATAATTGCTGATGCCATTGCGCAATACCTCCCCGCACCGCGCCAGCCAGTATGTGCTGGCGGGCGGCTCGCTGCTGATGGCGCTGATCATGGGTATTGCGGCGTTTTCAGTATGGACGGTTCGCCAGCTGGAAATCGCGCAGTGGAAGGAGCAGATCGACAACTTGACGCTGGCGATCAGCGTATCGGCCACGCAGTCGCTGGCGCCTGCCTTTCGCGCGCTCGACTTCACGGTCCAGCATGTGCGCCGCACGGCCGTCGGGCAGGATCGCGAGGAGGAAGTGCTGCGGTCGCGCACGTTGGCGGAAGCGCTGCATTTTCGGATGGACGGGCTGCCGCAGATCGTCGATGTGATGATCCACGATCTGGACGGGCGGCCGGTCAACTCAAGCGAGCCCGGCCAGCCATTGGATGCCAAGCGCCGCCGCGACGACCACGGCGCATCGGTGGCTGGCGTGTCGGGAAGCGATCCGGGAGCGGTCTGGGTCGGCGTGAGCCAGCTCGACCCGATCACGCGCCAATGGCTGTTTGATCTGACCCGGCCGCTGGGAAACGCAAAAGGCGACCCCATTGGCTACGTCACCGTGCGCATCAATGCGAATGTGCTCACGCAGAGCTTTCAGCGCGTCATCAGCCAGCTCGGGCCCGGCGCATCGATTACGCTGTTCCGCGACGACCTGCGCGTGCTGGCGCGAGTTCCTCACGACGACGCGATGATCGGCCGCTTGAGCGGGCAGGGTGGGACGTTCAAGATCATCGTCACCCAGCGCCTGTCGCATGGAGTGGAACTGACAGATTCCGTCCGGTTTTCGACCGGGGCGCCGAAGTTGCGCATCATTGGCGCACGCAAGCTTGAGCCGCTGCCTTTCGTGGTCTCGACGGTCGTGACCGAGGATCTGTTCCTCGAAACTTGGCGCAACAGTGCGCGGTTGATCACGCTGGTCACGCTGGGTTGCGTGGCCTTGCTGGGCGGCGGCCTGTGGTACGTGGTGCGTGGCCTGCGCCAGCGCGAGGCAGATGCGCAGGAAATGCAACGCCTCAAACTTGAGGCCGAGGCGGCCAGCGTGACCAAGTCGCGCTTCCTGGCCACCATGAGCCACGAGATCCGCACGCCGCTCAATGGCATTCTCGGCATGGCGCAGTTGCTGCAGCTGCCGCACACCCGAGACGAAGAGCGCGAGGAATACGCCCGCACCATCGTGCATTCTGGCGAAACGCTGCTGGCCCTGCTCAACGACATTCTCGACCTGTCAAAGGTGGAGGCCGGGCGCATTGAACTGGTCATGGACGCCATCGTTCCCCGTGAATTGGCGGCCGAGGTGCAACGCCTGTTCCTCGGCACGGCCGACGCGGCCGGCTTGCGGTTGTCGATGCACTGGGACGGCCCGGAGCGGCAGGCCTATCTGATGGATGGCGTGCGCGTGCGGCAGATGCTGTCCAACCTCATGGGCAACGCCATCAAGTTCAGCCAGGGAGTCGCGGGCGGCGGCGAGGTGCGCGTGGAGGTGACGCAACGCTCGCGTGACGGCAACGACGCGCTCATCGAATTTGCGGTCATCGATTCGGGCATCGGCATCACGCCGGAAAAGCAGGCCCAGCTCTTCAGCCCCTTCACGCAGGCCGACAACTCGATCACGCGCGAATATGGCGGCACCGGCCTGGGCCTGTCCATCGTGCGCCATCTCGCCACGCTGATGCAAGGCAGCGTGGGCGTGGAGAGCCGCGTCGGCCAGGGCTCGCGATTCTGGTTCACGGTACGCGCGCACGCCGTGCCAGTGCCAACCACCGACGCTGGACCGCGCCGCTTGCGCGAAGCCATGCCGGCGCCTCCCCCATCTCCGTCCTACGTCGCGGTGCCGCCGCCCTGCCCGGTCGCCCTGCCGGCCGCGCCGACGATGCCTTTGGCCGCGGACGCCGAAGTGCTGATCGTGGAAGACAATCCGATCAACCGCAAGCTGGTCGAATCCTTGCTGTCCAAACTCGGGCGCGGATTTACCAGTTGTGAAAACGGAGCGCTGGCGCTGGACATGCTCAAGCAAGGCCTTCGGCCGCGACTGGTGCTCATGGACGTTCAGATGCCCGTGCTCGACGGGCTGTCGGCCACGCGCGCCTGGCGCGAGTGGGAACATGCGCACGGCCTGCCGCGTATCCCGATCGTTGCGCTTACCGCGGGTGCGTTCAACGACGACGTGCGCAACTGCCATGACGCGGGGATGGATGACTTCCTTGCCAAGCCATTGAGGCTGGCCGAACTCACGCACATTCTGAGCCGGTGGCTGGCGCGGCCAGCGGACGCCGGGGATGCGCCGTCACCCGGCGCGTCTGGCACTACCTGACCATCACCGCATCCAGCCAGCCAGCCAGTTCCGCAGCCACGGCGTCCACGGCCTGTGCGAGGGCAATGGCGCCGCCGGTGGGATCGGCCGTGGGCGCGGAGCGCGAGACCGCGAACTGCCGCTGCGCGACCGGGACCTCGCCACTTGGGGTACGCCGTGTCAGCGAAGCGCCCAGCACGAGTTGGCCGGTGCTGACACGCTCCGTCTCGAACATTTGGCTGAACTCTTCCAGTTCGATGCGCAACAGGTGGACAACCAGGGTGTCACCAATGTTGACGACGGGCCGGCCTTGCGCCAGCCACACGCGCAGGCGCTGGCGGACCAATTCGGCCGGCGGCGCGCTCCAGCGCGCGCTCGCGAAGGGACGCAAGCGCTGGGCCTCGGGGCGCAGGCGGTAGAGCATGGCGGAAGAGTCGAGTGCCTGGGTCACCTCGATCTCGCCGAGCGCAAGAGGCAGGCCAAGGGCCCTGGCGCCGCCTGGAGGTACGAGCATCGGGCCGAAGTCGAACACGAGCGGCCGCTCCGGCTTGGCCGGCAGAATGTTGGCACACCCTCCGGCAAACGGTGCAACGGCAAGCAGTGCGATGGCGGCACGGCGGTTGGGAGACACATGCGCACGGGCGGGAGTGAAGGGCATCATGGCTTTTCGTCCTTGTAGCGATAGCCGCTTTCTCCTGGACCCGGCTCGATGGCCCCAATACCCAGCAGCAGCGCGCTCGGGTTGTCGCCCAGACCACGGGCGGCGTGGCCCAGGCCGCGGGCCGTCTTGGTCACCGAATCTGCCGCCCGATTCAGGCGGGGGAGCGTCTGATTGTTGACGTTGGAAGCCATATCCACCAGGGCCTGGCCGGCCTGATCGGCGCTGTCGAGCAAGCCATCCTTGCCTTGAATGCGCTCGGTGACGCGCTCGACGCTGCGCGCCGCCTGTCCAAAGTCCCGTCCCGCCCCTTGCGCGACACCTTGCAGCGCGGCGACGGCATTTTGCACGCCCAACAAGGTTTTCTCGCTCTCCTGGACCAAGCGCGGAAACCCGGCCAATGCGGGATCGACATG
>DAIOSZ010000241.1:0-4506 GCA_036752305.1 Burkholderiaceae bacterium
CGACATCGTGTTCGTCGAAAGCGGCGGCGACAACCTGGCCGCCACCTTCAGCCCCGAGCTGAGCGACCTGACGATCTACGTCATCGACGTGGCCGCCGGGGAAAAAATCCCCCGCAAGGGCGGCCCCGGCATCACCAAAAGCGACCTGTTCGTCATCAACAAGACCGACCTGGCCCCCCACGTGGGCGCCAACCTGGAGGTGATGCGCGGCGACACCCTGCGCATGCGCGGCGCCCGGCCCTTCGTGATGACCAACCTGAAAACCCGCGAAGGCCTGGCCGAGGTGGTCAGCTTCATCGAGCGGCAGGGCATGCTGGCGCAGGGTTGACTCTGCGGTGGCAATCCCGCATTCATATCAAAACAATAGCTGACCATGGTCGTATCCATTGGCCTAATGGCGGTTTTGTTCTATGAAAATTGGCCAAAAATCACCGGATGCCAGGTCATTCTGAATAATTTTGTAGATGCATCTACATTGTTGTTACGTGATCTACAAAAATATTGCTCGACAAGGCCGGGAGGGCGTTTGGGGAGCCATTTTCAAGGATGTTTTTGGCCCGTATTGCCCATCTGGCAACCACGGCCAGCTATCGAATGTGAAGCGATAGTCGGCAATCTCATGCCGCCCCTGCGCAGCGGGGATATCATGCATTGTCGAACCCGCTGAATGAGAGGTCTCATGCTCACCTGCTCCGCTTGCCACCAGTCCTTGCCCGAGGGGCCGACGCCTGCGTCGTGTCCGCATTGCGGTGCGTCCTTCGGCCCCGGCGCCTGGATGCCCCAGGACGATCGCGCCCGGGCCAAGCGCCAACCCATCACGTTTGCCGAGGTCTTCCTGGGGGTGCCCGCGCTTCTGTTTGGCCTGTTCTATCTGACGGTGGGCCTACGAGTCGAGGGAGGGTTTTTTCTCGGGCTCGGCCTGGTGGCGAGCGCCGCCTTGCTGTTCTATGCGCGCAAGGGGTCCGGACTGGCGGCCCTGGCGGGGATGATGTGCTTTTTCTTGTGCATCGGCGCGGTGTTGTTCTACATGGCCGTGGCCTTCGGCGGAATGCGCTGACGCCGCCTGCGGCGCTTGAGGGAGCTTTGCGCCAGGCGGCGATTCGTGATTTTGTAGAGACGTCTACGGTTTTGTCATACCATCTACAAAATCAAGGGTGAACCGGGGGGCGCCGACCGTTGGGTGGCCGATTTCAAGGATATTTTCGGCCTGTAGCGCCCATAAATGGTCCACCAGCAGCTATGGCTTTTGAAGCGGTCGCGCCGTCGATCTGACGCCCCCTGCCACCCCGTCGGCGATCCGGCCCGCTACCACCCCAGACAAGCGGGCAGATCGCCCGGCCGGTGGCAGACCGCGTCGGCGCCCCAGGCGGCGACGTCGGCTTGCGCGCCCAGGTAGCCGTAGCAGGCGGCGATGGTGGGCATGCCGGCGGCGCGGCCGGCGACGATGTCGCGTTCGTCGTCGCCCACGTAGACGCATGCGTGCGGCGGCAAGCCGAGCTGGCGCGCCGCTTCGAACAGCGGCGCGGGGTGGGGCTTGGCATGGGGCGTGGAGTCGCCGCTGACGATGGCGCCCGCGGTGGCAAAGAGCGCCATCTGCCGCGTCAGCGGTTCGGTGAAGCGCCGCGCCTTGTTGGTCACCACGCCCCAGGGCAGGCCGCGCGCGTTGAGCCGGTCGATAAGCTCGGCCACGCCGTCGAAGACGCGCGTGCGCACCGTCATGGCCGATTCGTAGTTGCGGAAAAATTCCTCGCGCAGCTCGGCAAAGTCGGGGTGCTCGGGCGTCAGGCCGAAAGCAATGCCCAGCATGCCGCGTGCGCCGGCGCCGGCCATCGGGCGGTAGGTGTCGAGCGGCAGCGAGGGCAGGCCGCGCTGGGTGCGCATGCGGTCGACGGCGGCGCCCAGGTCGGGCGCGCTGTCGATGAGGGTGCCGTCCAGATCGAACAGCAGCGCGCGTGCACGCGCGAACGCGCCGGGGGCGGGCGGGAGCATGTCAGGCGCCGCGCCGCGTGGCGAGCAGGTAGTTCACGCTCGTGTCTCCGCTGAGGGAGTAGCGGCGGGTGAGCGGGTTGTATTCCATGCCGCGCGTGGCCTGCAGGTCCAGGCCGGCGCGCCGGCAATCGGCGGCGAGTTCGCTGGGGCGGATCATGCGCGCGTATTCGTGCGTGCCGCGCGGCAGCAGGCCGAGCACGTACTCGGCGCCGACGATGGCGAACAGGAAGGACTTGGGGTTGCGGTTGAGCGTGGAGAAGAACACCCAGCCTCCGGGCTTGACCATCTCGGCGCAGGCGCGCACGACCGAGGCGGGGTCGGGCACATGTTCGAGCATTTCCATGCAGGTCACCACGTCGAATTCGCCGGGGCGCTCGCGCGCCAGGTCTTCGGCGCTGATGTCCTGGTAGCGGATGTTGGGCGTGTTGGTCTCCAGCGCATGCAGTTGCGCCACGCGCAGCGACTTGTCCGCCAGGTCGATGCCCAGTACCTGGGCTCCGGCGCGGGCCATGGCGTCCGACAGGATACCGCCGCCGCAGCCCACGTCCACCACCTGCTTGCCAGGCAGCGGACAATGGCTTTGTATCCAGCCCAGGCGCAAGGGGTTGATCTGGTGCAGCGGACGGAATTCGCTGTCGGGGTCCCACCAGCGGTGGGCGAGATCGGAAAACTTGGCGAGTTCGGCCGGATCAACGTTGGCTTGAACGGTCATGGTGGAGCATGCGGGAAAAACCTGGGGCAAGGCTGAAAAACACCGTCGCGACCTGCGCATTCACGGTGACTGCTTCAGCCTGGCTAGGGTATACCAGATGTGAAGGCCTGCGAAATATGATTTATAGTGCATGTGTGCTTTATAGTGCATGTCGTTTTCAATGTGTGCCATCCACAGGAGACTGGCTTTCATGATCAACCGCCGCGTTCTGCTTTCCCGTTCCGCCGCCCTCGTGGGCGCCGCCAGCACCGGGCTGCTGCTGCCTGCCATTGCGCGGGCGCAGTCCGCCAAGCTGCGCGTGGGCCTGATGCTTCCCTATACGGGGACCTTCGCGCAACTGGGCGTGGCCATCGAGAACGGCTTTCGCATGGCGCTGGATGAAAAGGGCGGCGCGCTCGGCGGCCGCGAAGTGGAGTTCTTCAAGGTCGATGACGAGTCGGAGCCGTCCAAGGGCGTGGAAAACGCCTCCAAGCTGGCGCAGCGCGACAAGGTGGACGTGATCGTCGGAACGGTGCACTCGGGTGTGCAGATGGGCATCCACAAGGTGGCGCGCGACACCGGCGTGTTGTCGCTGATCCCCAATGCTGGCGTGCACGCGGCCACGCGGGCGCTGTGCGCGCCCAACGTGTTTCGCACCTCGTTTACCAATGCCCAGCCGACCTTGGCCCTGGGCCGGGCGATGGTGGACCGGGGCCACAAGAAGGCGGTGTGGATCACCTGGAAATACGCCGCCGGCGACGAGGCGTTTGAGGGCTTCAAGGACAGCTACACCAAGGCGGGCGGCACCATCGTCAAGGAACTCGGCCTGCCGTTTCCCAACGTCGAATTCCAGGCCTTGCTGACCGAGATCGGCTCGCTCCGGCCCGACGCCGTGGCCTGCTTCTTTGCCGGCGGCGGCGCGGCCAAGTTCATCAAGGATTACGCGGCGGCCGGGCTGAAGGACAAGATTCCGCTGTACGGATCGGGCTTTCTCACCGAGGGCGTGCTCGACGCGGCGGGCCCCGCCGCCGAGGGCATCGTCACCACCATGCACTACAGCGACACGCTGGAGTCGCCGCGCAACAAGGCGTTCCGCCTGGCCTATGCGAAGAAGTTTCGCCTCCAGCCCGACGTGTACGCGGTTCAGGGCTACGATACCGGTCTGTTGCTGCTGCAGGGTGCGGCGGCCGTCAAGGGTGACCTGTCCAACAAGAAGGCGCTGTACGCCGCGCTGGAGTCGGCCAACATCGACAGCCCGCGCGGCAAGTGGACCATGAGCCGCCAGCACAATCCGGTGCAGGACATGTATCTGCGGGTGGTGGAAAAGGGCGAGAACAAGGTCATTGGCGTGGCGGCCAAGGCGCTGGCCGATCCCGGCACGGGCTGCCGTCTGGCTTGACAAGGCGGCGTGACGCGCGCTTTGGCCGCGCGATGGAAGCTCAGGATGGACTTGGCGAATTTCCTCATTCAGATCCTCAACAGCGTGCAGTACGGGCTGCTGCTGTTCATGCTGGCCGCCGGCCTGACGCTGATTTTCGGCATCATGGGCGTGGTCAACCTGGCGCACGGCAGCTTCTACATGCTCGGCGCCTACATCGCCTGGTGGCTGACCAGCCAGATCGGCAACTTTTTCCTCGCCATCGGGGTGGGCATTCCCATCGCGGTGGCGCTGGGCCTGTTGCTGGAGCGCCTGCTGTTTCGTCATTTCTACGACCGCGATCACCTCGATCAGGTGCTGCTGACCTTTGGCCTGATCTACATCTTCGAGGAACTGCGCTCCATGCTCTGGGGCGACGACGTGCATGGCGTGCCGATCCCGGCGGCCC
>DAIOSZ010000242.1:0-4396 GCA_036752305.1 Burkholderiaceae bacterium
GCGCAGGCCAAGGTATGGGGTCTGCCAGCCTTGCATTTCGGTTGCTCCTCGTCTCCCGGGAAGCAGCCAAAGATACGCCGCGCCAGACCGAACAGCAATCCTTGTGAAATCAACAACTTACCGGCCGAGGGCCGCGCCGTTGCTGGCGATGCGAACCGTCACTTTTGACACTGAAATCAAATGGACCCCGTTAGCTGCCGTCAACTCGATACCCTCCTACCGCCGGCGCGATCCGGTAACCCCTGGTCCCAACCCGATCGTGTTCGCCAGTCGCTCAGCGAGTAAGGCTGAGGTTCGCTAGCTTGCTGCTCTCCAGCTCATTGCGTCGGCTACCCAGGGCCTTCCCCGCCCGAACCGTTGAACCGCACGCTCGTTACAGGCGTTGATGCCCCCAAGTACACGCTTCCACCTGAGGGCAGTTTTGGACGAGGTGCCCCTGAGTGTGCTTCCAGCGGTCGCTACCGAGCTCGAGGAAGACGACGGCGCCCGCGGCGAGGTAAGGGATGGCGTGAGCCGCGGGGACTTGCACACGTCGCCACGACGCTACCTCGCTTCAGGTGACCGTACCGGGCGCAACGCCCGACCACGCTGCTTGCAACAGTGCGAGGACTCCGTCGAAGCTCAGGGGCGCGGGGTTCGGGTAGGGGGCCGCGGTGATCTGCTGTGCCGCATGCAGGAGACCGCTCTCCGGCATGCCGAGGGATGCCAGCGAGCGTGGCAGCTGAAGGCGCTGCGCCAGTTCAAAAAGGCCAGCCGGCCCCTCGTCCGAGCCCAGCGCCCGTGCGACGCGATTCATCGCTCCGGGCGCCGCCTCGCGGTTGTAGTGCGCTGCGTGCGGCAACACGACCGAGTGCATCTCTGCATGGGGAAGATCGAAGCTTCCGCCCAGTACGTGGCACGCCTTGTGGTGCAAAGCCATGGTGGTCGACCCGAGCGAGGTTCCTGCAAGCCACGCGCCGTATAACGCGAGCGTACGAGCGTTCTCGTCATTGGGGCAGGCCACCAGCCCTGGCAAGGCCTGGGCCAGGGCCCTGATGCCTTCTTCGGCCATCAATGAAATGACGGGGTTGCCATCTTGCGCGTACAAGGCTTCAACGCAATGTGCGATCGCATTCATTCCACTGCTGGCCGACAGGTTCGAGGGCAGTGACATCGTTAACGTCGGATCGTAGAGAACCGTGCGTGGCAGCACTCGGGGATCACGACCGGTGCGCTTGACGCCCCCGTCCGTGATCCCATAGATGGAGGTCATCTCCGACCCGGCGTAGGTCGTCGGAACCACAATCAGCGGCAGCCCGGAGGTGAGCGCCACCGCCTTTCCGAGGCCAATGGCAGATCCGCCGCCGATCACCAGGCAGGCGTCGGCACCGAGTGCTTGCGCAGTTCGGCGCGCCTCCTCTGCGAGCCCGGCCGGGACGTGGGGCTCGGGCCGGTCGAAGATCCCGGCGACGCGGGCGCCGAGCTGGGCCAACACTGGACTCACCGGGCCCAACGCACTGGGCGTCCCGATCACGAACACGCGCTTGGCGGCGAGGCGGTCGATTTCGTCCGGAGCCCGCCCCACGGAGCCCGAGCCAAAGATGACGCGACTTGCCGAGGCGCAGTAGATGAACGGTTGCATCGGCTTCACTCCTTCTGCACACCAGCCTTGGCTGCAACGCCGCCCCAGAGCGCGACCTCTTTGCTCAGAAAAGTCTGAAACTCAGCAGGCGAGTTGCCGATCGGCGTGAACGCGAGCTCGGACATTCGCTTTTTCACGGCTTCGCTCTTGAGTGCCTTGGCGACGGCAGTATGAAGCTGATCCACGATCTGCGGCGGTGTGCGAGCCGGTGCCAGCAGGCCAATCCATCCGCTGGTGGCGAAGCCGGGGACGCCGGACTCCGCGACCGTCGGAACGTTCGGAAGCAACGGGTCGCGCTGCGCCGAGGCGACCGCGATCGCCCGCAATGAGCCCGACTTCACATTCGTCAGCACACCGGGTAACGAGTCAAACATCAAGGGCACCCGGCCCGCCATCACGTCGATCATGGACGTCGAGCTGCCCTTGTACGGCACGTGACTCAGCGAGATGCCGCTCATCTGCGTGAACAACTCCATCGTGAGATGGCTGGTCGTCCCACTGCCGGCCGATCCGAACGGAACCATCCCGGGTTGAGCGCGCGCACGCTCCACGACATCCTTGGCGGACGCCAGTTGCGAGGCTGGCGCCGTCACCAGCACCTGCGTGACCGAGGCGATATTGGAGATCGGGGCAAAGTCCTTGAGCGTGTCGAAGCCCACAGCCTTGTAGACATGAGGGCCGATGGCCAACGGGCCGCTCGATCCCATGTAGAGCGTGTATCCGTCCGGCGCGGCCTTGGCGGCGAAGGCGGTGCCGATGATGCCGCCGGCCCCAACCTTGTTCTCGACGACGATCGGTTGCCCGAGCGCTGCGGCCAGGTGCTGGCCGATCAGGCGCGCGAGGATGTCCGCACCCTGGCCTGGCGGGAATGGAACGACGAGCCGGATAGGCTTGTCGGGATAGGCGGCAGCCGAGACGGCGGGCAGTGCTGCGGTCAGCAGGCCCGCCGCCAGGCAGGTGAGGGTGGCGCGTCTGCGGGGGTGATTCATGTTGTCTCCTCGGATGGGATGTTGGTGGTGGGTGGTCAAGTTGCGCCAATCAGGCGCAGGGGGTTGTCGACGAGGATGCGATCACGCAGATCCGCCTGAGGAACGAAGGTGCACAGCGCATCCAGGAGGCCGCCGGCATGGGGCATTCGCTGCGGATCGAAGTAGCCGGTGTGGGGCCAATCACTGCCCCACAGAAGACGGTCCGCGGCCACCTCGACGAGGCGCTGTGCAATCGGCTGGACGTCCGCATACGGAGGCCCGAGCCGCGAGATGCGATCGGCACCAGTCAACTTGATCCATATATGCCGGTGAGCGGCCAGGTCCAGCAGCGCCCTGACGGGCGCCTGGTCCATCCCCAGGCCGGGGTCGATGCGGCCGAAGTGGTCAATCACCACCGGCGCTGGGATGTTGGCGATCCATGGCCGCAGGTGGGGCAGCGCCGAGCCAGCAAAGTGAAGTTCGACGAACCAGCCGAGGCCGTCGATGCACCGCATGACGTGATCGAAAACTTTCAGATCCAATTCGCCGCCATGCTGCGGATTGAATGCGAAGCGAACGCCACGCGCGCCCGCCTGATGCAATGCCTTGCAAGCTGCGGGGGTGGCGCTGGCATCGAGTCGCACCACGGCCAGGTAACGGCCTGCTGACTGGGCAACGGCGTCCAGGTCGACCGAATTGTCAAATCCGTGCGTGTTGGCATGCACGACGAAGCCCCGTTCGATGCCCAGCACGTCATGCATGCGCATGCATGCATCGAGTGGGGCATCCGGCGGCGTGTACTTGCGGTTCGGCGCATAGAGAAAACGCGACTGTGGCCCGAGCACGTGGAAGTGCGTGTCCCACGCGCCTTTGGGTAAGGTCCACGAAGGCGGGCGTGTCGAAGCTGGAGCTCCGAGGCAGTCTGGAATGGTCACAATTCTTGCTCGCCGCTAGCGGATATTGTTTGTAAGCCTACATACTAAATCTAATTATGGGATGATTGCAAGCTTGCATGGAAGCGCTATGGGCCATAGAACATTAGACGCGAACGCGTCGCGGGAACGAGCCTCCGCTGAACCGGACGCCTGTGAGGGCGGCGAGGTGTCGACACTGGCGCAGCTTCATGCGCGGCCTGGATTTCTTTTCCGTCGCGCCGGCCAACTGGTCGCCCATATCGCGGAGCAGGAGACCGCCAAGATCGGGCTGAGCGCACCGCAGCACGTGTGTTTGATTGCGCTTCACCGATGCTCGGCGCAAGGTGCGGCGTTCCAGCGCTGACCCGCTGGACACGGTGGACATCGTGCGCGGCGAGAAGCGCCGCCGCCTGCACAAGGCCTTCCTGCGCTACCACGACGCCAACAACTGGCCGCTGCTGCGCGAGGCGCTCAAGGCCATGGGCCGGTCCGACCTGATCGGCAACGGCAAGCACCACCTGATCCCCAGTTTCCAGCCGATCACCGATGGCAGCTACCAGAGCGCGCGGCGCAAGAACTCCACTCCGGTGGTGGGCAAGGCGGCAGCCCCGGCCAAGGGGCGGATGCTGACGCAGCACACCGGATTGCCACCGCGGGTGACGGGCACGCCCAAGGCGCCGAAGAGGGCGCGTTAGCCGCTACAGGGCCGGCAGCGCCGCCCGCGGGTCGTGCCGCGCCAGCCGCCCCAGCAGGTGCTCGATTTCTGCCCGCGCCGTCGCCGACATCGGCGCCGCCGGCTTGCGTTGCGCGGCACTCGACATCAGCCCGCGCCGCATCAGGGGTCCTTTTGATTTCAGTGCAGAAAGTGACGGTTCGTGCCTCCCTGGAGAGCG
>DAIOSZ010000243.1:0-4276 GCA_036752305.1 Burkholderiaceae bacterium
GCTGAGGCTTATGCCTTAGCAGCCTGACCCGTGTAGAAACCGCTGGGTCAATACATTGCTGCCGCTCGGAAGCTACGCGGGTATCCCGATCATCGCGGCGGTCGAGGCGCTGCAGCGGCTCGGGCTATGACCTCTACAGCGCAGGCCCGAAATACAGGGCCACGAAGCTCGGGGCCCTCCCCTTAAGAGTTGAAAGCCCTTTGAATTTGTTCCTAACGCAGAACTCAACGAAGCGACCGCTCGCAAGGAGTTCCCCGCCAAAGTCGTTCATGATTCGCTGCCCATCAGGTAGCACAAACTCGTCGCAAACCTGCACATCCGCAGCGCTGTCCAACAGCCTTTCTTCGAACAGAGGGGTTCGCTGAGCATCACCTGTCTTGCGACCGCAGATGCTGCAGTCCTGCCTTCCGTCAGCTCGCTTAACCGAGATGAAATCAGTAATCGGCTTGGGGTGCGCCCGAGCATCTATGACCCATTGAAACCACTCTTTTGAGTCCGTACTGCATGAGCCGACTTCCAGCAACATGTCCTCAGCCGAAGCTTTTTCGCCCGCAATGGGCAAGAAAGAGAAGCCGCTGAAACCACTATCGAGCAACGCGTCGCGAAGCCGCGCCGTGATCACCAGCTTCTGCCATGGGAACGAATAGAAAGGACTTGATGCCGAGAGGAAATCCGATGATTTGATCTTGTCTCGCTGGCCCACCTTTAATTTGCGCAGTTGCCTCTTGCGCAAACTGCAGCCATGCACACCCGTCACACGCTCGGGAGTCGGTAGGCCACAGGGCCACTCATTCTCAAACATACCCTGCGTGATGAATCCATCACCGCTGTCCGGATACAAGACGCTGTACCAGTTGACAGATCCAATGTTGTCAGCCGATGGATTTCTGACCGTTCCGTATTCCAAGACGGGAGGCATTCCCATTTCACGAAGCTTCTGAGCAGCAAGACGAGCCGCTTCTATCTGCTCCGGAAGCAAGAAGACAGGCCACTTGGTGAAGGGCGAGGTTAGATCGCCGCCCAGCTTGGACAGCATCTCCTCGACCTCCAGGGGCCATGGTTGCTTCGACACCATTCCGCCAAGCGCCTGCCATCTTGTCGTTGGCGGACACAGAACGACCACAGCGACTGCAAATTTCTTCATACTGCCGACAGAAGTTCGCGCACCAATTGCGGGGTGAGTTGCTGCCCTTGCATTGCCCGCGCCCAGATTTCCGCTTCAAGCTTGAACCACTGTTCTACAGTCAGTCTTCCGGTGTTGTTGAGTGAGACAAGGTACTGTCGCACCGTCATGGACTGCCCGACAAACATGTTGGTGCTGTGAAGTCTAGAAATAGCTAGGTGCGGCGTGATCGGCGTAGGAGCCATGTTGGCCAACGACTGGGACACTGACGCCGGCAATCGCGATCCCGTCCCCTCCAACAAGCGATGGATCTGATAGCCGTACTGGCTTGCACGGGCTCCCATCGTCTGATTCAGGACAGAGGTGTAGTTCGTTCCAACATTCCAGGCACTTTGAATCTGCTGCTGAGACGCAGCGGCGCCGCGCGCCACCATGAATACGCTCCGTTGCAGCGCATCGAAGCCCGCTCTTCCCGATCCTTGAATGAACTGAGTGACCCGCGGGCCATGCATGGCCATGAACGGCACGCTCGCAATGGCCAGGTGCGTCGCTTTGGCAGTCGCAAGGTACGTGCCGATCGCAGGTAGCGACAGCGTGCTGAGTGCTCCGACACCCCCCGCTACCGCACCGGCCTCGCCGGCATTCATTTCCCCACTTGGGTCCGTCCCATGCACCGGATCGCCATGCGCATATGCGTAGATTGTTCGCCCCGACACGCACTCGTCGTGCACGAAGCCAATTTCTCTAGGCGCAGCAACGGCTTGCGCGCCGCTCGCGCAGGCGAACAGCCAGAGGAGAAGGAGAAATTTTCCTAGACGCACTTTTGCCAAGCTCTCGCGCGCCATCATAGGCCCGGGCGTGCGGCCCGGACGGCGGCTAAGAAGGAGAGGTTTTTCCTCTTAGCCGCCTTCGGTCTCAGCGCGGCGCGTAGCCGGCCAAGCCGAGATGGGCGCGCACTTTCTCGCCGGCGTCGAGCATGTCGTAGGCCTCGGCTTCGTCGACGGCCAGGCGCCGGTAGTCATCGAAGCCAGCGCGCTTGAGGAACTGAGCGAAGGCCCAGGCTTGGCCATCGGTGAGGTACAGCGTGATCGGGATCGGCGAGTCTTCCATGGCGGTTTCCCAGCGCCCGCAAGCGCGGCCGCGCGCCGAAGCTGGAACAGCAGCTGCAGCGCATCAGCGAGCTGCCCAAGCCGCGCCAGCGCGCCGTGATGGACGTGATCGAGGCCATGCTCGCCCAGCAGTCACGCTGACCAAGAAGAAGGGCCGCGATCAGCGGCCCTTCTTCTTCGGCTTAGCAGCTCACCCCCGCGCGCAGCGCGGGTTGGGGAAGGTTTCTCTCTCAGGAAATTGGAATCCGACCCCGATTGTTCCGATTGTTCGCCGCTAATCGGACGACGTTCGAGTCGCCAAGAGCGTCTTCGCCGCCGCGGTCGTTCGAAATTCATCTGGATCTATCAGCGCGTCAATATCAAAGATCGCAGCCTCTCTCGCCACAGGCTCGCCGAGCTGGTCAAGCGCCTGTCTTGCGTTGTCACGTAGGGCTTGCCAGACGATCCCTTCTACGACACCCGCCTCCGACCACTCGGCGGCGGTTCCATCTTGCATGAACACATTCAAGCGATGATTGAAGTCCTCAAGGTGATCGGCATCTTCTGCCGAGAGAAACTTGTCAGACAGCGAGCCCGCGAACGTCTTGAATACGCACGCCACACCAAAGAAATAATCGCAACCAAGATCCTCGTCGCGCTTCTGAGGAAAGAAGTTCGGCTGAGAAACGGCGTTCAGCCTCCGATAGCTTCTTAGCTGCTCCGAGGGCTCCGCACCGAAGAACTGCAAAGCATCAACACCAATCCTGTAGCTGTCGCTGGTAGTCATCGCGGACCTCCATGCCACCTGTAGACGTGAAAGCTAAAGGGTGGCTCGTTGAAGGTGTCGAGTTCGAACCCTCGTCCCGTGATGTGCCCCGTCGGCGTGAGCCCAATATCCATCCGGAACAGTTGGCGCTCTTTGCCCATCACGACCCCAACTCCACCCAGCGATCCAATCTTTCCCCCAGGCGCACCCAAGCCTACCTTGACGGGTTTCCCGTTAATCGACCTGCCAGTGCTCACCAAAGTAGGAAACTGAGGCACCAGCACTGGCAAGTAGATGACATAGGCAGACATCCGCTTACCTGCCCCATAGTCAGCAACGTAACCAGTCACCCAGTCCGTCTTGCCAATGCTGATCGCCTTCGTTGCTCCTCGCACGAATTTCTCGGCAGCTTCAGAGAAATCAATCCTTGTTGGAATGCTGCGCGGTGTGCTTGTCGTCAGATCACCCTCGAACATAACCAGCAACTGCCGAATACCCATCACCGGTTCGATTGTCGAGTTGACCCTACTGTGGATGTTGAGAACCGTCCCGACGCGACTAGCAACAGACATCAGGCCTTGGATGTCCGATACAGCAGACGTCTCTGCCAGGCTCATGCGCCCACTCGGATCCCTCCCATGCACCGGATCCCCATGCGCATACCCATAACGGTTCAAGCTCCTCGGATCCCTCTGCCTCCCCTCGAACGGATCCGCACTGATGAACCGCCCGATCTGCGGGTCGTACCAGCGCGCGCGCAGGTACAGCAACTGGCTGTCCTGATCCCAGTACTCCCCCGCAAACAGATGGCTTTGCTGCCAGCCGCCGGCGGGGGCGTTGGTGGCGCCTCCCGGATTGGCTGGGCTGCCCGCGAGGCGCAGCTGCCCGAACGCGTCGGTGGCCACCGCTTCCTGCACTTGCCCGGCCGCATCCACCGCCCCCAGGCTGGTGCCCAGGTGGCCGGCCAGGGGCAGCAGATCGGCCTGGAGGACCGGTCCCGGACTCTGAGCGGTGGCCGCATCGATGCGAACCTGGCGCACCAGGCTGTCGCCGGTGGGGGTGGCGGTGGCGCCGGTTGTCCAGTGCCAGGCGGTGATCTGGCGGGACAGGGTCTGGCCGGCGCTGTTGGTGTCGGTGCTGCGCCGTGCGATCACTTGCGGCCAGGCGTGGGCGGTGTCGATCAGGTAGTGGCTGGTGCGGGTGAGGGAGCCGTCGCTGCTGCGCAGCACTTTGCGCACGCGCTGGCCGCTGGCGTCCCAGCCGTAGGTGAGCGCCGGCGCGGCGGCGGCGGCGCTGGTG
>DAIOSZ010000244.1:0-4263 GCA_036752305.1 Burkholderiaceae bacterium
CGCGACTCAGCAAACGGGCCAGAAAGCCCGCCCAGCCGGGCCGCTCGCGAAACTTGAACTCGCCGATCAGCCCCTGCCACGGGTAGTCGTAGTCGACGGCGGCCACCACGGCGGCCAGCGGCAAGGGCTCGCGCAGGCAGGCGGCGCAGCGCGGCACGCCGGGCGCCAGCGCGATGGCGCAGCCCGGGCAGCGCGGGCGTGGCGTGGCGAAACGCTCCACGCAGGCAGCGCAGACGCTGTCCCGGGCCGGGACATGGCAGACCGCGCAGGGCGTGGCCGCCCAGACGGAGAGCAGGGAGGCAAGGTGCGGCACCGGCTCAATATACTCAGTGCGATGGCCTTGTCCGGTGAACCCCAAGGTGATCGATCCGATCTTGACCTCGCCGCGGCGCGACGCGCGGCGCACCTGAGTGCCCGCCAGACGCAGCCGCCCTGGCTGCATGCCGAGGTGGCGCGGCGTATGGAGGACCGGCTGGCGATCCTGCGCCAGCCGCCCGCCACATGGCTTGACGATTCGGCCGCGCCTCCCGATGCAGCGCTACGGGCGCTGTTGGCGCGGCGCTACCCGAAATCTCAAGGATTTTCGGCGTTTCTTGACGCAGATCGACCACCAGAAGCTATCAAAAATGAAGCGCCAATTTCCGGCTTGACACGCTGGCTGCGCGGTGCGCGGCCCGGCGTGGCTTGGCCAGGGCAGGCCGAACTGCTGTGGTCCAACATGCGGCTGCATGCCGGCGCCGACGCGCGCGGCCTGCTGGCGCGCTGGCACGGCTGGCTGGCGGTGGATGGCGTGCTGATGTTCTCGTGCCTGGGGCCGGACACGCTCAGGGAATTGCGCGCGCTGTACGCGCAGGCTGGCTGGCCGCCGCCCGCGCAGGATTTCGTGGACATGCACGACTGGGGCGACCGGCTCGTGCACGCGGGCTTTTCCGGCCCGGTGATGGATGTGGAGCCCCTGACGCTGACCTGGCCTTCGCCCTCGGCGCTGCTGACGGAGTTGCGCGGCCTGGGGCGCAACCTGCATCCGGCGCGGTACGCTGGACTGCGCACCCCGCGCTGGCGCGAGCGGCTGCTCCGGGCCCTGGCCGAGCGGGCGGGAACGGATGGCCGCATCGCGATGTCGTTCGAAATCGTCTATGGCCACGCGATCAAACCCGCCCCCAGGGCGGCGCTCGAACCGGAAACCGCGGTGGCCCTTTCCGACATGCGCGACATGTTGCGCGCGCACAACGCTCGCGGGCCGCGCGGCAGGGCGGGCTGAACGTTCGCTCCCTGGCGGGCGCGGGCAACAGGCATGACGGGGGGAAGTCGGGAAAATGTCCCTTTGCGCTCAGATACAATGAGCCGCATTTTTCCCCGGGCTTTGGCATACCGTGGGGTGTGTTTTTGCCGAGTGTGTTACCGAGATCAAAGGATGTGGCAAGCGTGAGCCTGGCTTCGGCTTTGCGTGAATCCGATGCGGCGTGGAGCCGGTCCGTGCGCTGGTCGCTGGCGCGCAACTGCTCGCTCGCGCCGCGTCAGCTGGCCATGGGCGTGGGTTGCCTGGCGGTGGCGTCGCTGGGCGTGGGTCTGTTTTTCTGGATGCAGGGGGCTAGGCTCATCCTGGCTTTCACGGTGCTGGAACTGACCGCGCTGACGGTGGCGTGCCTGGTTTACGCGCGCCACGCCACCGATGGCGACCGCGTTTTCCTGAACGGTCCGCTGCTGGTGGTCGAACGGGAACGCGCGGGGCGGGTTGAGCGCACGGAGTTCCGGCGCGCGGGTGTCCGCATTGAGCCGGCGTCCAGTGACGGTTCGCTCATCGCGGTCTCCGGCGACGGCCGGCAGGTGATGATCGGGCAGTTCGTGCGGGCCGAGCAGCGCGTTCAACTGGCGCGCGACATGCGGCGCGCCGTGCGCGAAGATCGGACGGCGTTCGAGGGGCAGTCTGGCGTGCGTGAAGCAGACACCAGGATTTGAGGCAGTAACGAGTGAAGCATTTCATGAACAATCTCTTTCAGAAGCTGGCCGGCGCATCGCTCGCCGCCACGGCGTGGATGGCCACAGCGGCTCACGCGGTGAACGATCTGCCGGGGGGTCCGGCGGTCAATCAGCTCAACCTGCCCCCGCCCGTCACGCGCATCGCCGCCGAGCAGCACTGGCTGCACTGGATGATGCTGATCCTGTGCTCGATCATCTTCGTGCTGGTGTTTTCCGTGATGTTCTATTCCATCTGGAAGCATCGCAAATCGGTGGGTCACAAGCCGGCCAGCTTCCACGAATCGGTGACGGTGGAAATCGTCTGGACCATCGTGCCCTTCGTCATCGTGATCCTGATGGCGCTTCCCGCGACCAAGGTGCTGGTGGCGCAAAAGGACACGACCAACTCCGACCTCACGATCAAGGCCACCGGTTACCAATGGAAATGGGGTTATGACTATCTGCGCGGCGAGGGCGAGGGCATTGGCTTTCTCTCCACGCTCGATCCCGCGCAGCGCCAGTTGTCCAACGCCGGCACGCCGCAGGGCGACAACTACCTGCTGAAGGTGGACAACCCGCTGGTGGTGCCGGTCAACAAGAAGGTGCGCATCATCACCACGGCCACCGATGTGATCCATGCGTTCATGGTGCCCTCCTTCGGCATCAAGCAGGACGCCATCCCCGGCTTCGTGCGCGACACATGGTTCCGCGCCGAGCAGACCGGCGACTTCTATGGCCAATGCGCCGAGTTGTGCGGCAAGGAACATGCCTACATGCCGATCCACGTGAAGGTGCTCTCGGCCGATGACTATTCAGCCTGGGTGGCGGCCGAGAAGAAGAAGATGGCCGCGAAGGCGGACGATCCGAGCAAGGTGTGGGCGCTGGATGATCTCGTCAAGCGCGGCGAGAAGGTCTACGCCGCCAACTGCGCGGCATGCCACCAGGCCAATGGCAAGGGCGCCGGCCCGATCAAGGCGCTTGATGGCAGCCCCATCGTGCTCGGCTCGTACGCCGAACAGATGAAATCGATTCTCGACGGCCGCGCCAACGGCACCATGCCGGCATGGAAGCAGCTGTCCGACACCGACCTGGCGGCCGTGATGACCTACACGCGCAACGCCTGGAGCAACAAGACCGGCCAGGTGATCCAGCCCGCGATGTTTTTGAATGCACGCGGCGGCAAGTTCCCCGACGGCGGGGCCATGGCCGGCGCGGCCGCAGCGGCTCCGACCGCCGCTGTCGCACCCGCTCCGGTGGCGGCCGCCCCGACGGGCATGCCCTACAGCATCTTCTTTGCCTCCGGCCAATCGGCACTCGATCCCGAGGCGCAGGCCACGCTCAAGGCCGCGGCGGACTTCCTCAAGGCCAACGCGGCGCAGAAGGTCGTGCTGTCGGGTTTCGTGGATTCGACGGGCAACGCCGATCAGAACGCCGAACTGGCCAAGAAGCGTGCGTTCGCCGTGCGCGACGCGCTCAAGGCGGCAGGCGTTGACGAAGCGCGCATCGACCTGCAGAAGCCGCAGGCCATCACGGCGGGCCAGGGTTCCGACCGTGAGGCGCGGCGCGTGGAAATCAAGGCGGCCGGCTGATCCAGGCCCATCGCCCAAACCAGTTCAATGAGCATCAGCGGAGTCTCACCATGAGCGCAGTTCTCCCCCATTCGCACGCCGGTCACGACGATCACGCGCACCATGACGACCACCACGCGCCGACCGGTTGGCGCCGCTGGGTCTTTGCCACCAACCACAAGGACATCGGCACGCTGTACCTGTTGTTCTCGTTCACCATGCTGATGATCGGCGGCGTGCTGGCCCTGCTCATCCGCGCGGAACTGTTCCAGCCGGGCCTTCAGGTGGTGAACCCGGAGCTGTTCAATCAGCTCACCACGATGCACGGCCTGATCATGGTGTTTGGCGCCATCATGCCGGCCTTTGTGGGCTTCGCCAACTGGATGATTCCGCTGCAGGTCGGCTGCGCCGACATGGCGTTTGCGCGCATGAACAACTTCAGCTTCTGGCTGTTGATCCCCGCCGCCATCATGCTGGCGGGTTCGTTTTTCATGCCGGGTGGCGCTCCCGCGGCCGGGTGGACGCTGTACGCGCCGCTGACGTTGCAGATGGGCCCGTCGATGGACGCCGGCATCTTCGCGATGCACATCATGGGCGCCAGTTCCATCATGGGCTCGATCAACATCATCGTGACCATCCTGAACATGCGCGCTCCTGGCATGACGCTGATGAAGATGCCGATGTTCTGCTGGACCTGGCTGATCACCGCCTACCTGCTGATCGCCGTGATGCCGGT
>DAIOSZ010000245.1:0-4220 GCA_036752305.1 Burkholderiaceae bacterium
ACATGCCCAGGTAGCCCCGGTCTTCAAGGCTACGGCGCAGTCCGCTGCGCTGACCACAACCCCGTTCGCCTCGCATCCTGGCCGCGAACGATCACCGCTGCCGCGGTGATGGATGCACCTTGTTCGTTCCCCAGGAGGGCTTGCCCTCCCAGGGCGAGTGCCCTCCGATCTCACCGTCTGGAGGTTCGCCATGTCTTTCGCCGTCAATGACTCCTGCCTGGAGTCGCTTTCCGCCATCGCTGCCCAACACGAGGACTGGATCATCCAGCAAGCCATCGTGCTGCTGGAGAGACGGGTCTTCAAAGCTGGACCGTGCCTCAGCCAACCGGCCGCTGTACGGGACTACCTGCGTCTGAAACTGGTCGCTGAGCCCAATGAGATATTCGCCGCTGTGTTCCTGGACAGCCTGCACCAGGTGCTGGCCTACGAGCCGCTGTTCAGGGGCACGATCAACGCGACTTCGGTCTATCCGCGTGTCGTCGTGCAGCGTGTGCTGGAGTTGAATGCCGCCGCGGTGGTCTTCGCCCACCAGCATCCTTCGGGCGTCTCCGAGCCGTCCAGCGCGGATCGCATGCTGACCCAGCAACTGCAAGCCGCGCTGGCGCTCATCGATGTGCGGGTACTGGACCACATCATCGTCGGCCAGGGTGCCCCGTTCTCCTTTGCGGAATCCGGCCTGCTGTAGCAATGGCACCGGCTCCTTGATCCACGCGGAGGCTTCGGCCTCCGCTTTTCATTGGCGCAAGACAAGCAGGTATGCGGGCAGTCCGCGATGCGCATTGTTTGTTGGGGCCGCATGGCGTTCGGCGTTTGACTATGGCCCTTGACAACTCTTGGGGGCGCTCGACATGCCAGCATCTTCATCCAGGTTCGCATCGGGCTGGCGAACCCTTGGCCTGGCCGTTGCGCTGCCGGCTTCCCTGGCCGTGTTCAGCCCGGCCAGCTTCGCCGCCGATGTGGTGATCATCACCGACAGCCGTCACCCGGTCAGGACCATGGGTGGCGAGCAGCTGATCGAGCTGGATGAAGCGCCCCGGATCGAAGCGGAGCTTTCTGCGGCGCTGCCCGCCGATCCCGGACAGGCAACAGCCATCGTGAAGCGCCGGCTGAGCCAGGGGGGCGCTGACCTCCAGCGTCGCATCGCCACCGAATACCAGGGCGTTGCCGACGCATGGAGCCTGGGCATCACCACCATTCCGGCTGTCGTGGTGGATCAGCGCTACGTGGTCTATGGCGAGCCTGACGTGGCCCGCGCCATCGCGCGCATCGAACAGCACCGGAGGGCCGAACCGTGATCCGCTCATTCGACCTTCTGCGCCGCATGCGGGCTGCCGTCACCTCCGTGCTGCTGCTCAGCGCCACGGGCAGCTACGCCCTGAACACGGCGACCATCGTGGGTTCAGTGGCTTCGCCCGATTGCCTGGAGTACCGGGTGGTGGGTATCTGCTACTGGCTCTACTGCACCTGGACCGGCTGCACGGTGCGCACGTCCGTCAAGGTCAGGCACTACATCCCCGATGCGGTGGTTTCGTCCTACTCGAACACCGGCGAGAACCCCTGGGTCGAAGTGCGCGCCATGAGCACGCCCAACCCTTCGGCCCAGGCCGGCGGGGACGGCACCACCAATGAAGATCACGAAAACAATCTCGCGAAGTTCAAGAACGCGGACGTCATCGGCCACCCCGGCGTCGAGGTGTTCAACCAGTTCGTCTCGTCCTCGGGCTATTTCTGCGAGGGCGCAGGCACGGCCTTCATGCCGTACCTGCTCAGTACGCTGGACACGCCGGCCTGGCGCTACAACGTACCGGAGATGGTGTACCCGGAGGCATTGATCCCGGGCATGCGCGAGGTCGGCGCGCGCTCGACCCTGAACCTCTGGGGCAACGTCTATCCGCGCGGCGGCTTCCTGCACCAGACGGACGACCACAAGGCCGGTGCCGTGGTGGCCCAACGGGCCGGCGATGTGGTCACGCGCCGCGGGCAGATCCACGTCTATCAGCCGCTGCTCGCCAACTCCCGCGATGGCTACTGGCCGGCCGGCGCGCTGATGGAGGGCGATGCCTCGACCGGCAAGTGGCAGGAACTCACGCCCGTCCTGTCCTCGTCCTGCACGGTCTTCCCGCGCAACGGCTTCCTGACACAGGCCCAACAAGGCGACTACGCCTGGGCGTTGTGGCGGCCCTATGCGTGCTGCGAACGCCGGGGCCAGGTGTTCCTCGGCAGCGTCGATTTCTATTGAGGGTACGGCGATGAAGCGTCCTGAACTGATGAACCCATCCGCCAAGGTTCGCCGCCCGCTGCGCCCCACGGCGCTAGCCGGCGCGCTCGCCCTGGTCTGTGGCCTCGCGTGGGCGCAGGCCGGCTTCCAGACCAGCGGCCCCGTCATCGGCGATGAGGTCATGTACTCGATCGGCGGTGGCAGTGCGGTGTCCATGGGCCGCGCCGCTGGCATGCGTTCGATCGGGGTCGGCCTGGGTTGGAACAGCAACCTCATCTGCGGCGACATGAGCATCCAGACCACGCTGCGCAATCAGCTCAATGGGATCACGAATGGGTTCCAGCAGATCATGAGCAACGTGATCCAGAGCGCGACCAGTGCCGTGGCATCGCTGCCGGCGCTGATCATCCAGCGTGCCGATCCGGGGCTGTACAACCTGCTGACCAATGGTGTGCTGCAGGCGAGGCTGGATTTCGACCGCTCCAAGC
This sequence comes from Burkholderiaceae bacterium, assembly GCA_036752305.1. GTDB lineage: Bacteria > Pseudomonadota > Gammaproteobacteria > Burkholderiales > Burkholderiaceae_C > DAIOSZ01. The sequence goes on from DAIOSZ010000245.1 coordinate 2,707, forward strand.
TGACGTGTCGCGCGATGGCCGAGAAGATGGCCGAGACGGCGGGCGGCCAGCTCGGATGGAGCCAGATGGCGGAAGGCATGGCGCTGCGCGATGCGGTGTCGAGCACGGATGCCGTATCGGCGATCGAGCAGGCCGAGACGCGCCGCGGCAACGACGGCGTGCCCTGGGTGGGCGGCAGCAATGCCGGCGGCGCGGGCCAGTCGGCCATCCGGGTGGTCGGTGACGTGACGCGGGCGGGCTACAACCTGGTCAACGGGCGCAGCGTGACTGACACGTCCTCCATCGCGCCCGCCAGTTGCGCGAGCCTGTCCTGCCAGACCTGGACGTCGCCGCAGCAGGCGACCGAATGGGCGACGCGGGTTCTCGGGGAACAGGTACAGCGCACGTGTGATTCCTGCACCAAGACCGAGACCGTGCCTGGCGTCGGGCTGACGCCGCTGATCCAGGAGGAGTACGAGACCAAGCTGGAGGCCTTGCAGGAACTGGTCTCTGGGACGCGCAACACGACGTTCGAGAACCTGCATGCAGCCGGCAGCACCTCGCTGCCCATTACACGCGGCGTCATCGAGGCGCTGCGCGACGAGCCAGACCAAGACCTGCTGGCGCGACGTCTCGCGTCCGAGGTCGCGTTGTCGTCCGTGCTGGAGAAGGCATTGCTGCTCCAGCGGACCCTGCTGACCGGCAAGAAGGAACCCAACGTGGCGGCCAACCAGTTGGCGGTCGAGGCCGTGAACCACGAGAGCGACACGCTCGACCAGGAGATCCGCAACCTCAAGACCGAACTGGAGTTGCGGCGCGAGTTGGCGAACAACTCGCCGATGGCCATCATCCAGCGCCACGGCACGCGTGCGGCGGGCTCGCGCGGCATCTACGAGGGCGATCCGGTTCCCGACCGCCTCGACCGGCTCCAGAGGGGCAATCCGGGAGGCAACCCATGACCCCGGTGAGTTCCAGTTGGCTGCGGCCGCGCTGGCTGTTCAGCCGGCGCGCGGCGAAGACGCTGCTGTGGACGGCGGTACTCGTTGCCGCTGCCGTGGGCGCCAACATCGTCGGCATCTATCTCGTCGGCAGCGTGGCCGGCTGGGAGCAGTGGCTGGCGGCCGCGTCGGGCTACTTCCTGGTATGGCGGCTGTGCTTGTACGGCGCGACGGCCTGCGGATGGATGTGGATGCGCCGCCGGCTCCTGGCGCGCGAGGGCGACGACGCCCAGGCACGGCGCCGTCTGGTGCGCAGCGAGATCGCCGGCGGCGTCGCCATCGTGGCGCTGGAAATCAGCCTGCTGATGCAGGGCTGAGGGGAGATTGGTGCCATGACGCTTTTTACGACCGACTACCTGGAGTACTACCTGACCCTCGTGTCCTGGATCGTCAACAACGGCATCTGGGCGGTGCTGGTGTCCAGCGGGGTATTCGCGCTGCCTTTCGTCGCCATCATCGTGCAGGAGTGGCTGAAGGCCCGCGCGGAAGGTGCCGACGAGGGCAACAAAGGCGTGCTGAGTGCCGCCCGCATCGAGA
>DAIOSZ010000246.1:0-4169 GCA_036752305.1 Burkholderiaceae bacterium
GCCTGCGCGTGTACGACACGCGCCGAGCCGTCCTCGGCCTTGCCGACGAAGGCAGCGTGCTGTGGCTGCGCGAAGGCTTTGGCCGGGGCATCCACACGGCGCTGGCGCGGATCGACGGACGCCCCCTGGGCGTGATGGCCAACAACCCCGCGCACCTGGGCGGCGCCATCGACGCCGATGCCGCCGACAAGGCAGCGCGCTTCATGCAACTGTGCAACGCGCATGGCCTGCCGATCCTGAGCCTGGTGGATACGCCCGGCTTCATGGTCGGCCCCGACGCGGAAAAGACGGCGCAGGTGCGCCATGTCAGCCGCCTGTTCGTCACGGCGGCCAAGCTGCGCGTGCCGGTGGTCGCGGTCATTCTGCGCAAGGGCTATGGTCTGGGCGCGATGGGCATGACGGCCGGAGGGTTTCACGCGCCGGCGGCGATGCTGGCCTGGCCTTGCGCCGAATGCGGAGCGATGGGACTGGAGGGCGCGGTACGCCTGGGCTACCGCAAGGAACTGGAGGCCGCGCCGGAAGGCCCGGCGCGCGAGGCGCTGTTCCAGAAACTGCTCGCGCGGCAGTATGAGGACGGCTGCGCGCTCCAGATGGCCGCAACGCTGGAGATCGACGCCGTGATCGATCCGGCCGAGACGCGCGCCGTTGTCGCCCGCGTGCTCAGCGGCGCCGCCAGCAAAAAGCCGCCCGAAGGCGGCTTGATGGTGGACACCTGGTAAGGCGCGGTCAGGGCGCGGCCGCCACCAGGTCGCCAGCCGTCAGCGTGGCACCGACGATTTTGATCACGATGTCCTGCGTGCCGCCCGAGGAATTGATGATGCCGTCGCCATTGGCGTCACCCACCACATAGCTGTCGGAGCCATAGTTGAAGACGTAGACCGAGTTCTTGCCGCCGGGAAAATAAAAGTCGTTCAGCGCGGTCCAGGCACTGATCAACCCGGCTTCGTCCTTGATGTCCACCGTGCTCAGCGTGCTGACGGCCGCGCCGCTGACGTTGAGCGTGGACGGCAGCACGATCTTGTCCTGTCCCACGGTGAAGCCGCTCACGTCATCCAGGTTGCCGGCGCCGGGCGCTGCGGTGGACGACGCGCCGATGTTGAAGTAGTCCACGGCGGCCGTGCCCACCAGATGATCCTGGCCGGCGGTGGTGTTGACGGTGTTGGTGACCGCCGGCACGTCCTTGATGGCGATGGAGCCGCTGGACACGTACCAAGCATCCTTGAGCAGGCCGTCGCCGGTCTGCGAGCCGGTGACGAACAGGCCTTCGAAGGGGTCCGCCGGGGCATTCAGCACCGGCACCGAGATCACCAGCGATTTGGCGCCAGCGGGGATCGTGATGCCGGCCGCCGAGCCGACAATGCTCACGGTGGCGGCCACCGCTGCGGGAGAGCTGTCGGGCAGCAGCGGCTGCGCGGTGATGGTGCCGAAATCCGCCGCCGAGGAGCCGTTGGTCGAGAGCACGACGTTGAGCATCGTGTCCGCCGGCAGCACGTGATCCAGCGTGAAGGTCACATGCAGCGTCGCGCCTTCGTTGATCGAGCCGCTCACCGCATCACTGCTGACCGTCACGGTCGCTGGGTTGCTGTACTGCGCGCCAGGGAAAATCGGATTGGGCATGGGGTCCTCCTCGGAATCGGTTATATGGAGTTGGTCATTCTGTGTCAAATGTCACACGGGCGCCATCACTGTTACATTTTTGGGCCTGCGGCCCGTTCCGCATTCACCCGTTCCAGGAGTCATCCATGCCCGGCCTGCTGCCAAACGTCGATCCCGACGGCCTGCTCGAATATTCGGTCGTGTATACCGACCGCGCGCTCAACCACATGTCGCAGCGGTTCCAGGCCGTGATGCGCGAGCTGTCGGCCGGGCTGAAGGCGGTGTACGGGGCGCACAGCCTGGCGATCGTGCCCGGTGGCGGCAGTTTTGGCATGGAAGCCGTGGCGCGGCAGTTCGCCACCGGCAAGCCGGTGCTCATCCTGCGCAACGGCTGGTTCAGCTACCGCTGGTCGCAGATTCTCGACATGGGTGCCATCGCCTCGCGCAGCACGGTGCTCAAGGCGCGCCGCGTGGGCGACGGCGCCACGGCGCCCTGGGAGCCCGCGCCCATCGAGGAGGTGGAGGCCGCGATCGCGCGCGACAAGCCCGCGGTGGTTTTCGCGCCGCATGTCGAGACCGCCAGCGGCATGATCCTGCCCGATGCCTACCTGCGCCGCGTGGGCGCGGCGGCGCATGCGGTCGGCGGGCTGTTCGTGCTCGATTGCATTGCCTCGGGGGCGGTCTGGGTGGACATGCGCGCCTGCGAGGTGGACGTGCTGATATCGGCCCCGCAAAAAGGCTGGAGCAGCCAGCCCGGCGTGGCGATCGTGATGTTCAGCGAACGCGCCGAGGCGGCGCTGGCCGATACCACCAGCACGAGCTTTGCCGCCGATCTGAAGAAATGGCGCCAGATCATGAAAGCCTATGAGGATGGCGGCCATGCCTACCATGCCACGCTGCCCACCGAGGTGCTCACGCGCTTGCGCGATGCGATGCGCGAGGCCGAGGCCTACGGCTACGAGAAGCTGCGCGCCGAGCAATGGGCCTTGGGCCGCGCGGTGCGCGAGCGGCTGGCCGCGCGTGGCTTTGCCAGCGTGGCGGCCGAGGCGTTTGCCGCGCCTGGCGTGGTGGTCAGCTACACGCAGGACGATGCCGTCCACAGTGGCAAGGCCTTTGCCGCGCAGGGTCTGCAGACGGCCGCTGGCGTGCCGCTGCAATGCGATGAACCGGCGGACTTCAAGACCTTCCGTATTGGCCTGTTTGGTCTGGACAAATGGCACCACGCGGCGCGCAGCGCCGATGCCATCGCCGCGGCCCTCGACCGGCTGGGCTACCCAGCGCGGGAGACGGTGAGCGCATGATCCTCCAGGACTATTTGCTGCCCGACGACATTCAGCGGCACGAGGTGGAGTTCACGGGCAGCGGCAGGGAGTATTTCCGTGTCTGGATCGTCAATGTGGTGCTCTCGGTGCTCACGCTCGGGCTGTTCACGCCGTTCGCGCGGCGGCGCACCATCCAGTATTTCTACGGTCATACGCTGGTGGCTGGGCATCCGCTGGAATTCACCGCGCACCAACGCAAGATGGTGTTTGGTTTTCTGGTCATTTTTGGTTTTTACGCAGCCTGGCAGATTGCCGAGCGCACCGGCCAGGACACTGTCTCCAGCCTGTTTGCGCTGTCCCTGGCCTTGCTCGCGCCTTATCTGTGGGCCAGCGCGCAGCGCTTTCGGCTCGGCTCCACCCGTTGGCGCGGCGTGCGTCTGGCCTTTACCGCGTCGTGGAGCGAGGTCTACAAGGCGAGCTGGCCGGTGTTCGCCATTGCGCTGCTGTGGATCGCGCTGTCGTTTCTGATCGGTCAGTACTTCGGTGAAGCCCCGGCTGGCGGTCTTCGCCCGCCCAAGCTGGAAGCCGGAGGAGAACTGCCCGTCGGCTTGCTCGGATTGGTGGGCTTCGCGCTCACGGTGCTGTGCCTGATCCGGTTGGAGTTCAACTATCGCAGCCTGCTGGTGCGCCGAACGCGCGTGGGCGATCAGGCCGGACGCTTCAAGCCCGAGTTTGGCGACTTCGTGCGCGTCGGCCTGGCGACGGCCGGCGTGTTTCTGCTGGGCGTGGCGGTCGTGGTGGCGCTGGCGGGCGCGTTGGGCATGCTGATTCCCGGCGCCTTGCAGCGCAGCGGCTCACCCAACCCGGTGGCGGTGATCCTGTGGATGGTGCTGGTGTCGGTGCTCGTGGTCGTCGGCCTATTCGTTGCCAGCCTCCCCGCGCGTGCCTACCGCGAGGCGAAGCTGTTCCAGCTCGTGTGGAACAACGTCGGCCTGGCGCAGTCGGTGCGCACCAAGACACGGCTGCGCACCGGCTCTTTCGTGGGTCTGCGCCTGAAGAACATGCTGCTGACGCTGCTCACCCTCGGCTTGTACCGGCCGTTCGCCATGGCGAGCGAATACCGCGCGAAAGCCGATTCGCTGGCGATCTACATCAAAGGCAGCCGGGACCGTTTCGTGGGCCGCCAGGCCAGCGCCGAAGGCAGCGTGGCCGATGCCTTGGCCGACGCCCTGGGCCTGGGCGTGATCTGACGTGCGGCGCATGAGCGCGCCGGGCCGCTCCCAAGCGCGAATCCCGCAGCGCTGTGCGCGG
>DAIOSZ010000247.1:0-4155 GCA_036752305.1 Burkholderiaceae bacterium
GCCTGGATCGACCTGCACACCGGCCTGGGCCCCAGCGGCGTGGGCGAGCGCATCTTCGCCAGCCGCAACGACCCCGCCACCCTGGCCCGCGCCCGCGCCTGGTGGGGCGAGGAGGTCACTTCTTTCTACGATGGATCGTCGGTCTCGGCGCCGCTCACCGGCCTGATGACGCATGTCGCCCACGACGCCTGCCCCCAGGCCGAATGCACCGCCATCGCCATCGAGTACGGCACCGAACCCCCGCTCGAAGTGCTCGACGCGCTGCGCGGCGACCATTGGCTGGCGCGGCACCCCGAGGCGCCCGCGGAACTGGCCGACGCCATCAAGGCGCGCGTGCGCCGCGCCTTCTACACCGACACCGACGCCTGGAAGCGCCAAATCTGGACGCAGGCGCGCGAGGCGCTGCATCAGGCGGCGCGGGGGTTGAGCGGATAGCGCCCGGCACCGGCAGGGCAGACAGAGCCCCCGTCGTGGGCGGACCGCGTCGGCGAGGGCTCTCAGGCGGTCATCGCCACAAACGCGTTACCCGCCACAAGAACAGCGCGGGCGCCCCAAGCCCGTTCGCCCGTCCAACGGCGATGTTGAAGGGCCTTGTACCGCGACTGCCGCCGCCGCTGTACGTCGAATGCTCGATCCAGCGTCAGGGTTTCGATGTGCATGGCGGTTGTGTGGGGGTGCGGACGAACGGTGGCGTGGCTTACCGGATAACCGTGCGAGCGTCTGGCGCACGATATGCGGCATGACACTGCCGCTTCTCATCGGCGGTAAAGATCTTCAAAAAAGATAGCTGCTCGTGGTTGTCTTGATTAACACACGGTTCAATGTGATACCCAAAAATTGCACTTGGTCGACGTCCAGGTTGATGGGACTGAGGAATATTGTAGATATCATAACAAATATGTAGAATATTCTACATATTTTCGATTGTCCCACGCAGTTGTCCCACGCAGTTGTCCCACGCAGTTGTCCCACGCAATTGGCCGACGTTTCGCGGGGCGGAATCTGGCGAGAATCGCTATGATATATGTAGCTGTCCGTGGAAATTCTGTCTTCATTCAAGGTCAAAACTATGCTCAAAATATGCCTTCAAACCACCTCCAGGCGGGGTTCAATCAGTGATTTTGTTGATGTTGTGACAAATATCTTGTCATGTTCATCGGATTTTCATGTGATCGCTCAAATTTGTTTTGAGGAACCGGCGGCAACCGAAAGCAGAACAATCACGGGCAGCTACTGTTTCAGGAGCGCATGTCGAGGGGTTCGACTGTGACCCCGGCAGCCCGTCAAAAAGCCCCCGGCGCCCGCCGCGGCGCGTCGTCCAGCGGCAAATCGGCGTCGGGCGCACCAGAGGTCGTCACCCCCAAGCAGCGCGAGCGCCGTGATCGCATCGAGGCCGCTGCCTACGCGGTGGTGGCCGAGGTTGGCTACAAGCGCGCGTCGCTGTTGACGATCGCGCGGCGGGCGCCCGCGTCCAACGAGACGCTGTACAACTGGTATAGCAACAAGGCCGGGCTGTTTCGCAGCCTGATCGAAGGCAATGCGCGCCAGGCCAACGCGGTGCTGCAGGAGGCGCTCAGCGGCGCGACCGATCCGCTTGCCACGCTGGAGCGCCTGGGGCCGGTCCTGCTGACCATGGTGACCGGCGAACGAGCCATCACGCTCAACCGCGCCGCCGTGGGTGACCTGGGCGACACCGACAGCCTGGGCGCCGCCATTGCCCAATGGGGGCGTGACGCCGTCGCGCCGCTGCTGGCCCGACTGCTCGGCAGCGCAATGGCCGACGGCGCCCTGCGCTGCGACGACCCCGCCACTGCCGCCGATGTGTACATCCGGCTGCTGATCGGCGACCTGCAGGTCAGACGCATGATCGGCATCAAGGCGCCCTTGGGAGATGACGAGGTGAACCTCCGCGCCGGGCAGGCGCTGGAGCTGTTTTTGCGCCTGTACCGCGCGTAAAGGCCGCTGTCCGTCCCGGGGGAATCTCCTTTAGCGGAAAAATCGTATACTTGTGTACGAAATGACCTCGCGAATGCGCACAGGTCTTCGAACGGAGGTAGACGATGCAACTGCAATTGAACGTCAACGGCGCCGAGCGGCTGTTGGAACTGGACGATCCGCAGACGCCGCTGGTGTTCGTCCTGCGCGACTGGCTGGGCCTTCTGGGCACCAAGTTCAGCTGCCTGGAAGGCATTTGCGGCGCTTGTACGGTACATGTGGACGGCGTTGCCGCGCGCGCCTGCCAGTTGCCTGCCGGCCAGATGACGGGCAAACGCATCACCACCATCGAGGCGCTGTCGGCCGACGGCAGCCATCCGGTCCAGCGGGCGTGGATTGCGCACCAGGTGCCGCAGTGCGGCTGGTGTCAGTCGGGGCAGATCATGCAGGCGGCCGCGTTCCTGGCGCAGGCGCGTTCGCCCAGCCGCGGTGAGGTGGTGCAGGCCATGGCGGGCAATCTGTGCCGCTGCGGCAGCGGTCCGCGCGTCGTCGATGCGGTTGTCGCTGCGGCGGCGCAGGCGCGATAGGAGGATGACATGACCGGTCTAACCCCGCAACGCCGGCGGCTGTCGCGCCGCGCCTTCCTGGTCACGGCCGCCACCGCCACGGTGGCCATCGTCGCCGGTGGCGGCTACGCACTGACCCGGCCGCCGCGGGTGCAATCCGGACAAATCGTCAACGCCTGGTTGTCGCTCTTGGACGATGGTCGCGTGCAGTTCGTCTGCCCGGCGCAGAACCTGGGGCAGGGCGCGCCGTTCGCGCTGGCCCTGATCCTGGCCGAGGAAATGGGGGCCGATCCGGCGCGGGTCACCGTGGTCGCCGCGCCGCGCGACGCCGCCCGCTACGGCAACCCGGACTTCATGAGCCGCATGGTCACGGCCGACTCCAAGACCACGCGCGGCTACTGGCCGCTGCTGCGGCTGGCGGGCGCCGAGGCGCGCAAGGCCATGATCGCCACCGCTTGCCGGGCGCGCGGCTGGCAGGTGGTGGATTGCGCCGTGCAGGCGCATGCGGTGGTGCACCGTCCGAGCGGCGCGTCCATGAGTTTTGGCGACATCGCCCGTGGTGGTCGTCTGGTTCTGCCCGGGGCCGACGCCGCCGATCTGAAGCCTGCCGCAACGTTCACGCTGCTGGGCGGCGACGCGCCCAACCCCGAGTTGCTCGACATCGTCACCGGGCGCAAGCGCTTCGGCATTGACCGGCGCGCCAGCGACACGCTGGTGGCCGTGCTCGCGCGCAGCCCGCACCTGGGTGGCACGGTGCTGAGCGTGGACGACGCCCAGGCGCGCGCGGTACCGGGGGTGCAAGACGTGGTGCGCTTGCCCGACGCCGTGGCGGTGGTCGCCACGCACACCTGGGCGGCCATCAAGGGGCGTCGCGCCCTGCGGGTGAACTGGAGCGCGCCAGGCGCCTTCAGCAGTGCGTCCGAACGGGACAAGCTTGCGCAGGCGCTGGACGACCCGGCACGTCCTCGGGTACTGCTGCGCCAGAGCGGGCAGGCCCCGGCCCGGGGAACCCGCTACGCCGCGTCGTTTGTGGTGCCCACGCTCAGCCATGTGCTCCCGGAGCCGCTGAACGCCACGGCGCGCGGGCATTCGCTGGGATTGGGGGTGGAGGTTTCGGGCTCCACCCAGTCGCCCGACCTGGACATGCGTTTTGCCGCGAAGGCCTGGAAGACGGCGCCGCCGCTGGTGACGCACCAGTCGCAGCCCAGTGGCGGCGCCTACGGCCGGCGCGTGTTGAACGACGCGGTGCGCGATGCCTGCACCGTGGCCAAAAAGCTGGGCCGGCCGGTGCAGGTGATCCGCCCGCTGGGCGACGAGCTGCGCCGGGGGCAGGTGCGGCCGGCCGCGCTCCAGCGCATCGCTGCCGAGCTGGACGAGGGCGGCATGTTGAAAAGCTGGCACCACGAGCTCGCTTCCGATGGGACGCTGGCGACGCAGTTGCCGTCGTCGCTGAAAGGCGCGAACAACGACGAGGACAACACCGCCACCGACGGTGCGCGTCACCCCTACCGCGTATCCAACGAGCACATCAGCTGGACCTACGTGCCCAGCGAGCCCACGCCGGGCTTCTTGCGCGGCGTGGCAGCGGCCTACACGGTCTGGGCGATCGAAGCCACCGTGGAGCGGCTGGCCCATGCGGCGGGCGGGGACCCGC
>DAIOSZ010000248.1:0-735 GCA_036752305.1 Burkholderiaceae bacterium
CACGGTGCCGTCCTCGCCAAACCGTCCGTGCAACGCAATGAAGCAAGCGGTGAATCCCTCGGTCCTGAGGGCATCCAGGCTGCGTTCGCTTGGATCAAAGGCATGCGCGTTGACACCACGCGAACGCAAGGCTCCGAGTACCCCCTGGCCCGACATCAACGACACCTCGCGCTCCGCCGAGGCGCCCCCGAACAGCACCGCAACCTTGGAAAAATGAGCTGGAAATGGCTTGCTAAGCATACGAAACGCCCACGGGCAGCTACGGTTTTTGAAGCATTTGAACCAACTGACCCGGAATCGTGCCGATGGAGCCCGCGCCCATGCAGAGCAGCACGTCGCCGTCCCGCGCGTTGCCGATCACGGCTTCGGGCAGGTCCGCCAGTTCAGCCACGAATACCGGCTCGGCCTTGCCCGCCACGCGGATGGCCCGCGCCAGCGAGCGGCCATCGGCCAGCGCGATGGGTGCCTCGCCAGCGGCATAGACCTCGGTGAGCAAAACGCTGTCGGCCTGTCCGATGACCTGCACGAAGTCCTCGAAGCAGTCTCGCGTGCGCGTGTAGCGATGCGGCTGGAACGCCAACACCAGACGGCGCCCTGGGTAAGCACCGCGCGCGGCAGCCAAGGTCGCGGCCATTTCCACCGGATGATGGCCATAGTCTTCAATGACGGTGAAGTGTCCTCCACCATGCTGCGCCGGCACCGGCAAGTCGCCATAGCCCTGAAATCGACGCCCCA
>DAIOSZ010000248.1:745-4090 GCA_036752305.1 Burkholderiaceae bacterium
GGTGGCCAGCGCCCGCAGCAACGCGTCGTCGGGCACGTTGAGCTCCACCGCCACCGCGATGGCCGCTAGCGCGTTGCGGACGTTGTGCTCGCCCGCGAGATTGAGCACGATGTCGAGATCGGGCAGCGTCACGCCGTTCCGTCTCTGCACGGTGAACTGCATGCGAGGCCCTTCGGCGCGAACCCTTGTTGCGCGGACCTGCGCATCCTCGTTGAAGCCATAGCTCGTCACTGGACAGGTGACGCTGGGAACGATGTCGCGTATGGCTGCATCGTCGGTGCAGAGGATGGCGACGCCATAGAACGGCATGCGGTGCAGGAAATCGACAAAGGCGGATTTCAGACGGTTGAAGTCCTGCCCATAGGTTTCCATGTGGTCGGCGTCGATGTTGGTCACGACCGCCATCACCGGCAGCAGGTTCAGGAACGAAGCATCGGACTCGTCGGCTTCCACGACGATGTGATCGCCCGCGCCGAGCTTGGCATTGGCCCCCGCGCTGTTCAACCGTCCGCCGATCACAAAGGTCGGATCCAGCCCGGCTTCCGCCAGCACACTGGCGACAAGGCTGGTCGTGGTCGTCTTGCCGTGGGTGCCCGCAATGGCAATGCCCTGCTTCAGACGCATCAGCTCGGCCAGCATCACCGCGCGCGGCACCACCGGAATCTTGGCCGCGCGCGCGGCGATGACCTCAGGGTTGTCTGCTTGCACCGCCGTGGAAGTCACCACCGCGTCGGCTCCGACCACATGCGTCGCGTCATGCCCGACTCGGGTCTGTATACCCAAGTCAGCCAGGCGTGCGAGCGTGGCGCTGTCGGATCGGTCGGAACCCGAAACCTGATAGCCCAGATTCAGCAGCACCTCGGCAATGCCGCTCATTCCAGCGCCACCGATACCGACGAAATGAATATGGCGAATCGCATGCTTCATGCATGAACTCCCTTGGTTTGAATCAGGCCTTCGCAGGCCAGAACCATGTCTTGCGTGGCCGACGTTTTTCTCAAGGCATAAGCGATCTCAGCGCGGCGCTTGAGTTCGGTGCGGTCCAGCGCGGCCAGCAACTTCGCCAGGCGCTCGGGAGTCAACTCCTGCTGCGGCAACAGCCAACCACCCTGGCTGTCGGTCAGGTAGCGCGCGTTCGTGGTCTGGTGATCATCCACCGCGAAGGGAAATGGAACGAAGATGGCTGCCGCTCCTACCGCAGCAATCTCGCTCACCGTGCTGGCCCCAGAACGGCAGATGATGAGGTCGGCCTGCGCCATGGCCGCAGCCGCTTCGTCGATGAAAGGCACCAGTGTCGCCGCCACCCCGGCTTGCGCATAGGCGGCCTCAAGACTCTCCATCTGCGCTTGGCCGCCCTGGTGCGTAACCACCGGGCGCTGAGCCGGCGGCAGACAGGCCAGCGCTCGCGGAACCTGTTCGTTGAGCGAGCGCGCGCCCAGGCTGCCACCGATCACGAGCAGGCGCAACGGACCGCTGCGCTGAGCAAACCGCGTGGCCGGCGTACCCTGCGCGAGGAAGTCCGCGCGCAGGGGATTGCCCACGCACTGTGCCTTGGGCAACACCCCCGGAAATGCCGTCATGACGCGGTCAGCCACGCCCGCAAGAACCCGGTTGACCAAGCCTGCCACTGAGTTCTGCTCGTGCAGCAACAGCGGCTTGCCCAGCAGCACGGCCATCATGCCCGCGGGAAACGCGATATAGCCCCCCATGCCCACCACCAAATCCGGTCGCACGCGGCGCAACACGCGGATGCTTTGCCAGAACCCGCGCAGCAGGCGCATCGGCAGCAGCATGAGTGTCAGTGCACCCTTGCCACGGACGCCCGAGAACTCGATGGTCTCCAGAGCAAAGCCTTCGGGCGGCACCAGTCGCGCCTCCATCCCGGTAGCATTGCCGAGCCAGTGCACGCGCCAGCCGCGCCCACGCAACGCGCGCGCCAAGGCCAGCCCGGGAAAGATATGCCCACCGGTGCCACCCGCCATCACCAGCACGGTCTTTTCGTCCGCGCTCATAGGCGCCTCCCGTGCATGAGCAGACGGTTCTCGTAGTCCACGCGCAACACGATGGCCAATGCAATGACGTTGAGCAAGATGGCGGAGCCGCCATAGCTCATGAGCGGCAAGGTCAAGCCTTTGGTGGGCAATGCCCCCAGGTTGACGCCCATGTTGATGAAGGCCTGAAAGCCGATCCACACGCCTACACCCTGCGCGACCAGGCCCGAAAACACACGGTTGAGCGCAATGGCCTGGCGACCAATGTGCATGATGCGCCGCGTCATCCAGAAGAACAGGGCAATCAAGGTCAGAACCCCGATCAAGCCGAATTCCTCGCCGATGACGGCCAGCAGGAAGTCGGTATGGGCCTCGGGCAACCAGTGCAGCTTTTCCACGCTGCCCCCGAGCCCAACACCCCAAATTTCGCCCCGACCGATGGCAATCAAGGAGTGCGAGAGCTGGTAGCCCTTGCCCAATGCATGCTTTTCACTCCAGGGATCGAGATAGGCAAAGATCCTCTCGCGTCGCCATTCGCTGGTGGCAATGATGAGTGCAAAGGCGACGATCAGCACCAGCGCGATCAGAAAGAACATGCGCGCGTTCACGCCCCCCAGGAACAAGATGCCCATCGCAATCACGGCAATCACCATGAAGGCCCCCATGTCGGGCTCCACCAGCAACAGCGAGCCGACCACGGCAACCGCCACGCCCATGGGCGCAACGGCGCGGAAGAATCGCTCCTTGATGTCCATGCGCCGCACCATGTACCCCGCCGCGTAGAGCAAGGTGGCGAGCTTGGCCAATTCCGATGGCTGGAAGCTGAATGGTCCGAGTGCGATCCAGCGCCGAGCGCCATTCACCCCCTTGCCGATGAACGGAACCAGCACCAGGATTAGAAGGGTAATGGACAACACGAAAAGCCAGGGCGCCCAGATCTCCCAGACGCGCAGGGGCACCTGGAACGCCATCCAGCCCGCGACACCCGCGATCGTCAGCCACATGAGGTGCCGCCATAGGAAATGCCCTTGCGCATAGTTGGCAAAGCGCGGGTTGTCGGGCAACGCGATGGAAGCTGAATACACCATCACCAGCCCCCAAGCCATCAGGGCAATGGCGACCCAGAGCAACGGTTGATCAAAGCCAAGCACCCGTGCCGGAATGGCTTGCGTCTGGGTGTACTCGTCACTGCTGATGCGCACCGGCAGCACATCGGCCGTCGGCTCCACCGCGCCCGCCTTGGCGCCGAACACGCGAAACAGCCCCCCCAGGCGACCGCTATCGGCACTGGCTTCGGTACTCACTGGACTACCCTCCGCGCACGGCGCTGCGGGATTCGCGCTTGGGAGCGGCC
>DAIOSZ010000249.1:0-4040 GCA_036752305.1 Burkholderiaceae bacterium
GTTCGTGGAAAACGTGATCGTCATGCCGCTCGCGTTGGCCATGGCAGAGGCCGGCATGGGCAAGGGCCTGACGCCGGGGCTTCTGGCGCGCCACACGTTGGGTCGCATGGTGCGCTCGCCGATGCTCATCGCGATCGCCGTGGGATTGACGATCTCGCTATCAGGACTCAAGCTCCCCGCACCCGTGGCGCGCACCATTGACATGCTCGCGATGGCCGCCGGGCCCATTGCGCTGTTCGTGATTGGAGGAACCTTGCACGGGCTTTCGCTCAAGGGCATGAAGACGAACATTGGCTTGATCGTGACCGGCAAGCTCGTCGTGCATCCGCTCGTGATGGCCGGTCTGCTGCTGGTGCTCCCGATCAGCGATCCGGTGATGCGGCAGGCTGCGCTGATCAGCGCGGCGGTTCCCATGCTGGGCATTTTTCCGCTGCTGGGCATGCGTTTCGGGCAGGAAAAACTCTGCGCGGCGGCGCTGCTGGGCGGCACGGTGGCATCGTTCTTCACCTTGAGCGCGCTGGTCGCGTTGCTCAAGGCCTCTTGAGCCATGAACGCGGCGCGGCCCGTCTCGGGCCACCACTGGCTGCTTGATCTGTCGGACTGCGCATGCCCGCGCGAATTGCTGGCCTCGGCCGATGACCTGGGCCCGCGCATGTGCGCGCTGGCCGTGCAGGCGGGCATGACGGTGGTGGGATCGTGTTTTCATCAGTTCACGCCTGAAGGCGTGACCGGGGCGGTGCTGCTGGCGGAATCGCACCTGGCCGTTCATACCTGGCCGGAAAAGCGGTTCGTCGCGCTCGACGTGTACGTCTGCGACCACAACGCCAACAACCTCCGGCGCGGGCAGGCGCTGTCGTCGCTGCTGGTGGCCTTGTTCGACAGCCGCCGGTTCGATCAGCGCGAAGTCACCCGGGGCAGCGCACCGCCGCTAGCGCCTGAGAGCTCCTGAAATAGGAGCGCCCCGTGGTCGTCTTTATTGGGGTAAAAGGCCTTTTGATCGCCAAAACATGATCCAAAATCAGAGAATTTGTAGATATATCGACAAAATTTGTCACAACATCTACAAAACTCTCGAATCCCGACGCTGAGAGAGCGCTTTTGGATCGGTTTTTTGGGACATTTTTGGCCGCAGTGCTAATAAACACCACCACGAGCAGCTATCTTTTTTGAAGCTTCTTCGTTGTCCCTCTCGGCCATTGCCGCAGTCGGCTGGCGCGCGCCGGCTGCGGCAATGGCCGGTCTGGCGCGCCGGCCGGCCGGCGGCACTACTCCCCCAGCGCCGCGTGCAGTTCGATGAACGCCTGGGTGAGCCGATGGCCACCGTCGAGGTGGACCATGGGCCGCGCCTGTTCGTGCGACTCGCGCACCTTCACCGAGGCGGGCAGGTAGGGCTGCAGCACGGGCAGCCCTTCATCGATGAGTTCGGTGACGACGCGCTGCGGCAAGTTGGCGCGTGACTGGAACTGGTTGATGACGATCCCCTCGACGGTGAGCCCCGGGTTGTGATCGGCCTGGATCTCGCGCACGTTGTCCAGCAGCGTGTACAGCGCGGCGCGCGAGAAGGCGTCGCAGTCGAACGGGATCAGGCAATCGGTCGCGGCGATCAGCGCCGAGCGGGTGTAGAAATTGAGCGCGGGCGGCGTGTCGATGTAGATGCGCTCGTAGGTTTTGCCCAGCTCCTGGATCGCCTCGCGCAGTTTGTAGATTTTGTGGCGGGCTTCCAGCTTGGCCTGCAACTCGTCCAGCCGTGGGCTCGCGGCGATCAGGTGCAGGTGGTCAAACGGGGTTTGCACCGCGAAGTCCAGCACGGGCGCGGGACGCAGGCTGAACGACAGCGTTTTGTCGAAGAAGTCGGCGATGGTGGGCGTCTTTTCATCGGGCTGACCGCCGAGCAGGTAGCTCGTGGAATTGCCTTGCACGTCCAGATCGATCACCAGGGTCCGCAGGCCCTGGCTGGCGCCAATGGCGGCCAGGTTGCAGGCGATGGTCGATTTGCCTACGCCACCCTTCTGGTTGAATACGACACGGGTTTTCATCGGTGGCGGTCTCTCGTCAGCGCGCCGGCAGCACGGTGCCGCGGCACTCGCCAAAGCCGATGCGGGCGGCGCCGGGCTTCTCGCACCAACCGCGCAGGATGATCGCATCGCCATCGTCGAGGAAGGCGCGCTGCTCGCCGTTGGACAGTTGGACCGGCTGCTTGCCGCCCACCGTCAGTTCGATCAAGGCTCCCGCTTCGGTGACGGTGGGGCCTGACAAGGTGCCGGTGCCCAGCAGGTCGCCCGACTGCAGGTTGCAGCCATTGACGGCGTGGTGCGTGACGATCTGTGCCACCGTCCAATAGGCGTGGCGGTAGCTGGTGTGCGTGATCGGCTTGGGCTGGTGACCCTGCTCGCGCATCTTGGGCGTCTCGATATAGATGTCGAGCTGAATGTCGATGCCCCCAGCCGCCCGGTTGGCGGCGCTCTCCAGATAGGGCAGCGGCTGGGGATCACTGTCGGGGCGGGTGAGCGGTGTGCGGTAAGGCGCCAGCGCCTCCATCGTCACGATCCACGGCGAGATCGTGGACGCGAAGTTCTTCGACAGGAACGGCCCCAGCGGCTGGTATTCCCAGGCCTGGATGTCTCGCGCCGACCAGTCGTTGAGCAGCACGATGCCAAAGACATGGTTTTCCGCCTCGGTGATAGGCAGGCCATCGCCCGGCGCCAGGGATCCGCCGATGAACACGCCCAATTCCAGCTCATAGTCGAGCCGCTTGCACGGAGCGAGCGTGGGCGCGGTAGCGCCGGGAGGCATCAGCTGCCCCTTGGGCCGCGCGAAACTCTGGCCCGATACGTCGATGCTCGACACCCGGCCGTGATAGCCGATGGGCACCCATTTGTAGTTCGGCAACAGCGGGTTGTCCGGGCGGAACTGGCGGCCGATGTTGCTGGCGTGGTAGACCGACGTGTAGAAATCGGTGTAGTCACCGATCCGTGCGGGCACGGTGTATTCCACCTCCGCCTGCGGCACCAGGCAATGCGAGAGCACATGCCGGGCGCCGGAGCCCTCGCGCAGGCCGCGCGACAGCGCCAGGCGCAACGCGCTCCACGCGGCGGGCCCCATGTCCATCAGCGCGTTCAAGCTGTCCTTGCCCGCTGCTTCCGCCGGGAGCGCCGCGGCGTCCGAGAAGATGCCAGTCATCTCGCCGATGCGGCCAGCCTTCGCCATGTCCAGCACCTGGTCACCGATCGCTACGCCGCCGCGCCAGGCCTCGTCCTTGCCGCTGCGCCGAAAGACGGCAAACGGCAGATTCTGGATCGGGAAGTCGCAGCCGGGCACGTTGGCCGATGCCACCCAGCTCTTGAGCGCCGGGTCGTGGGTTTCGTTCAGTGGTGTGGTGGTCATGGTTGATTGGGATCGAAGTGATGTCGCAAGCCGTGCCAGCAGGCGTGATAGTCGCGCTGGCGCGTGGGCGTCGCCAATGCCCAGGCCGTGGGGTGAATGATGGCTGGGGTCTCGAACATGAAGGCCATCGTATCAGTGACGTAGTCGGGCTTGCTCGTGTCGGCGCTGCTTGCCTTGGCGAACGTCGCGGCGTCCGGCCCGTGGCCGGTCATGCAGTTGTGCAGGCTCGCGCCGCCGGGCACAAATCCCTGGGCCTTGGCGTCGTAGCGGCCGTGGATCAGGCCCATAAACTCGCTGGCGATGTTGCGGTGGAACCAGGGCGGGCGGAAGGTGTCCTGCATCGCCAGCACGCGGGGCGGGAAGATCACGAA
Source organism: Burkholderiaceae bacterium (assembly GCA_036752305.1). Classification (GTDB taxonomy): domain Bacteria; phylum Pseudomonadota; class Gammaproteobacteria; order Burkholderiales; family Burkholderiaceae_C; genus DAIOSZ01. The sequence goes on from DAIOSZ010000249.1 coordinate 3,756, forward strand.
GTCGATGCTGTCCACGCCAGGGGTATCGCTGGGGGCCTGGAGCACGAGAAAGATCGACGGGTCCGGGTGATCGTGGCTGATCGAGCCGATCGTGTTGAAGCGCCGCAGGTCATACCGGTAGGGCGCGTAGTTGCCATGCCAGGCCACCACATCCAGCGGCGAGTGACCGAGGTCGGCGCGCCAGAAGTGGCCGCCGAACTTGGCCACCAGCTCGAATGCCCCGGCGCGGTCCTCATACCGCGCCGGCGGCGTCTCGAAGTCGCGCGGGTTGGCCAGTCCATTGGA
>DAIOSZ010000250.1:0-3968 GCA_036752305.1 Burkholderiaceae bacterium
AAAGCGGTGAAGAAAATCGTCGATGACGCCGACGTGCTGCGCTCGATGCAGGCGGCCGATCGGCGGCTCGTGCTCTTCGGCCACACGCACGTGCAGGTGGGCTACCGGCGCGACATGCAGTCGCTGACGTTGGCCACCGGCAGGCCGCGAAAGGCCTGGACGAGCGCCTCGGGGACCTGGCGCTGGCGCTTGAGAATTTGCAGTCCGTTCACGATGATCTGAAGTGGGTGAGGAAGAATGGGTGAAAATATACAATAAAAGTACAAATCTGCGCCACATCGTCGCAATCATTCTTCATATCAAGAAGGAAATCTGACAAAGATCATGAACAAAAAAAATACAGTCACGACATTCGATGTCCGCCGCCGCTGACCAGGCCTACGCCCGGCTCAAGCAGGCGCTGGTGGCGGGCGGCTACGCGCCCGGCGCGCCGCTCAAGGAGGAGCATCTGGCGCGCGAGCTGGGTCTGAGCCGAACGCCGGTGCGCGCCGCGCTCAAGCGGCTGGTGGAAGACGGGCTGGCCGAGGCCGAGGCCGGGCGGGGCGTTCGCGCGGCGCGCTGGACCGAGGCCGACATTCAGGAAACCTTTGACCTGCGCGCGCTGCTGGAAGGCCGCGCGGCCGAGCTGGCTGCCGCGCGCGGGGGGCCGGCGCTGGCCGACCGGCTGGACCTGCTGAACGCGCGCATGGCCGCCGCGATGGAGCAGGGCGCCGCCGACCGGCCCGCGCGTCTGCAGGCCATCAACGCGGAGTTCCACCACGCCATCGTGCAGGCCAGCGGCTCACCGCGGCTGCGCGTCCTGCTGGCCGGGCTGATCGACATGCCCATCGTGATCCGCTCCTACTTCATCAGCACCCCCGCTGATCTGGCGCAAAGCCTGCAGCACCACCGCGATCTGACCAGCGCCGTGCGCGCGGGCGACGCCGCCATTGCCGGGCAGGCGATGCGCCTGCACCTGAACCTGGCGGCGCAGCGCTTTCGCCAGCGGCGCGGCGAGTTCGGCGCGCCGCCGGGCGGCGGCGCGTAGACTGCGAGCCCGTCACCTTCACATCCGCTGCGGCCATGTCAGAACCCCTCATCCTCGGCGTCATCTCCTCGATGGCCACCAAGAAACTGCTGGCCGATCTCGGCGCGCGGTATGAATCGGCCCACCCGGGCGTGCGCGTGCAGGTCGAATCGGTGGGCGGCGTCGATGCCGCGCGGCGTGTGCAGGCCGGCGAGGCGCTCGACGCCGTGGTGCTGGCGCGCGACGCCATCGACAAACTCGCCGCCACCGGCGCCGCGCTGGCCGACAGCCGCGTGGACATCGTGCGCTCCGGTGTGACCGTGGCCGTGCGCGAGGGCGCGCCGCAACCCGCCATCGACAGCGAGGAAGCGGTCAAGCAGGCCGTGCTGGCCGCGCGCAGCATCGGCTACTCCACCGGGCCCAGCGGCGTGGCATTGGCCCGGCTGTTCGAACGCTGGGGCATCGCCGAGGCCGTGGCCGCGCGCATCGTCACCGCCAAGCCGGGCGTGCCGGTGGGCTCGCTCATCGCCAAGGGCGAGGTGGAGCTGGGCTTTCAGCAGCGCTCCGAACTGCTGGGCCTGCCGGGCATCGCCATCCTGGGCGACCTGCCGGCGGTCATCCAGATCACCACCACCTTCACCGGCGCCGTCAGCGCCACCTCGCGCCAGGCCGAGGCCGTGCGCGCCTACCTGGCCTTCATGGCCGGCGCCGACATGGCCGCCATCAAGCGCGCCAACGGCATGGACCCCGCCTGAGCCCCTTTCCCGCCATCCCAGGAGCCCCCGCCATGAGCCATCCCCAGACCTTCACCGCCGCCGTCATCGAGGAGCACGAGGGCAAGGCCCGCACCGTGTTCAAGACCCTGAGCCTGGACGACCTGCCGGCCCACGACACGCTGGTGCAAATCGACTACTCCGGCCTGAACTACAAGGACGGTCTGGCCCTCAGCGGCAACCGCAACAAGGTCGCGCGCAGCCTGCCCATGGTCGGCGGCATCGACCTGGCCGGCACCGTGGTCGAAAGCCGTTCGCCGCTGTGGCGGGCGGGCGACCGCGTGGTGCTCAACGGCTGGGGCCTGTCGGAGAGCCACTGGGGTGGCTACTCGCGCATGCAGCGCGTCAAGGGCGAATGGCTGGTGCGCCTGCCCGAGGCCTTCACGCCGCTGCAGGCCATGGCCATCGGCACCGCCGGCTACACCGCCGCGCTGTGCGTGGACGCGCTGGAGCGCTGGGGCCATGCCCGGCCCGGCCAGGGCCGGGTGCTGGTCACCGGCGCGGCCGGCGGCGTGGGCTCGGTGGCGGTGGCGCTGCTGGCCAAGGCCGGCTACGCGGTCACCGCCTCCACCGGGCGCGCCGACACGCACGACTATCTGCGCGCGCTGGGCGCCAGCGACTTCATCGACCGCGCCAGCCTGCAAGGCCCGCTGCGCCCGCTGCAAAAGGAACTGTGGGCCGGCGCCGTGGACAGCGTGGGCAGCCTCACGCTGGCCAACCTGCTGGCGCAGATGGAATACGGCGCCGGCGTGGCCGCCTGCGGCCTGGCCGGCGGCCTGGATCTGCCCGCCACGGTGCTGCCGCACATCCTGCGCGGCGTGGCGCTGTTGGGCGTGGATTCCGTGATGGCGCCCATGGACAAGCGCCTCAAGGCCTGGGACCGCCTGACCCGCGACCTCTCGCCCCAGACGCTGGAGAGCATGACCACCGTCGTCCCCATGAGCGAACTGCCCACCTGGGCCGGCGCCATCCTCGCCGGCCAGGTGCGCGGGCGCGTGGTGGTGGATGTGAGCCGCTGAATCCTCGCTTCAGACCATCATCAAAAACCATAGCTGCTCGTGGTTATTCGGTCTGGAAAAAGCGGCCGATAGATGCCCAGAAAATCACGATTTCACGTGAATTTCGTAGATGTCTCTACAAAAAATGTAGATATGTCTACAAAATCAATGGCTTGACGGATTCAATAGCGTCTTGGGAGTGGAATTTTTGGCATGTTTTTGGCCGAAATTCAAAGAAATACAGCCACGGGAAGCTATCTATTTTGAAGTAGAAGAAAATTCCCATCATGTCCGCAGATGCCCGATTCAAGGACCAGGAGACCCTGCTGGGGTACTCGTTCGACGGCGAAATCAAGATTGGCGGCCACTACGTGCCGCTGGTGCAGGATGGTCGGCGGGTGTACCTGAGTGGCCAGATTCCGCGGGTGGGGGATCGTGTGGTGTGCGTCGGCAGCGCCGGATACGCCGTCAGCCAGTTGCCCAAGGGGGCGACGGTCGAAATTGACCTGGTGGCGACGGTGAGGGAAGCGTCGTCAGCCGGCGTGTTGGGTCAACAGGGCTGAAACAGCCCTCGCGGCTGTCGATGCGGGGCGCCTCGGTTTTGCCGCAGGGCCGAGCGGCTGGTCTTCGAGGGATTGGGAGATATTTCTACGAGTTTTCCGCCTTGCCCTGACAACATGTGATGATGGCGCCAGCCCTGAACCCGCTGTTTCACCCGTCCGCCCAAAGGATTCCCGATGAAGAAAGTCAGCAACCAACCGGCAGGGGCTGGCGCAACTTCGGCCGCACACGGCGTTCCCACCCCCACCCAGCCCCCGCTCATGTCCGGCGAGGCCTACCGCGAATCCCTGCGCCGCTACAGGCCCCGGGTGTTCGTTGACGGGCGGGTGGTGGACAGCGTGGCCGACGAGCCGGCGCTGCGGCCGGGCGTCAATGCGCTGGCGTTCACCTACGACTTTGCGCGGCGCGAGGAACTGGCGCCCATCGCGCTGGCCACCCAGAGCCGCCGCCAGCGCGTGGTCAACCGGATGCTGCATGTCAACGAATCGGCCGGTGACCTGCTCAACAAGCTCGAAGCGGTGCGCCTTTTGTGCCAGGAGACCGGCTGCGCGCAGCGCTACCTGGCGCACGATGCGCTCAACGGCCTGGCCCAGGTGAGCGCGCGCATCGACGACGCCCGGGGCACGACGG
>DAIOSZ010000251.1:0-3931 GCA_036752305.1 Burkholderiaceae bacterium
TACGCCGAAGTCATGCGCAGCGACGGCGCGCGCTTCAACCGCCTGTTCCACGGCCTGCTCGCGCGCGGCGTCTACATCGCTCCGGCGCTGTACGAGGCCGGCTTCGTCAGCGCCGCGCACAGCGCCGCCGACATCGAGGCCACCGTGGACGCCGCACGCGCGGTCTTCCAGGAGATCCTGAAAGAATAGCTGCTCGTGGCAGTCCGGGTTGGCTTCAGGCCGCTTTCAATGCCTGAAATGCCGCACGCCGGAGAACACCATTGCAACGCCGCGCTCGTCGGCCGCGGCAATCACCTCGGCATCGCGCATCGAGCCGCCGGGCTGGATCACGCACACCGCGCCAGCGTCGGCCACCACGTCCAGCCCGTCGCGGAACGGGAAGAAGGCGTCGCTGGCCACCACCGAACCCGCCAGTGACAGCCCCGCCGCCTCGGCTTTGATCTTGGCGATGCGCGCCGAGTCGAGCCGGCTCATCTGCCCCGCGCCCACGCCCAGCGTCATGCCGCCTTCGCAGAACACGATGGCGTTGCTCTTGACGTACTTGGCCACCTTCCAGGCAAACAGCAGGTCGTGCAACTGCTCCGGCGTGGGCTGCCTTTGCGTCACCACCTTCAGCTCGGCCAGTTGCAACTCGCGGTTGTCGGCGGTCTGCAGCAGCAGGCCCGAGCCGATGCGCTTGCTCTCCACCGCGTTGCGGCCCTGGTCCCAGGCCCGCTCGCCGCCCGGCGGCAGCGCGATCTCCATCAGCCGCACATTGGCCTTGACGGCGAACACGTTGCGCGCCTCCTGCGTGAAGGCGGGCGCCATCAGCACCTCGACGAACTGCTTGGACACCTCGGCCGCCGCGGGGCCGTCCAGCGGACGGTTGAAGGCGATGATGCCGCCAAAGGCGCTGGTCGGATCGGTCTTGAACGCCTTGCGGTACGCGTCCAGCGGGTCGGTGCCCAGCGCCACGCCACAGGGATTGGCGTGCTTGACGATCACGCAGGCCGGCTCGTCGAAGCTCTTGACGCATTCCCAGGCCGCGTCGGCGTCGGCGATGTTGTTGTACGACAGCTCCTTGCCCTGCAACTGCACGCCGGTGACCAGCGAGCCCGGGGCGGGAAACTGGTCGCGGTAGAACGCCGCGCTCTGGTGCGGGTTCTCGCCGTAGCGCAGGTCCTGGATTTTCGTGAAGCGGCCGTTCACCTGCGCGGAAAAAGGCGCCATGACCGGCGCGGGACGCCCACGACTAGCTTCAAAATCAATAGCAGACAGGTAATCGCTGATCGCCGCGTCGTAGTTGCTGATGCGGTTGAACGCCGCCACCGCCAGCGCAAAGCGCGTGGCATCCGACAGCGTGCCGCCGCTGGCGCGCAGCTCGTCGATCACCGCGCCGTACTGCCGCGCATCGGTCAGCACCGCCACGTCCTGCCAGTTCTTGGCGGCGCTGCGCACCATGGCCGGGCCGCCGATGTCGATGTTCTCGATCGCCTCCTCCAGCGTGCACTCGGCGCGCGCGACGGTAGCCTCGAACGGGTAGAGGTTCACGCACAGCAGGTCGATCCCGTCGATGCCGTGCGCGGCCATCGCCTCGCGGTGCGCGGGCAGCGCGCGACGGCCCAGCAGGCCGCCGTGGATCTTCGGGTGCAGCGTCTTGACGCGGCCGTCGAGCATCTCGGGAAAGCCGGTGTGCTCGGCCACCTCGGTGACCGCCAGGCCGCTCTTGAGCAGCAGTTGCGCGGTGCCGCCGGTGGACAGCAGGCGATACCCCAGGCCGGCCAGGGCCTGCGCGAGTTCGAGCACGCCGGTTTTGTCGGAAACGGAAATCAGTGCGGTTTTCATGGGCTTCAATCGATCAATTGGTGTTCTATGAGCTTCTTGCGCAGCGTGTTGCGGTTCAGGCCCAGCCAGTCGGCCGCGCGGCTCTGGTTCTGGCCGGCGCGCTCCATCACCACCTCCAGCAGCGGCGCCTCCACCGCCTTGACCAGCATGGCGTGCAGATGCGCCGGCGGCTGGCCGCCGAGGTCGGCGAAATAGGCTTCCAGTTGGCGGCGCACGCAGTCCGCCAGCGTCGGTTGTGTCATGGGGCCAGCGCCTCCTGCTTGTCGTCTTGCGGGGCGGGCGCCCCGGTGGGCACGCGCTCGTGCCGGCTGGCCAGCGCGTCAAAGTAGTCGCGCACCGCCATCCACTGCGCCTGGGCGTCGTCAATCCCGTTGATGCGCTCGCGCAAGGCCTCGCCCCCAGGCAGGCCGCGCAACACCCAGCCGATGTGCTTGCGCGCGCTGCGCACGCCGCTGGCCTCGCCATACAACTGATAGTGATCTTGCAAATGCGCCAGCATGCGCCGCGCCACGTCTTCCACCAGCGGCGGCGCCAGGCGAGTGCCATGTGCCAGGTAATGCGCGATCTCCCGAAAAATCCACGGTCGCCCCTGCGCGGCGCGGCCGATCATCAGCGCGTCGGCGCCGGTGGCGCGCAGCACCGCGCGGGCCTTCTCGGGCGAATCGATGTCGCCGTTGGCCACCACCGGGATCGACAGCGCAGCTTTCACCGCCGCCACGGTGGCGTACTCCGCCTCGCCGCCGTAGCCCTGCTCGCGCGTGCGCCCATGCACCGTGATCAGGCGCACGCCCGCCTCCTGCGCGGCGCGGGCGATCACCGGCGCGTTCTTGTGCGCGGCGCACCAGCCGGTGCGCATCTTCAGCGTCACCGGCACGCCGCGCGGCTCGCAGGCGGCCACCACCGCCTCGACGATGCGCAGCGCCAGCGCCTCGTCCTGCATCAGCGCCGAGCCGGCGAAGCGCTTGCACACCTTCTTGGCCGGGCAGCCCATGTTGATGTCGATGATCTGCGCGCCCCGCTCCACGTTGTAGAGCGCCGCCTCGGCCATCATGGCCTCGTCGGTGCCGGCGATCTGCACCGCCACCGGACCCGGTTCGCCCTGGTGGTCGGCGCGCCGCGATGTCTTGAGCGTATGCCACAGCTCGCGCTTGGCGGTCACCATCTCGCTGACTGCGTAGCCCGCGCCCCATTGGCGGCACAACTGCCGAAACGGCCGATCCGTCACCCCGGCCATCGGGGCGACGAAAAGCCGGTTCGGCAGCCGATAGGGGCCGATGCACAGGGGCGTCATGGGGGTGTTCGGGGTGCGCTGGTGCTGAAAAAGCAGGCAGATTCTAGCGCCCCGTTCCGCGGCGCCCGGCCAAGCCCCCATGTCCTGGGCGCCCGCCGCGAGCGCGCCTACACTGGTTGGCCATGTCCGATCTGATGAGCGCGCTTCTTCAGCAGTCCCTGGCCTTTCTGGCGCTGCCCGAATTTGGCCTGACCACGCTGTTCCTCGTCGCGCTGCTGTCTGCCACGCTGCTGCCCATGGGGTCGGAGCCCGCGTTGTTTGGCCTGATCCAACTCAACCCCGACATGTTCTGGCCCGCGATCGCGGTGGCCACGGTCGGCAACACGCTGGGCGGCGTCATCGGCTGGTGGATGGGCCTGGGCGCGCACAGCGCGCTGGACCGCGCGCGCCACTCGCGCACCCACCTCAAGGCCCTGGACTGGCTGGAGCGCCTGGGCCCCAAGGCCTGCTTCTTTGCCTTCCTGCCGGTCATCGGCGATCCCCTGTGCGTGGGCGCCGGCTGGCTCAAACTGCCCCTGTGGCCCTGCACGCTGTACTCGGCCACCGGCAAGTTCCTGCGCTATCTGGTGATGACGGTGGCGCTGCTCTACGTCTGGCCGGCGGGGGCTTGAGAACTCACAAAAGCATAGTAAAAAATGATAGCTGCCCGTGGCCGTTTTTCTTGAGATTGTTGCCAAAAACATGCTCAGAAACGGCGCAAAACGATCTGGTACAGCCGTTGCGCCGAGCATTTTGTAGATGATGCGACAAATTCGTTAATATCTCTACAAAATCTCGGCGCAGCCGGCCCCGCTCAGCCGAACATCCACCCCACCC
>DAIOSZ010000252.1:0-3855 GCA_036752305.1 Burkholderiaceae bacterium
GCTCCGCTCTCGGCCGCGCCCACTGCCTGCCCGCCCCACGGGGGAACATCCCGCCCCACCGGGCTGGGGACGCGGGTGTTGCGGCGGACGATGAGAACCCGCCGGCCCGCCAGCAATTGTTCGGCGGGGGGATAGGGTTCGTCGTAGTCGAGCAGGCAGGTGAACCAGAACGGGGTGCCATTGCCCGGCTCGCTCTGGACCCCAATGTCGCCGTCCATGCGCCGGACCAGGCTTTGCGAGATCGACAGTCCCAGGCCGGTGCCGCCGAACTCCCTCGTGGTGGACGAATCAACTTGCGAGAAGGGCTTGAACAGCCGCTCGACCTTGTTGGCGGGGATGCCGATGCCGGTATCGCGCACGCGCACCTTGAGCAGAACCTGCGTTTCGGTCCGCGACTCGGCCGTCACCGACACCTCAACCTCGCCGCTGGCGGTGAACTTCACCGCATTGCCGATGAGATTGACCAGGATCTGCCGCATCCGCACCGGATCGCCCTTGAGCAGGTCGGGAACGCTGGGATCCACGTCGCTGACCAATTCCAGGCCTTTGTCATAGGCCTTCACGGCCAGCACATCCAACGCCTGGGCCACGGCCTCGCGCAGCTTGAACGCAACGCGCTCCATGTCGAGGTGACCGGCCTCGATCTTCGAAAAATCCAGAATGTCGTTGAGGATGGCCAGCAAGGCTTCCGATGAAGTGCGCGAGAGCGTGAGGTACTCGCGCTGCTCGGCGGTTAGCGCCGTGTCCAGTGCCAGATCGGTCATGCCGATGATGCCGTTCATCGGTGTGCGGATTTCATGGCTCATGTTGGCCAGAAAGTCGCTCTTGGCGCGGTTGGCCGCCTCGGCGGACTCCTTGGCGCGCTGCAACGCCTCCTCCGCGTTCTTCAACGCGGAGATGTCGGTGTTGATCGCGATGACTTGGTTGTCGGTGCCTTCCACGCCAATCAGCGGCACCATCGTGGTCTGTACCCAGAACGTGCTGCCGTCCTTGCGGCGATCCTGCAGTTCGCCTTGCCAGACCTCGCCGCGCATCAAGGCTTCCCGGATCGACTGGATCAGGTTGCCGTCGGGCTGCGCGTGCATGTCCTGCATGCGCTGACCGATCAGTTCCGCCTCGGAGTAACCCGAGACAACGCAGAATTTCTTATTCGCCGACAGGATCCGGCCGTTCTGGTCGCCGAGCACCAGCATTGCGTGGCGATCGAGCGCGTATTTCTGGTTGTCCAGGTCGCGGTGGTCTTTCTCGCGCGCGAGCACCAGATCCTTGATCAGTTGCGACAGCACGGCCACGTCGTCACTGTGTGGAGCCTGGGTGCCGGGCTCCACGCCGGTCAGGCGCTGGAGCGCGTCGCGCAGGCTCTTGATCGCCGCCGCGCGCGCGTTGACCTGTGCGCGCAACTGGCGCTCCAGGACCTTTGCTTCGGTGACGTCGCGCATCACGAACACATAGCCAGCGCCGCTGGCCTCGCTCGCATTGCCAGGCAAAGGCGAAAGCGTGGTATCCAGAATGCAGATCGGCATGCCCGGATGCGTATGTGAGACCGACCGGTGCTTCCAACCTTGCTCCAGCCTCAACGCTCCGAGCTCGGGAAGCAGTTCGGCCAGCGGCACGCCCAGTACCGCACTGCCGTCAAAGGTGGCCAGGGCGGCCGGGTTGGCAAGTTGCACCCGGCCATCGCGATCCAGTGCCATCACGCCGTCGCCAATTGCACTGAGCGTGGCTTCCGCCTGCTGACGCTGGGCGCGCAGCGTTTGCGCAGTCTTGCGCAGCGCGCCGAAGGTGCGCTGGAATTCCTGCGGAACCGCGGGACCGTCGAAGGTCGCCCACGCGCTCAGATCGGCCGATGCGATCGGCTTGTCCGTCTCGGCGTGAGCCATGCGGTCCAGGCGGCCCACCGCTCCCATCCAGCGGCGCAGCGCCACGCGAGCCACCAGCAGGCCCAGCACCAGAAAGGCCACGCTGACGCCCATCAGCACCACCGCATTTGTCCATAGGTCGGCGGCGATACGCTCGGCCGGTGGCTCCAGATACAGCGTTCCGTAGACCCGTGGTCCTGAACGCACGGCCTTCTCAACCAGAGGCATGCGCGACTTGACGTAACTCTCCACCCACGACGGTGCGGCCCAGTCGGACTTGGCCGACCGTTTTCCTTCAAGCCGATTTCCCGAAGCTGAGACGAACACCGCTTCGGCGGCCACGCGTTCGCGCAGAGCGGAATCGAGCGCGCCGCGGATGGCGTCAAAGTCTCCGACGATGGCTTCCTCGGAAATGGTCTCGGACATCACGCTGGCCAGCGTGCGGACCGTGGTTTGCTCATGCTCCAGTTCATCGGCGAACACGAATACATAGACAAACGACAGATAGCCCGCCAGGACCACGGCCAGCGAAGCACCGTACAGCAGAAACACCCGCGACGCGAGCGACGACGGCATCAACCGCGCGAAGCGCCGTCCGTCCCCGGATGTCAGGCCTTGTGAATCAGCGGCTGGCGGCATATTTGCGATAGGGGAGGTATTCGGCGCCGCTGGCGGTCACGAATCCGGTGGCCTCGGGCAATCCGAACGCCCGCGAAGCCGCGCGCAGGATGGTCAGGCCCTCGGGGGCGCGCGACATGCCCGGCAGGGCCTCCCCGATGGCCATCTGGTGCTGACGGGGCATACGGTCCGAGGCCATGAAGGCCAGGTCCGGCAGGGGGTCGGAACTCCACAGCACGCGAAAGCGCGTGCCTTCCCGACGCGAAAAACCGGTCACCAACTGTGAATTGGCGCCTGCCGCCGCGACGCTGCGCGAGATCAGGCGGGCAAACGCGGCGTCCATGTTGCCCGCAAACAAGGGCTGCACCCGAATGCCCCGCTGCTGCAGATGCGCCATGGGAATCTTGTAGGGAATCACCGCATCGGGCCCTGGAAAGGCAACGGGCAAACCTTCCAATTGCGAGTCGCTGGAAATCGCCGAGTGTGCCAGCGTCACCAGTTGCGCGCTCACGGGCGGCGTGTCGCGCCGAGCGACCACGCGCCAGCCGAGCCTGTCTCCCTCGGGGTTGAGCAGTTGATTCGTGAAGACCAGATCGATGCCTCCGGCCAGGATCAATTTGACCGTTTCCTGGGCCGTGCGGCCGATCCGCAGCAGCACATGGATGCCGCTGCGGCGCGACACATAGTCGAGGATAGGATTCCAATAGGCGGCCAGGGCCGTCAGGCTGGCCTGGTTGGCCGGTGTGAACTTGTATTTCGCTCCGTGGTTGGCCCAAGCGCAGGGCCCTGCGACGGTTGCCACGCCCAGCGCACAGACAAGGGCTCGACGGTTCGTCATGACGAGGGTAGGCTCGGACTTGCGCACAGGGGCGATTGTGCCAAATAGCCATTTGGCAAGAACAGGCGGACGGCAGGCCCGGCGCCGCTTCGCGCCCATCCCTCGTAGACTGCGCATTTGCGGTCTGTTATCCCCTACAGGCAACCGCGTCCTTGCATGAACACCTACGCTGACGTCTCCCACTTCCCACGCCGTGCCAAGCCGCTGACCAGCTACCGGCCCTTCTGGGCCAAGCGCTTCGGCACCGCCCCGTTTTTGCCGATGAGCCGTCAGGAGATGGACCGCCTGGGCTGGGACAGTTGCGACGTGGTCCTGGTGACCGGTGATGCCTATGTGGATCACCCGAGCTTTGGCATGGCGGTGATCGGCCGCGTGCTGGAGGCGCAGGGCTTTCGCGTGGGCATCGTAGCCCAGCCCGACTGGAGCAGCGCCGAGGCCTTCCGCGTGCTGGGCCGCCCCAACCTGTTCTGGGGCGTGACGGCGGGCAACATGGATTCGATGATCAACCGCTACACGGCCGACCGCAAGATCCGCTCCGAC
>DAIOSZ010000253.1:0-3801 GCA_036752305.1 Burkholderiaceae bacterium
ACGAACGCCGAACAGACCAGTTTCGAGATTCATGGCTTGATCCTCGCGCTGCATTTTGAAGCGCGTTTCCTCAACAGCCCAGGCGCCATCGAGCGCGCCGAGCAGGGCTTCGAACATCTCATCGCGCGCGTTTCGGCGCCGCATGGGATCACCGCCAACTGACCGCTTTCACTGAAGGAGCCCGCACATGCCCCAATACACCGCCCCCCTGCGCGACATGCAGTTCGTGATGCATGAGGTGCTCAATGTCACCGATCAGCTCAAGGCCTGCGAGCGCCATGCCGACATCGACGCCGATACCGTGAACGCCGTTCTGGACGAGGGCGCCAAGTTCGCCAGCCAGGTGCTGCTGCCGCTGAACATTTCCGGCGACACCGAAGGCTGCCGCTACGACCCGGCCACGCGCGCGGTCACCGCGCCCGGCGGCTTCAAGGAGGCGTATCGCCAGTACGTGGAGGGCGGCTGGCCAGCGCTGACGGCCGATCCGGCGTTTGGCGGGCAGGGCCTGCCGCTGGTGGTGAACCAGTGCTTCTACGAGATGCTCAACGCCTGCAATCAGGCCTGGACCATGTATCCCGGCCTGTCGCACGGCGCGCACGCGGCGCTGCACGCGCACGGCACCGAGGAGCAGCAGCGGCTGTACCTGCCCAAGCTGACCAGCGGCGAGTGGACCGGAACGATGTGCCTGACCGAGCCGCATTGCGGCACCGACCTGGGCTTGCTGCGCACCCGCGCCGAGCCGCAGGCCGACGGCACGTACAAGATCACCGGCGAGAAGATTTTCATCAGCGCCGGCGAGCACGATCTGGCGGCGAACATCGTGCATCTGGTGCTGGCGCGCCTGCCCGACGCACCGGTTGGCAGCAAGGGGATCAGCCTGTTCGTGGTGCCCAAGTTCAAGGTGGGCGCCGATGGATCGCTGGGTGAGCGCAACGCCATCTTCTGCGGCGGCCTGGAGCACAAGATGGGCATCCACGGCAACGCCACCGCGCAGATCGTGCTGGATGGCGCGGTGGGCTCGCTGGTGGGTGAGCCGAACAAAGGTCTGGCGGCGATGTTCGTGATGATGAACGCCGCGCGGCTGGGCGTGGGCAACCAGTCGCTGGGCCTGACGGAGGTGGCCTACCAGAACGCGCTGAGCTATGCCAAGGATCGCCTGCAGATGCGCAGCCTGTCGGGTGTGAAGGCCAAGGACAAGCCGGCCGACCCGATCATCGTCCACCCCGACGTGCGCAAGATGCTGCTCACCGCCAAAGCCTGGGCCGAGGGCGGACGGGCGCTGGCGATCTGGTGCGCGACGCTGCTCGATCTGGAGCACAACCATCCCGACGAAAAGGTGCGTGCCGAGAGCGCCGAACTGGTCGCGCTGCTGACGCCCATCGTCAAGGCCTTCATCACCGACAACGGTCTGCAGGCGACCGTGATGTGCCAGCAGGTGTTTGGCGGCCATGGCTACATCAAGGAAGCGGGCATGGAGCAGTTCGTGCGCGACGCCCGCATCAACATGATCTATGAGGGCACCAACACCATCCAGGCGCTGGACCTGTTGGGCCGCAAGGTGCTGGGCAACAACGGCGCCACGCTGAAGAAGCTGGGCAAGATCATCGCCCGTTTCGCCGAGGAAGAGGGCGTGAACGAGAAGATGAGCGAGTTCATCAACCCGTTGGCGATGATGGGCGACCAAGTGACCAAGTTCACCACCGAGATTGGCTTCAAGGGCATGCAGAACCCCGACGAAGTGGGAGCCGCGGCCACCGACTATCTGCGCGTGCTGGGCCACATGGTGTTTGCCTACCTGTTCGCGCGCATGGCCAGTGTGGCGCTGCAAAAGATTGGCGAAGGCTCGACCGATCCGTTCTACGGCGCCAAGCTGCAGACCGCGCGTTTCTACTTCGCCAAGCTGTTCCCGGAGGCCCAGATGCTCATGCGCACCGCGCGCGCTGGCAGCAAGCCGCTGATGGAGAGCGATCTGGCGTTGGCCTGAAGTTCCATGAGTCTCCTTGACCCCATTTTTCCGGAGCGTGAGATGACGCCCATACGAACAACCGTGGTATTGATGGCGCTGTGCGGCGCGGCCGCGCATGCGCAGATGACGCCGGTGGGCCGCTGGCAGACCTTCGAGGAAAAAACCGGCGCGCCCAAGAGCATCGTCGCCATCGCCGATCGCAACGGTGCGATGCTCGGCAAGATCGAGAAGGTTCTGCGCAAGGACGCCGACCCCAACGCCAAATGCACCGAGTGCACCGACGAGCGCAAGGACCAGCCCATCGTGGGCCTGGAAGTGTTGCGCGGCGCGCGCAAGGTGGAAGGCCAGGATGTGTGGGACGGCGGGCAGGTGCTCGACCCGGAGAACGGCAAGACCTACAAGCTCAAGCTCACGCCGATTGAAGGCGGGAAGAAGCTGGAAGTGCGCGGCTCCATCGCCTTCCTGGGGCGCACGCAGACCTGGACGCGGCTGCCTTGACTCCCTCTATAGGAACGTATTGATATGTCACGTTTTCAAGTGAAAAAAGTCGCCGTGCTCGGCGCGGGCGTGATGGGCGCGCAGATCGCAGCTCACCTCGTGAACTGCCGCGTGCCGGTGGTCCTGTTCGATCTGCCCGCCAAGGAGGGTGAGAAGAACGGCATCGTCACGCGGGCGATCGACAATCTGCGCAAACTCAAGCCGGCGCCGATTGCCGAGGCCGGTGATCTGGCGCTGATCGAGGCGGCCAACTACGAGGACGATCTGGCCAGGCTGGGCGAGTGCGACTTGCTGATCGAAGCGATTGCCGAACGCCTGGAGTGGAAGCACGATCTGTATCGCAAGATCGCCCCTCATGTTGCCTCGCACGCGATTCTGGCGTCCAACACCTCTGGCTTGCCGATTGCCAAACTGGCCGAGCCACTGCCCGATGCGCTGAAGCAGCGTTTTTGCGGCATTCACTTCTTCAACCCGCCGCGTTACATGATGCTGGTGGAGCTGATCGCAACGGCGGCGACCGAGCCGAAGGTTCTGGATGAGTTGGAGGCCTTCGTCACCACGGGCCTGGGCAAGGGTGTGGTTCGGGCCAACGACACGCCGAACTTCGTGGCCAACCGCGTGGGGATCGCCGGCTTGCTCGGCACGATGAAGGAAGCCGAGCGCTTGGGCCTGACGTTCGACCAAGTGGACAGTTTGACGGGCAAGGAACTGGGTCGCGCGTCGAGCGGCACGTTCCGCACGGCCGACATCGTGGGGCTGGACACGCTCGCGCATGTCATCAAGACGCTGCAGGACAATCTGAGCGAGGCCAGCGACTCGTTCTACGGAAGCTTCGGCACGCCGGCTGCGCTGGCCGCGCTGTTGGAGATGAAGAACCTGGGCCAGAAAACGGGCGCGGGTTTTTTCAAGAAGGTGGGCCGCGACATCCTGCGCTTTGACGCGCAGACCCGTGACTACGTGCCGGTCGGCGAGAAGGCCGATCCGGTCTACCTGCGCATGCTCAAGCGCGCACCGCTGGAGCGGCTGAAGTTGCTGCGCGGCGCCGAGGGTAAGGAGGGGCAGTTTCTCTGGGCCATTCTGCGCAACGGGTTTCATTACGCGGCCGTCCACCTCAAGACCATCGCTCCGACCGCGCGCGACGTGGATCTGGCGATGCGCTGGGGATTTGGCATGAAGCAGGGGCCGTTCGAGCTGTGGCAGGAAGCGGGCTGGCTGGCCGTGGCCAACATGATCCAGGAGGACATCGACGCCGGCAAGGCGCTGTCGCGTGAACCGCTGCCTTCCTGGGTGTTTGAAGGCCCGGTGGCCGAACGAGGCGGGGGGCACCAGGGCGAAGG
>DAIOSZ010000254.1:0-3522 GCA_036752305.1 Burkholderiaceae bacterium
TGGACTGCTGCCCGCCATCGTTTGGAATGGGTGTCCGCGATCAGTGGAATGCGCAACGTTCAGGCCTAAAAACCTCCCAAAAATGGCCATTTTTCGGCGTCCCAGGCAGCTTTGGAACGTGTTTTTGTAGATGTTGCGACATTTTATGTAGAATAATCTACAAAATCTTCGGCCCGGGGTGACTTTTTCAAAACCGGATGAGCCGAAATTTCAGGCAGGACAACCACGAGCAGCTATGAATTTTAAAGTTTCTCAGTCCGCAGTACCTTCAAGCCAAACGCCGCGAACGCGCGGTCAGCCTGGCAGCGGCGGCTGGCGTTTCGCACCCGGACCCGGGCAGAGCGCGAGCGCAAGGTGAAGTTGCTGCCTTCTCGCCACTCGACGCTGTGCCCTTGCTCCGGGGGCAGCGCCTGCGCCTGCGCCAGTTCCTTCACACATGCGCCATGTACCTCTCAAACTCGACCAACTCCGGGGCTCAGGCCGCCTGCAGCAAGAACTCAACCTTGACGGCTTCATACGGAAATTCCACCTCACCCGAGTCGCTGCGACTCAGCACTCCGGCCGACAGCAGGGCGGCCAAGTCGGTGTGGACGGCCTTGACGTCGCGGTTGACCCGGCGCGCGGCTTCGCGGACGGTGACCGGCCCGGCCCCGCAAAGCGCCTTGAGAAGTTCCCAGCGCTTGGCGGCTAGCACTTTCCACAAAAGCTCCGGCGTGGCAAAGGAATTTCGACCGAAGGGTTCGGCGTCATGCAGCCTTATGAGGAACCAGCTTCACCTGGAGATCGCAGCCGACAGCAGCAGCGTATTTCTTCAGCGTTGCCAACGACGGCGCGTGGCGGCCCGCCGCCTCGAGACGCGAGATTGCGCTCTTGGTCGTGCCCATGCGCTCGGCCACCGCGTCTTGGGTCATGCCCGCCTTAGCGCGAGCTTTGAGCATTTGCCCAGCAAGCGCGTACTCAAGTTGAAGACTGTCGTACTCCTCGGAAAATCCCTTTCGCTTGCGTGCAGACGCGAGGAACTCAGCGTGGTTGTGAGGAACAGGTTCGTATTTCAGGTCAGCCATGCTGCACCTCCTTAAGGCGTTTGCGAGCGAGCTTCAACTCGCTGTCAGGGGTTTTCTGCGTCTTCTTGATGAATGCGTGCAAGACAACCACTCGCTTTCCGACCAGGTAGCAGTAGAACGCTCGACCAATGCCGGCGCGTCCACGTGGCCGAAGCTCGAATAGGCCGTCGCCGAAGGCGCGCGAATGAGGCAACCGAAGGCTTGGCCCGTATTCAGCAAGAAGTTCGATCAGCCGGGCGTAGTCAGCGAGCACGTCCACGGGCCACTCCTGAATTTCGGAGCGCACCCGTTCGTGAAAGTACTCGATTTGGTATGTCACACCGAATGTTAGCAAATGCGCTAACCATCCTCAAGGTAAACCCTATGACACCGAACGAATGAAAGGGACCTCCCCGTCCCGAGTGATCCGCGCAGTTGCGGGATACGGCATCCAGGTGCCACGATGGGGAGTTCGAACTCTCATCAACTCACTCGTTTCTTGGAAGGGGAAGTTCACCACGGCAATCGTATCCGTTGGCATCGATCTGGCAAAGAACGTCTTTGCCGTGCATGGCGTGGATGCCACAGGCAAACCCGCGCTGGTGCGCCCCAGCGTGCCGCGCGCCCGTCTGCTCGAACTCATCGCCTCTTTGCCCCCATGCCTCATCGGCATGGAAGCCTGCTCCGGTGCCCACCACTGGGCGCGCGAGTTCGCCAAGTTCGGCCACGCCGTGCGCCTGGTGGCGCCCAAGTTCGTCATCCCCTATCGCCTGTCGGGCAAGCGTGGCAACAACGATGCGGCGGACGCCGCCGCCATCTGCGAAGCCGTCACCCGGCCCAACATGCGCTTCGTGCCGCTCAAGAGCATCGAGCAGCAAGGTCAGTTGCTGGATCGCTATTGCTTGCTTGGGCGGGGAAGCCCTTGTAGTTGGCGCTGTCCAGCACGCAGCAAGCGCCGCGAAGCGGCAACCTGCTGCTGCGTGTCCGCGACGAGCAACCTGTTAAACCGAAGCGTCACGGAAGGCCCTCAGAACTGTATTGATGCGCGTCTGATAGCCAGTCCCCTGTGCCTTGAACCATTCGAGCACATCTTGATCCACGCGCAGCGAAATGGATGCTTTGGCAGGTAGCGGCTTCAAACCCTTGCGAACCAAGCCGCGAACAATGTGCTTTACGTTCGCCTCTGGGTGTTCGGACATCGGCTTTTGTTCATCCGCGCCGGACTTCAGGCGTGCCCAATCAGTTTTGGATTTCATCGAAGTAGATTTGCGACTCGCGCTTGGTAGATCTTCGGAACGAGATGATGCGGATTTCATGTTCACTCTCCGTATGTACGACTGAAACAGTGATGCCAGCGAGCAAGCCCAGCGTAACGAAGCGTTGCTCGCGGTAGGAGAAACGGTCATCCTCGAAAGTAAATGTCACGCCTTCAAAAACGCTCGCTGCATCCAGGAAATCTAGCCCATGGGCTTTGATGTTCGCTGCACGCTTCGTTTCAGACCAAGTGAACTCCATGTGCAAAGTGTATATACAAAACGTATTGGCATCAACCAATATTTCTTCTACGGTTTAACGAGTGAAAGGGACTTCTCCGTCCCGAGTGATCCGCGCAGTTGCGGGCGGGATACGGCATCCAGGTGCCACGAAGGCCAGCTGATCGGCAGCATCAATGACCGTTTGTAGTCCCGCCGTCCGCACCGTCGACCGTTTGCATCACTTGCCCACCACTGGTTGTTGCCATCGCCCACGCTGTCGGCGGACCCACGCTCAGGCACAGAGCGGCGGCACCACCTATTCGAAGAGCGGCAGCAGCGCGCCGTCAAAAGGGCCGCCGTTCAGGCTGGGTTTGCCAAGCCGGTGTCTGTTCATACCCTGCACCACTCGTTCGCCACGCAGCGCGCGCAGCCCACTGCCAACATCGCTACATTATCAATAGCTTCTCGTGGCCGTGTTCATTGCCCTATCGACCAAAACCATGGATAAAAACAGCTCAAAAACGCCCGCCAATCGTCGCGACGAAGCACATTTTGTAGATGTTGTAACAAAAATCCATGAAAATGTAGAATAATCTACAAAACATTAGTCCCAAGCGGCTCCCAGTGCCTGAAACGGCCCGTTTTTCAAAGCTCTTTTGACCTCAAGCGCATGAATGACCACCACGGCCAGCTATCGTTTTTGAAGTCCCCGTTTCACCCGCCCAGCCGGCGCCAAGCCAGCAGCAGGCCGATCAGCACGGGTTGGTGGAGCATGTAGTAGCTCAGCGACCAGCGCCCGAGCGTGGCCAGGGGTTGCGCCCAGCGTGGCAGCGGGCCGGCCAGCGGCGACGGGTCGGCGCTCACCCAGCGTTGGCCGGCCAGCAGGCGTAGCCGCTGGCGCAGGATTTCGCCAGGCAAGACGGTGGTGGCGACCAGGCGGATGGCCAGGTCGTGCTGCTCGCCGCTCACGGTGGCGGCGGCATCGGTCGCGCCCAGGGCCGGAT
>DAIOSZ010000254.1:3532-3782 GCA_036752305.1 Burkholderiaceae bacterium
GCGGCCGAAGGCCTCAACGAAAACCACCAGCAGGGGCGCGATCAGCATCACGCCCAGCCAGGGCAGGAGCGGCACGTAGTCTTGCGTGACGGGCAGGCGCGTGACCAGGCCGGTCCAGTTGAGCCAGGCGCTGTTGAGCGCGGCCTCCAGCGCGGGTGCGTGGCCGGCCAGCGCGGCGGCGGCAAATTTGGCGGCGATGCACGCCAGTGCCAAGGCCAGCGTCGGGCCCGGGTGCCGCGCCGCCCAGGAC
>DAIOSZ010000255.1:0-2007 GCA_036752305.1 Burkholderiaceae bacterium
TCCTGGAACATCGGCAGCGACTTTTCCAGGTTGATGATGTGAATCTTGTTGCGATGGCCAAAAATGAAGGGGGCCATCTTGGGGTTCCAGAAGCGGGTCTGGTGACCAAAATGGACACCGGCTTCCAGCATTTCACGCATGGTGACGGACATATATTTCTAACTCCGAAGGTTGGGTCTAAAACCCGGCCCCAGCCCGAAAAACCGTTTGAAGGTCTGCTGCAGGCACCTTGGTGGGCGGGTTTGCGATTAACTTTGCACTTCGCCACGCACTAGGCGCGGCAGCAACGTGCAAAGCCTTGGGATTTTAGCATGCCCCAGACTCCCGGCTGGGGCCGCGCATCAGCGACGCTTTTTCCGTGGGGGTGATCCCTTGCGCGGCGCCTTGGCGCCCGCTCCAGCCCGCGCGACGCGCTCCCGTGGTTCCTTCGCGGCCTTGCGCGGCGCGCGCTCGGGCGCCACGTCCCCGGGCACGGCCGGGGTGGCGCGCTTGCGCGGCGCCCCGGCGCCGGATTCCCCCGTGACAAGCCTGAAGTCGATCTTGCGCCCATCCAGATCCACGCGGCTGACCTGGATGTTCACACGGGTGCCCAACGCGTAGCGCATGCCGGTGCGCTCGCCGCGCAACTCCTGGCGCACCTCGTCGTAGCGGAAATAGTCGCCCCCCAGTTCGGTCACGTGCACCAGGCCCTCGACATACAGCGCATCGAGCGTGACAAACAGGCCAAAGCTGGTGACGGCGCTGACCTGGCCGCTGTATTCCTCGCCCAGATGCTCGCGCATGTACTTGCACTTGAGCCAGGATTCGACGTCGCGGCTGGCCTCGTCGGCCCGACGCTCGTTGGCGCTGCAATGCAGGCCCGCGGCCTGCCAGGCCTGAACCTGCGCGGGCGACGCATGGATGGGCTTCGTCGCGTGCGTCAGGCGAGGCCCGCCCGGCTTGCGCGCCCGCGCGGCCATCTGCCGCTCCAGCTTGGCGTGCGCCTCGCCCGGCGTGGGCAGCGCGGGCAATTGATAGTGCTCGCCCGCCAGAATGGCCTTGATCACGCGGTGCACCAGCAGGTCGGGGTAGCGACGGATCGGGCTGGTGAAATGCGCGTAGCCCTCGAAGGCCAGGCCGAAGTGCCCGCTGTTGTAGGGCGTGTAGATGGCCTGCTGCATCGAGCGCAGCAGCATGGTGTGGATCTGCTGCGCGTCGGGCCGGTCCTTGGTGGCCTCGGCGATGCGCTGGAAGTCACCGGGCGCGGGCTGTTCCCCCACGGTGATGCCCACGCCCAGCGCCTTGAGGTACTGGCGCAGCAACTCGGCCTTTTCCGGCGTCGGCCCCTCGTGCACGCGGTACAGGCCCGGATGACCCGCCTGCGCGATGAAGTCCGCGCTGCACAGGTTGGCCGCCAGCATCGCTTCCTCGATCAGGCGGTGCGCGTCGTTGCGGGTACGCGGCTCGATGCGCAGGATGCGTCCCGCCTCGTCGCAGACGATCTGGGTCTCGGTCGTCTCGAAATCTACCGCTCCGCGACGCTGGCGCGCGGCCAGCAGGGCGCGAAACACGCCGTGCAGGTGCAACAGTTGAGGCACCAGCGCGCGGCGCTGCTCGGCCTCGGGCCCACGCGTGTTGGCCAGGATCGCCGCCACCTCGGTGTAGGTGAAGCGGGCCTGGCTGTGCATCACCGCCGGGTAGAACTGGTAGGCGGTCACTTCGCCTTCGGCGCTCACCACCATGTCGCACACCATGCACAGCCGATCAACGGCCGGGTTGAGCGAGCACAGGCCGTTGGAGAGCTTTTCCGGCAGCATCGGGATCACCCGGCGCGGAAAATAGACCGACGTGGCGCGCTCATAGGCGTCGATGTCCACGGCGCCTCCGGTCTTCACATAGTGGCTCACGTCGGCAATCGCCACCAGCAGCCGCCACCCACCGCCAACCGCTTTCTTGCCGCGCGCCTTGGGCATGGGCTCGCAATACACCGCATCGTCAAAGTCACGCGCGTCCTCGCCGTCGATCGTG
>DAIOSZ010000255.1:2017-3727 GCA_036752305.1 Burkholderiaceae bacterium
ATGCGACCCCGCTTGTCGACCGCGCGCACCTTGTCGGGCAAGGCCCGCGCCAGTTCCAGGCAGGCGGGAGAAAACTCATGCGGCACGCCGTACTTGCGCACCGCGATCTCGATCTCCATGCCTGGGTCGTCGATCTCGCCCAACACCTCGACGACGCGGCCCACCGGCTGGCCGAACAGCGCGGGGGGCTCGGTCCATTCGGCCACGACCACCTGGCCTGCCTGCGCCTGGCCGATCGCCGTCTTGGGAATCAGCACGTCCTGGCCGTAGCGCTTGTCTTCCGGCGCCACCAGCCAGACGCCGTTTTCATGCAAAAGGCGGCCGATCAAAGGTTGTGCGGGGCGTTCGACGATCTCGACCACGCGCCCCTCGGCGCGGCCCTTGCGGTCGTAGCGCAGCAAACGAGCCTTGACGCGGTCCTTGTGCAGCACGGCACGCATCTCGTTGGGCGCCAGATACACGTCTGGCTGACCATCGTCGCGCAGCACAAACCCGTGTCCATCACGGTGGCCCTGCACGGTGCCGACAAACTCTTCGGCCGAAACGGCCGAGTGCGATAGATTCTTGATAGAATGCTCCTCTTTCCTGAAATGCCCAGGTGGCGGAATTGGTAGACGCACTAGTTTCAGGTACTAGCGAGTAACATCGTGGGGGTTCGAGTCCCTTCCTGGGCACCACTATTTTCCTGTGGTTCACGCAAGAACACGCAGGCTCCTTTCAAGAAGGCCGCTCTCAGCGGCTTTTTTTTCGCCCCGCCCGGCCTCGTCGGCCATGGAGAAGCGCAGGAGCGGATTCGAACTGTGGGCATCGTACAGGATATGCCCGGTGTCCTTGCCCGAAGAACGGTTGGTCAGCGGCGCCCTTCCCGCCCGACGCCTGCGCGAGAAACAACCGCGCCAATGATCCAACGCCGTCGGACGCAGCCTTGGGGTAGAAAAAAAGAACTATGAATTTGATAGCTGCCCGTGGTCTTGTTTTCTATCGTTCAGGCTCAAAATGAGCACAAAATTCAGCCTCACGAGCATGCCCGAAGGTGATTTGGCAAGATTTTTGTAGATATATATACATTTTGTTGATGTATCTACAAAACAAAACATCCGAGCACTGAAAACGACTGTCGATGCGTCATTTTTCAGCATCAAACTGGCCAGAGGGCCAAGAAAAACGACCACGGGCAGCTACTATTTTAATAGTATCCGAAATCGACCAGGCAAAGCTCAGTTTCGCACCTCGAACTCGCGGCGCGTCGTCTTCTCCCGGATGCGCCACCCATCCGCCTGCCGCACCAGCGTGGCGCTGACCAGCAGCAGCAAGTCCGGTCCATGCAGCGGTGCCGGAACCTGTCGCGGCTCGCCGCCGTCGTGGCGATAGGCGGTCAGGTACAGCCTGGCCTGCGCGTGATCGGCGTCCTGCGCGTCCACGATCAAATTGGTCACCACATGGCGTATCACCTGCGTGGTCGAACGCCGGCGCATCTCGGCGACGAGGGCGGCACGCCCCGCCAGGGCCTTTCCCGCCCGATGCCAGACCCCGTCTTCGCAAAACAGCGCCGCCATGCCGTCGTAGTCCCAGGCGTCAAAGGCGTCGTAGAAGCGCAGCAGCACCTGCCCACAATCCCACTCGATCGCCCGTTCGGCGCCGCGGTCCATGGCGCCCGCGCTCACTGGACTACCCTCCGCACGTCGTGCTGCGGGATTCGCGCTTGGGAGC
>DAIOSZ010000256.1:0-3671 GCA_036752305.1 Burkholderiaceae bacterium
CGCAATCCCGCTTTCACGCGCAGCATGACCGACGTCGAGAAGTCGTTGCGCCCCTGAGTCACGAAACTGATGAGCAGCACCGACAAGATGACCTCGAACCGTCCCTACCTGGTTCGGGCGATGTACGACTGGATTTGCGACAACGGCCTGACGCCCTATCTGCTCGTCGACGCGCGGCAACGCGGCGTGCGGGTGCCCACGCACGCCATCAAGGACGGCCAGATCGTGCTGGAGCGCGGCACGCGACTGTCTCCCGCCAGCCTGGGCCTGGCCGCCAGCATCGGCTTCGCGCGCCTGAGCGTGGCCGCCCGCCCGCGCGTCGCGCTGTTTTCCACCGGCGACGAACTCGTCATGCCCGGCGCCGTGCCGCCCGAAGCCATGCCGCCCGGCGCCATCTACAACAGCAACCGTTTTTTTCTGCGCGCGCTGCTGGCGCGCCTGGGCTGCGCGGTCACCGACCTGGGCATCGTCCCCGATTCGCGCGAGGCCACGCTGGCGGCGCTGCGTCAGGCGGCGCAAGGCCACGATCTCATCCTCACCAGCGGCGGCGTCTCGGTTGGGGAGGAAGACCACATCAAGCCCGCCGTCGAGGCGCTCGGCACGCTGGACTTGTGGCAGATCGCCATGAAGCCTGGCAAGCCCTTCGCCTACGGTCAGGTGCGGCGCGATGGCGGCGGCGAGTCTGGCGATGCCTGCCATTTCATCGGCCTGCCCGGCAACCCGGTGTCCAGCTACGTCACCTTCCTGCTGCTGGTGCGGCCCTTCCTGCTCAAGCTCCAGGGCGCCCATGCGCTGGATGTGGCGGCCTACGACCTGCCCGCGCACTTTGCGCTGCCGCGCGCCGACAAAAGGCGCGAGTTCCTGCGCGCGCGCCGCAACGCCGCTGGCGGCCTGGACCTGTTTGACAACCAGAGCTCGGGCGTGCTCACCTCGGCGCAATGGGGCGATGGCCTGGTGGACAACCCCGCTGGCTGCACCGTGGCGCCGGGCGACCGCGTGCGCTACCTCCCGTTTTCGGAGTTGTTGGGATGACCGCGCCGGGCAAGACCGTCCGCCTGCGCTACTTCGCCTCGGTGCGCGAAGCCATTGGCAACGGCTCTGAAACCTGGGCCACGCGCGCCGCCACGCTGGCCGAACTGCGCGCTGAGCTGCAAGCGCGCGGTGGGCCCTACGCCACGGCGCTGGCCGAGGGTCGCGCGGTGCGTATGGCGCTCGACCAGGTGATGGCGGAGGGCGAAACGGCGCTGCCCGACAACGCCGAAGTGGCGTTTTTCCCGCCGGTCACTGGCGGTTAGCAAAAAAAGCGGTCGCTGGCGGCCGCGGGCGCTCGCCCAGAGCCGGCAGAGCTACCCAGCAGCGCCGGTTCATGGGGCCGGCTTCAAGGTCCTCCCAGGTCGCCGATGCCGCCTCCGGGTCTGCCAGGACAACGTGGCCCCTGGGAATCTGCCGCCTGCTGAGGAATTTTCTCGCTACCGAGGCCTCCACGCAGTAGACTTCTCGCACGGGCGGACCCCAGGGACGGGTCAAAAAAATACTCCGCCCTGTGCTTGCCGAGGGTGTCGTCGTGATGAGTGGTTTTTTTCGACGCGTGAGAGTTTTCCGTGCATGGTTGCTGGCGGCAGCCGCGTGGTTGACCTGCGTTTGCGCCGGTGCCGCAGCGTTGCCTGGCGATACCGCGGCGGATCGGCTGCAGGCGAGCCGACCTGCCGAATGGTCGGCGTCCTATCAGGCCACGGCACACGCCTGGGGCGTTGAGTCGCCCGACAACTCCCTGTGGGTGTGGCTGCCGCCACCGTTTTTTGGTTTGGTGACGGCGGCCATCGTGTTCGTCGCGCTGGCGCTGGCGTTGCGGATGCGTCGGCGTGTCAAGGAGACGATGCGCGAGCTCCGGGCGCAGGCCAAGGAGCTGGACGCCATGCTGCGTGCCGTTCCGGACCTGATGTTCAAGTTCGATGCCAACGGCAAATACCTGCAGGTGCTGGCCACCCGGCCCGAGTTGCTGGTGGCCTCGCGCGCCGACCTGTTGGGAAAACACGTGGTGGAGGTGATGCCGCCGGAGGCGGCGTCGGTGGTGATCCGGTGCATTGCCAAGGCGCTGGAGAGCGGATACACCAGCGGCGAGCAGATTTGCCTGAACTTGCCAGACGGCCCGCACTGGTTTGAACTCTCCGCCGCCCACATGTCCACTTCGGGAGGCGAAGCCCCGGCCGTGGTCATGCTGTCGCATGAGATTTCGCAGCGCGTCAAGGACCACGCGGAAATCCAGCGGCTGGCGGATTTCGACCATCTCACCGGCTTGCCCAACCGGGCGCTGCTGCGACGGCTGTATGAGCAGGTGGCGGCGAGGGCCGCGCGGCAAAATCAACATCTGGCCATGGTGTTTCTCGACATCGACCATTTCAAGAACGTCAACGATTCCCTGGGGCACGATGTGGGCGACCAACTGCTGGTCCAGGTCGCGCGGCGCCTGCGCGCGGGGCTGCGCGATACCGACATCGTGTGTCGCGTGGGAGGCGACGAGTTTGTCCTCGTGCTCGACGACGCCACCGTGGACGTTGCCGCGCGCCTGACCCGGCGGCTGCAGCACCTCCTGCACGAGCCCTTTGACCTGGGGCCCTATCAGTCCGACGTCACCGCCTCCATGGGCATTGCGATGTACCCCGACGATGGCGTCGAGCTGGAGGTGTTGCTGCGCGACGCGGACACGGCCATGTACCAGGCCAAGAACGATGGGCGCAACGCCATCCGCTTTTTCACGGCCGTGATGCAGGCGCGCTCCGAGCGGTGGCTCCAGCTGTCGGCCGCGCTGGACCGGGCGATCGAGCACGACGAACTCGTGGTGATGTATCAGCCCATTGTCCGGCTGGCGACCGGGCGAGTCGAGGGTGCCGAGGCCTTGCTGCGCTGGCGTCACCCGGTGCTGGGGGCCATCTCCCCCGCCGAGTTCATTCCCGTGGCGGAGTCCGCCGGGCAGATACGGGTGATCGGAACCTGGGTCTTGCGCCAGGCGTGTACCCAGGCCGCGGGCTGGGAGTTCGCTCGGCGCGGATGGGTGATGTCGGTGAACGTGTCGTTCATTCAGCTGCGTTCAAAGGACTTCGTGGCTCTGGTGGGCGGGGTTCTGAACGCCACGGGCCTGCCCGGGCGTTGTCTGGAGCTGGAGCTGACCGAGTCGGTTGCCATGGGCGACGTTGCCACGGTCAAGGAGACGGCCGGGCAGTTGCAAAGCCTGGGCGTGCGAATCGCCATCGACGACTTCGGCACCGGGTATTCGTCCATGGCATACCTGCGCCGCCTGGAGTTCAACAAACTCAAGATCGATCAGAGCTTCGTGCGCAACATCGGCCGCGACGCGACCGACGAATCCATCGTGACCGCCATCATCACCCTGGCGCATTCGCTGGGCATGGAGACCCAGGCGGAAGGCGTGGAAACGTCATTGCAGCGAGACTTTCTGCTGCGCCGCGGGTGCGATTTCCTGCAAGGCTGGCTGGTCTCCAAGGCAAAAGCGCCCGCCGACTGGGGCCAGTGGCTGGCGTGGCCCGAACACGGGGCCGAGGACCAGAGCACCCATCCTTCTTGATCCCCCCGTCCGGGCCCCGGCCACGAGCGGCGCGGCGGACCTGGCGGATCGGTGCGGGGGCTACGGGGAGTCGGCGGATATATCAAAA
>DAIOSZ010000257.1:0-3631 GCA_036752305.1 Burkholderiaceae bacterium
CGGAACCAGCCAGGCCTGGGCCTGGCGTACCGTGGCCATGGGCTGAGGGGCGGGCGGCGCTTGCGCCCGCCCGCAAAGGCAAGCCAAAGGCAGGCTCAGCCACGCCAGGCCGGGGAGGATGGCGGTCCGCCAAGCTCGCATCAAGGCGGGCGCACCGTCACGGGCGGATCAGGCCCAGGGCCCGCGCCTCAAAAATCGCCTGGGTGTTGGAGTTCACATTCAGCTTGCTGTAGATGTTGCGGATCTGGGTGCGTATGGTATGAACCGTCACGCCGTTGGCGCGCGCGGCCTCGGCGTAGCTCAGCCCCCGGGCCAGCAGATTGAGCACCTCGGACTCCTTGGCGGTCAGCGCAACCTCTGTGTTGGCCGGGGTTGACGCGGTCGGCGCGGTGATCGCCACATGCTTGAGCAGGCGCCGCGCGATGAGGGGCGAGATGGGCGATCCGCCCGCCCGCAGGTGGCGGATATGCTCGGCCAACTGGTCCTCGGTCCCGTCTTTGAGCAGATAGCCACGCGCCCCGGCGGCAAAGGCGTTGAGCATGTTGGTTTCGTCGCCGAACAGCGTGATCACCAGCACCTCGCAGACCGGCTGCAGTTGGTTGACGCGCCGGATCAGCTCCAGGCCGCTCATGTCCGGGAGCCCCAGGTCAACCAGCAACACGTCCACCGCCTCGTCGGCCAACCATTCGAGCATCGCACCGCCCCGGGCCGCGCTGTGGCGCAGGTCCAGCGCGGCGCTGGCATTTATGACGCGCTCGAAGCGCTCGCGCGCGCCATCGTCGTCCTCGACCAGGGCGACGGAGATCCGCTCGGGGCCGGCGTCAGGGGAGGGCGTCATGGCGGTGTGCGTCCGCGCGGGTAAAGCCGGGCAGGGGATCGGGAATCGGCTCTCCCCGGATCAGCAGGCGGTTGAGGTTTTCCAGGTTCGCGCTCAGCCCATCGCGCATCAGGTAGTCGTGGTCGCGCGAGACGCCCGGGCAGTCGGTGCAGTCGAAATACTGCGCGGGGCTCGCGTAGCGGCCGGTCTTGGGCCCGTCCAGGCCCAGCGGGTGGCCCTTGACGAGCCAGTCGTAGGCGCGCAGCACGTAGTCGTCGCGGTTGTAGGTGATGGCGGTGGGCAAGTTCCATTCGTCCAGACGCTGGCGATGATCGGCCACCGACACCGCAGGCGCTGACAAAATGAGACGGCAAAAGGCCTGCTCCGGCGCGCATCCCAGCAAGCTGGTGAGGTTGCCACGCGACTCGGGCAAGGCCTTCCACAGCAGTTCGCTGCCCAGGCTGCGCGCCAGCAAGACCTTGGGCACGTGCGGAAATTGCTGACCCACGCGCGCAAACTGGGCCACCGCTTGTCGCACCGCTTCCAGCACCAGCGGCTGGCGCAGGTAGGCATGGGCGGCGGTGATGGCTTCGATCCGGGCGAACAGTTTTTCTCCCTCGCCCGCGGGCCAGCACAGGGGCAGCACCTCTGTGTCGTAGCGCGTGGCCAGCGCCTGGGCCTGGGCGATGGCCGCCGACAAGTCCTTGCCAAAACCATGGACGAACAGCACGGCGGGGCGCCTGGCGGCCTGCGCGCGCTCGAAGGCCTCGCGCACCAGGGCGTCGCTCGGGTTGGCGTCGTTGCCCGAACGCCGGGCGCGCAGAAAGCGTGCCGGATCGGCGGCGTCAAAGCGCAGAACTTCCGGGTAGTTGTCGTAGCTGCGGGGTGAGCCGGCGTCGTGCAGCGTCTGGAAATGCGCGCGGTCGAACACCAGTTCATCCCAGCGCTCGCGGTGTCCATCGGCGCGCTGACGCACGCACAGCGCGCCGATGTCGCGCGTGAGCGGCGCATCCTCCCCGTCGAAGCGGATCGGCGCGCCCTGGCCGGCCGATCCGTCATTGGTCCAGGATTGCGCGTCATAGCTCAGCGGCTCGTCGCGGTCCACGGATTCCCTGCCGTCTGCCTGATCCAGACGCATGAGTTTCAGGCCCACCGTGCAGGCCGTCTCGTCAATGTCCACCACCCCATAACAGGGCGGGTGCCGCTTGAGCGCGATGTTGCCCAGCGCGGCGCCGGATGACAGCGCCTGGATGACCGGCGAATCGCCAATGCGGCCCGTCCAGTGGTTGCGGTGGATGTCGCCGGCCAGGTACAGCACGGCCTTGTGGGCGTCGCGCGCCGCATTCAGGAACAGCTCGTAATCCGGGTAGTTGCGATCCGGCCCGCTGCTTGTCTTGCTCGGTGCCGCCCAGCCTTGGTGACCCAGCAGATAGCCATGGACCAGCGGCGAACTGCCGGCGACGATGGTCAGGGGCTTGTGCCCCAGCGCGGAGAACAAGGCCTGCTGCTGCTCGCTGCCGAGCAGATGGGCACCGACCTCGTCGCGCTGGGTGCGGTAGAAGCGCTCGTCGAGCAGCACGATGCGGATGCCCTCGCCGATGTCCAGCGGCGCCGCAGGCTGCACGCCGCGCGTGGCGGTGGGCAAATCCATCAAGTTGCCCGGCATGGAGGGATAGTCATCGGTTGACGACGGGTTGCGCAGCACCGCGACGAACTGCTCGAACAGCGCCTTGCTCACCGTCTTAACGGCGGCGGGCACCGCGTGAAGATCTGCTCCCTCGCCGTAGGCGTTGTTCCAGGCCATGTCGTGCTCGTCCCAGGTGACGAGCAGATGCTCCGGATTCCGATCGGTGCTGAACCAGCGCATCAGGTCGCGAAAATTCGGCACGGCCCACTGCGCGGCGTAGCGCACGTGCATCTCTTCGGCGAAAAGGCGCAGCGCCTGTTCCGGGTTTCTGACGAACGCCCGTTTGGCCGCGGGCTCACTGGCCAGGCTCAGCCCCCAGTCCATGTAGATCTGGTCGCCCAGCAGCATGAGCACGTCGGGCTCGCGCTGCCGAATCTGGGTCCAGATGGGCTGAATGGGCGCGCGTTCGGCGTCCATGCACGAGGTAAAGACCAAGGTTGTCATCGTGAATATCCCGCCTTTTGTCACGATGTTACCGGCACCGCACCGCTGCGGGATCACCCATATTGCGTATTCGCGTGGGCCGGTGGCAGTGGGCCGCAGGTGGTACGCTGTGCGCCGCAAGCGCTTGGCGCAATGCCGCCCGCTCGCCCCACGCACCGTTGAAAGCATTTGCACCATGTTCAGCCGCCTGTTCCCGCGCTTGATCCGTTTTGCTGTACCCGCCGTGGGCGCAGCGCTCACCGCGTGCGCCAGCGGCCCCGGCGCCGCGCCCGGTGGAGGCGATGGTCCGCTGACGATCGGGCGCCAGGGCAGCTTCTTCGTCGGCGGGCGGGACGTGCACTCGTCCACGCTCTCCCTCCTGCCGGCCTATCCGGCCGCGGGCACCGTGACCGTCGAACAGATGTACGTGCGCTATCAGGAGCCGGTCAGCCCCTCGCGCGTGCCCCTGGTGCTGGTGCACGGCTGCTGCCTGACCGGCAAAACCTGGGAGACCACGCCCGATGGCCGCATGGGCTGGGACGAACTCTTCGTGCGCCGCGGACACCCGACCTACGTGGTCGATCAGGTCTCGCGCGGTCGCTCGGCTGCCAACGTGACCGCGATCGTCGCCGCCAAGGGCGGGCAGGGCGCGCCCGGCCAGTTGCCGCAGGTGTTCAGCGCATCGCAGGAGGGCGCCTGGGCCA
>DAIOSZ010000258.1:0-3593 GCA_036752305.1 Burkholderiaceae bacterium
CATCGGGTTGCCGGCATCCCTCCAAGACCTCAGCCTTGAAACGCGCACTGTGCTTGCGACGGGTTGCCCGCTTAACCACACCATCCATCGTGTCCACACCATCCATCGTGTCCACATCATTCATCGTGAACACGATGCCTGCCGACTCTCACGCAATCAAGATGACTTCACCGCGCGCTTACACATCACCTACAAGATCGATCGTACGGAAGGCCACATGTTTATTCCGAGAGCACGCCGCTTGCCAGCCTGGGGGGCACCCACGGCACACCGTCAATCAAGCTGCAAATTTAGCGCGCTCACAAGAGCGGAATAGCGGGTCGTGTCCGCATTCATCGCGGCCGACATTTCCGCCGGCCCGCCAGCTCGTACTGTCAAGCCCGCGCCAATGAGCTTGGTACGTAGCTCCGGCAAGTTTGCCGCTACAGCGAACGCGGACGCGATTGCCTGAATTCGCTTGGCTGGCGTCCCGCGCTTGGCGGCGACGCCAATCCAACTCTCCCCGGTAGCGGAGGCGTATCCCGAAGAGGCCAGCGTAGGAACCTCAGGCAGCTGTATCGCAGATTGCGCGCTCGTAACTGCAAGCACCCGAATTTTGCCGGCGCGGTGCGGCTGAATCAGGTTCGGGAGTGCATCGAAAACCATGGGAATGTGCCCGGCCATCAAGTCCTGAGCCATCGGCGCGCCACCTTTGTAGGGGACGAAGTTCAGCTGAATGCCCGCTTCACGAGCGAAGGAGTAGGGGTCGTCTCAGAAAACGGAAAATAAAGCACGCTAAGGCATAGCCGAACCTGCCAAGCTTGCTCCACCCTGTAGTGACGCGATCAGCGGGCAGGAAACGTTCCCCCTTCGCGCATGGCAGGCGCACACCAACTCAGACAGCACGGCCTCCATGCGCGCCAGGTCAGCCATTTTCTCGCGCACGTCCTTGAGCTTGTGCTCGGCCAGACTGCTGGCTTCCTCGCAATGGGTGCCATCCTCCAGCCGCAGCAGCTCGGCGATCTCATCCAGGCTGAAGCCCAGCCGCTGGGCTGATTTCACGAAGCGCACCCGCGTTACATCCGCCTCGCCATAGCGGCGGATGCTGCCATAGGGCTTGTCAGGCTCCAGCAACAAGCCCTTGCGCTGATAGAAACGGATGGTCTCCACATTGACCCCGGCCGCCTTGGCGAAAACGCCAATGGTCAGGTTCTCCAAATTGTTTTCCATATCGCTTGACTCCGTACATGAGTACGGAAGTAAGGTTACGCTATCCAATTTCAATTCGAAAGGACAAGCGCATGTCTGAACCAAAAACCGGGCGCGGCGCGCTCTTCACTGGAGGGCTTGCCGCCATCCTCGCCTCGGCTTGCTGCCTCGGGCCGTTGGTTCTGATCGCCTTGGGGTTCAGCGGCGCTTGGATCGGCAACTTGGCGGTGTTGGAACCCTATCGCCCCATCTTTATCGGCGTGGCGCTGGTGGCGTTGTTCTTCGCCTGGCGGCGCATCTACCGGCAGGCAGCGGCCTGCAAACCGGGTGAGGTCTGCGCGATTCCCCAAGTGCGAGCTACTTACAAGCTCATTTTCTGGATCGTGGCCGCGCTGGTTCTGGTCGCGCTCGGATTTCCCTACGTCATGCCATTTTTCTACTGATCGGAGTTCACCATGAAGAAACTGTTTGCCTCCCTCGCCCTCGCCGCCGTTGTTGCCCCCGTCTGGGCCGCCACCCAGACCGTCACGCTGTCCGTACCGGGCATGACCTGCTCCGCCTGCCCGATCACTGTCAAGAAGGCGATTTCCAAGGTCGAAGGCGTCAGCAAAGTTGACGTGACTTTCGAGACACGCCAAGCGGTCGTCACCTTCGACGATGCCAAGACCAGCGTGCAGAAGCTGACCAAGGCAACCGCAGACGCGGGCTATCCGTCCAGCGTCAAGCAGTGAGTCACTGAAAACGGCACCGCAGCACAACGGACGTCATTGTCTGGCGCCACAAACGATAAAGGATCTGTTGCATGACCCATCTAAAAATCACCGGCATGACTTGCGACTCGTGCGCGGCGCACGTCAAGGAAGCGCTGGAAAAAGTGCCAGGCGTGCAGTCGGCGCTGGTGTCCTATCCGAAGGGCACAGCGCAACTCGCCATCGTGCCGGGCACATCGCCGGACGCGCTGACTGCCGCCGTGGCCGGACTGGGCTACAAGGCAACGCTAGCCGATGCGCCACTGGCGGACAACCGCGTCGGACTGCTCGACAAGGTGCGGGGATGGATGGCCGCCGCCGAAAAGCACAGTGGCAACGAGCCCCCGGTGCAGGTAGCGGTCATTGGCAGCGGTGGAGCCGCGATGGCGGCGGCGCTGAAAGCCGTCGAGCAAGGCGCGCAGGTCACGCTGATCGAGCGCGGCACCATCGGCGGCACCTGCGTCAATGTCGGCTGTGTGCCGTCCAAGATCATGATCCGCGCCGCCCACATCGCCCATCTGCGCCGGGAAAGCCCGTTCGATGGCGGTATTGCGGCAACTGTGCCTACGATTGACCGCAGTAAGCTGCTGGCCCAGCAGCAGGCCCGCGTCGACGAACTGCGGCACGCCAAGTACGAAGGCATCCTGGGCGGTAATCCGGCCATCACCGTTGTGCACGGTGAGGCGCGCTTCAAGGACGACCAGAGCCTTACCGTCCGTTTGAACGAGGGTGGCGAGCGCGTCGTGATGTTCGACCGCTGCCTGGTCGCCACGGGGCCCCGCCCGGCGGTCCCGCCGATTCCGGGCTTGAAAGAGTCACCCTACTGGACTTCCACCGAGGCCCTGGCGAGCGACACCATTCCCGAACGCCTTGCCGTAATCGGCTCGTCGGTGGTGGCGCTGGAGCTGGCGCAAGCCTTTGCCCGGCTGGGCAGCAAGGTCACGGTCCTGGCGCGCAATACCTTGTTCTTCCGTGAAGACCCGGCCATCGGCGAGGCGGTGACAGCCGCTTTCCGTGCCGAGGGCATCGAGGTGCTGGAGCACACGCAAGCCAGCCAGGTCGCCCATATG
This sequence comes from Burkholderiaceae bacterium, assembly GCA_036752305.1. Lineage (GTDB taxonomy): Bacteria > Pseudomonadota > Gammaproteobacteria > Burkholderiales > Burkholderiaceae_C > DAIOSZ01. Next base: position 3,008 of record DAIOSZ010000258.1, read on the forward strand.
GACGGTGAATTCGTGCTGACCACCACGCACGGTGAATTGCGCGCCGACAAACTGCTGGTTGCCACCGGTCGGACACCGAACACGCGCAGCCTCGCGCTGGACGCAGCGGGGGTCACTGTCAATGCGCAAGGTGCCATCGCCATCGACCAAGGCATGCGCACGAGCAACCCGAACATCTACGCGGCCGGCGACTGCACCGACCAGCCGCAGTTCGTCTATGTGGCGGCAGCGGCCGGCACCCGTGCCGCGATCAACATGACCGGCGGCGATGCGGCGCTCGACCTGACCGCAATGCCGGCCGTGGTGTTCACCGATCCGCAAGTGGCGACCGTGGGCTACAGCGAGGCGGAAGCCCACCACGACGGGATCGAGACCGACAGCCGCACCTTGACCTTGGACAACGTGCCGCGTGCGCTCGCCAACTTCGACACACGCGGCTTCATCAAGTTGGTTATCGAGGAAGGCAGCCATCGGCTGATCGGCGTACAGGCGGTCGCGCCGGAAGCGGGTGAACTGATCCAGACGGCGGCTCTGGCCATCCGCTGCGGTCTCACGATTGATGATCTGTCGGAGACGATCTTCCCCT
>DAIOSZ010000259.1:0-3546 GCA_036752305.1 Burkholderiaceae bacterium
CAGGGTCCGGACCGCCGGCCTCGGGCTCATCCCAGCCCCCCCCGCCGGGTGCACCCCCTCCACCACAGATCCCCCAACCTCCACCCCCTTCAACGCCAGGTACCACCCCGCCTCGCCAAAGCCGCCCCTGCCCAGCAGCAGCAACAGCCAGCCCAATGCCGGCGCCGCCAGGCTGTACGCGGGCAACATGCCCTGAAACCGCTTGTCCGAATGCATGCGCCATTATGGTCAGGGCGACGTTCACCCGCGTCCACTACCATCGCTACCCATGAACCACGCCGCACCCGCTCCCGCCACCTCTCCCGCCGAAGGCTGCATCGACACCGAGGCGCGCGGCGCGCTGCTGCTCATGTGCGTCAACCGCCCGGCCAAGCGCAACGGTTATTCGGTGCGCATGTTCCGCGAACTGGCCGAGGCCTACACGCGCCTGGACGACGACCCCGCGCTGCGCGTGGGCGTGCTGTACGCGGCGGGTGATCATTTCACCGGAGGAATCGACCTGCCCAACATCGCGCCCTACATGCGGCGTGGCGAGCCGCTCACGCCTCCCGGCTTGGTCGAGCCGCTGGATCTGGGCCAAGCGGGCTACCGACGCCGCGTCAAGCCCATGGTCGTGGCGGTGCAAGGCATCTGCTACACGATCGGCATCGAGTTGATGCTCGCCGCCGACGTGGTGATCGCCGCCGACAATTGCCGCTTCTCGCAACTGGAAGTCAAGCGCGGCATCATGGCCACCGGCGGCGCCACGCTGCGCATGGCCGAGCGCGCGGGCGCGGGCAATGCCCTGCTGCATTTGCTCACCGGTGACGAGTTCGGCAGCCAGGAAGCGCTGCGCCTGAACTTCGTGCAAAAGGTCGTGCCCGCGGGCGAGGAACTGGCGGAGGCGCTTCGGGTGGCCGAAGCCATTGCCGCGCAGGCGCCGCTGGCGGTACAGGCCACGCGCGCCAGCGTGCGCCTGGCCATCGAGCAAGGCCCGGCCGCCGCGGCAGCCGAGTTCACCGCCACGCAGAAGCGCCTGGCCAACACCGAGGACGCCGCGGAAGGCATCAGGGCCTTCCGCGAACGCCGCGCCGGGCGCTTCACCGGAGAATGAAAAACGGCCCCGAAGGGCCATTTTTCATTGCAGCATTCGCCCCAAGTGACCAGAAACCGGCCACGGGCAGCTACAAAAATCAGAGCTTCTGTTTTTGCATGAAGTTGTCGAACGTGGCCTCGGTGAAGCGGAACCAGAGGTTTTCGTCGGTGCGGAACTTGGAATAGTCTTCGTAGACCTTTTTCCAGGCGGGGTTGCTGGCCGACAGTTCGCTGTACATCTCCATCGAGGCCTTGAACGCGGCGTTCATCACGTCGTTGGGGAAGGCACGCAGCTTGGTGCCCGCGCCCACGAGCTGCTTGAGCGCATGGGGGTTGAGCGCATCGTACTTGGCCTGCATGGTCACATGCGCCTGAGACGCCGCCGCCTCGATGATGGCCTTGTTCTCGGCCGACAGGCCGTTGAACGCCTTGTCGTTGATGAAGAAGTCGAGCTCGGGGCCGCCTTCCCACCAGCCGGGGTAGTAGTAGAACGGCGCGACCTTGTTGAAGCCCAGCTTCTGATCGTCGTAGGGGCCAACCCACTCGGCTGCGTCGATCGTGCCTTTTTCCAGCGCCGGATAAATCTCGCCACCCGGGATGTTCTGCGGCACGCCGCCGATGCGCTCCAGCACCTTGCCGCCGAAGCCGCCGATGCGCATCTTCAGGCCCTTGATGTCGTTCATGCCCTTGATTTCCTTGCGGTACCAGCCGCCCATCTGGGCGCCGGTGTTGCCGCCGGGGAAGTTCACGATGGAGTACTTGGCATAGAACTCGCGCATCAGCTTCATGCCGTTGCCTTCGTACATCCAGGCCGTCATCTGACGGCTGTTCAGGCCGAAGGGGATCGCGCAGCCCAGGGCGAAGGTCGGATCCTTGCCGAAGAAGTAGTAGGGCGCGGTGTGCGCCATCTCGACCGAGCCTTGCTGCACGCCATCCACCACGCCGAAGGCGGGCATCAATTCGCCCGCGGCATGCACCGAAATCTCGAACTTGCCACCCGACATGCTCTTGACCGCCTTGGAGAACACCTCGGCCGCGCCAAAAATGGTATCCAGCGACTTGGGAAAGCTCGACGCCAGGCGCCAGCGCACCGCTGCCTGCGCATGCACGGCGGGCGCCACGCCAGCGGCCAGCACGCCTGCCAGGCCGGTGGTTTTGATAAGGGAACGACGGTCCATGGATACGACTCCGTTTAAAGGTGCATGCGCCCCGCTGCCCACGCCCCATGCGCGAGCCCGGTCGGTTCACCAGAACCGGCGATTCTAGGCAGCCGCCTCGCGCAGGGCCATTGGGGTTTTTCCCTCGCGCCCGGCCAGACCAGCGCGCACCTGGCGTTCGATGCCGGCCGCGTCCAGCCCTTGCAGCGCGAGCAACTTGGCCGGATCGCCATGTTCGATGAAGATATCGGGCAGGCCCAGGATAAGCAGCGGCACCTGAAGGCCGGCATCCGCCAGGGCCTCGGCCACGGCGCTGCCCGCGCCGCCCAGGCGGCAGCCCTCTTCCACGGTCACGAGCTGGTCATGGCGGCGCGCCACGTCGAACAGCAGCTCGGTGTCCAGCGGCTTGGCCCAGCGCATGTTGACCACCGTGGCATCCAGCGCCTCGGCCGCTGCCAACGCCGGGTACAGCAACGTGCCGAAGGCCAGGATCGCCACGCGCGGCGCCTGTGCGGAACCCGCCGCGTCGTTGGCTGCCGTGCGCTGGATGCTGCGGCGGATCTCGCCTTTGCCATACGGCAGCGACGGCAATCCAGCCTCCACCGCCACGCCCGCCCCCCCGCCGCGCGGATAGCGCACGGCCACCGGGTGGCTTTGCTCAAAGGCCGTGGTCAGCAGCTTGCGGCACTCGTTCCCGTCGGCGGGGCAAGCCACCGCCATGTTCGGGATGCAACGCAGGTAGGCAATGTCGTATGCGCCGGCGTGCGTGGCGCCGTCGGCGCCCACGATGCCCGCGCGGTCGAGCGCGAAAACCACCGGCAGGTTCTGCAGCGCCACGTCGTGCACGAGTTGGTCGTAGCCGCGCTGCAGAAAGGTCGAATAGATCGCCACCACGGGTTTGAGCCCCTCGCAGGCCAGACCGGCGGCAAAGGTGACCGCATGTTGCTCGGCGATGCCCACGTCGTAGTAGCGCTCGGGAAAGCGCTTTTCAAACTCCACCAGCCCAGAACCCTCGCGCATGGCCGGCGTGATGCCCCCCAGGCGCTTGTCGCGCTCGGCCATGTCGCACAGCCACTGGCCGAAGATCTGCGTGAAGGTCGGCTTGGGCGGCGTGGCCGGTGGCACCAGGCCGACGGCCGGGTCGAACTTGCCCGGGCCGTGATAGGCCACGGGATCGGCCTCGGCGAGCTTGTAGCCCTGGCCCTTGCGGGTGACCACGTGCAGGAACTGCGGGCCGCGCAAATGCCGGCGGTTTTCCAGCGTGGGGATCAGCGCGTCCAGGTCGTGGCCATCGATGGGGCCGATGTAGTTGAAG
>DAIOSZ010000260.1:0-3513 GCA_036752305.1 Burkholderiaceae bacterium
AAGGCTGTTATGCACAGGTCCCAGTTATGAACAGTTCGGCCCCGCATGGCCGCGACGTTCCCTCGAACGAGAACAGCCGCCGCGTCCAAGGGCTATACATAGTCACAAGGTCTTGAGGAAGTCCAAGAGCGCGTCATCTGCCCGGAAGCGGCGTGCGACGACGCCGGGGTCCTGCAGCCGGGACAGCGCCTTCTCCTTCATCGCGAGGTCGGCTTCGATGTACTGATGGGTCGTCGTCGGACTCTCGTGGCCGAGCCACAGCGCGATCACGCTGATGTCCACACCGGACTGCAGCAGATGCATTGCCGTCGAGTGACGCAAAGTGTGCGGAGAGATTCGGCGACCGGCCAGGCTGGGCTGTGCGCGGGTGGCTGCCTGCACGGCCAATGCCAGCCGCTGCGTCACGTTGGATCGTGTCATCGCCTGACCTTCCCGGTTTGGCAGCAAGGTCGACGCCGGGCCCAGATCGGGGTTCAGTCGCAGCCATGCACGGAGCAACTTCACCGTCGAGCGCCACAGCGGCACAGAGCGCTGTTTGCGCCCCTTGCCGTGCAGGTGCACGCAGGCGGCGGGCGCGAGTACAACATCGGCCACCTTCACGCCGATCACCTCCGACACCCGAGCGCCGGTGTTGTACATGAGTGCCAGCAGCAAGACGTCGCGTTGACTGACCCAGCCCACGCCGGGCGTTCCGATCACCGCCAGCATCTCTTCGCGCGTCAGGAACCCCAGCATGGGCCGCTCGAAGCGTTTCATTGGCACGCCCAGGGCCTGCTCGACGATATGCAGCGACGCCACATCCTTGTGCGCCACGAACTTCAGGAACGTGCGTAGCGCGGCCAATCTTGCATTGCGACTGCGAACCGAGTTGTGCCGGTCGGCCTCCAGATGGTCAAGGAAGGCCATGATGAGAGCGGGCGTCAGGTCCGAGAACTGCATTGCTGTGGGAGCCTTGTGCAGTCGATTCTGGGCAAACTCCAGGAACAACAGGAACGCATCACGATAGGCTGCCACGGTACGTGCACTCAGCCCACGCTGCTGGGTCAGATGGTCCGCAAAGAACGATTGCACCAACGCACCGAAGCTCGGCGGCTTGTATTGGTTGGGCCTATTCATAGTCGCACGCCCCGAGGTCGGCATAGTGTTCGAACCGGGCACCGACCAAGGCCATCAGCTCCGGCACCCCACTCAGGTACCAGTACGTGTTGGATATCTTGACGTGGCCCATGTACGTGGACAGCGCCAGCATCCGCTGATCAAGGTCCACCCCTTGTTCGTGCCACAAGATCAAGCGCCTCACGGCAAAGCTGTGGCGAATGTCGTGGATCCGAGGCTGTCCATGCCCGCCGCGATCCACCCAGCCCAGTTGCCTTCGCAACTGCTCAAACATTCGGTGGGCCTGCCTGTCGCCCAGCGGCTCGCCCCGATTCACGCCGCGCGAACTGACGAAGAACGTCGTGTTCAGGCTCGAACGTACATGCTGCCGGCGCAACGCCCGGTAGGTCGCCAGCGGTCCGATTGCGCTGGGATGCAGGCTCACTTGGCGAGACTTGCCGAACTTGGTCTGCCGTATGGTCAGGAGCGCGGCGTCCAGGTCCACGTCAGCGTCATGCAGGTTGAGCGCTTCGGAGATCCGCAACCCGGTCGAGGCAAGCAACCCGAACAACGTCGTATAGGTGGCGGCACGAAGGCCATCGGACGGACCGAGCTGGCGGGCAGCGTCGAGCAGCGCGACCATCTCTGCTTCGCAGTAGATGTGCGGGGCAACACGGCCAGGGAGAGCCCCGACGCTGGAGTCATCTGGGACTTCGGTAGCTGGCTCGAATTGTCGTAGCCAGCGCATGAATGGCCGTAGCACCACCAGCCGGCGCGCGACCGTGCCACGGTCGGCTTGACCGTCCACCATGTGCCTGGCATGAACCTGGCTGGCCCATTGCACCATCAGGTCTATCGTCAGAGGTCCGGTGTGATCGGCGTTGGCAACGAAACGCTCAAATGCAGGCAGCATCCGCAATGCTGCCTGCAGCTTGAATCCCAGTCGACGTCGCTCATCAAGGAATTGCTGCACCCTGGAGGCCAGGTTATTGCTGGGGCCTTCCGGGGCGTTCATGCTCCGCTCCCGGGCCAAGGCAAGGCCACCTCGGCCAATGCGTGCATGTCGAGCTTTGCATAGATCAATGAGGTGTTCATAGACCTATGCCGAAGCACGTCGGCAACCTCCTTGATTGAGCTGCCGTGGTTCACCAGACCGCAAGCGAGGGTGTGGCGCAACGAGTGGCAACTGCGATCAATGCCGGCGTGTCGCAGGGCACGCCCGATGGCGCGGCTCACCGCGTCTACGCCGATGGGCCTGTCGTGCGGTGCCATCCGCCGTACGAACAGGGTTGGCAGCGCGGTCGCCGGCCGCTCATGCATCACGTACGCGGCCAGCGCTTCTCCGGTCGCTGCTGGCAGTGGCAGAACATCCTGACGCAGTGACTTCGTGCCCTTCAAGGTCACGGTTCCAGCCCGCCAGTCGAAGTCGTTCATCTCCAGCCGGGCGATCTCGCCCACGCGCAGACCGAGGTCCAGTGCCAAATGCACCATGGCCAGCAAACGCAGCGGCGTCGACCGGGCCTCGGCGCAACTCGCCAGAAGCACCTGAACCTGCTCGGCCGTGAGCGCACGCGGCAGCGATGCCAGGCTCCACCGCGCCGGTGAGGAGATGACGCCTAGCAAGGCATGCAAGGCATCGCCGCAGGTGGCGCGATAGCGGAAGTAGGCTCGCAGTGCAGCAGCCAGCGCGCTGGCGTGGGACACGCTGTTCACCCGTGTTAATTCAGTGGCAATGAAGCCGCGAACGTCTTCTGGCTGCAACTCTCCAATCGCGATGGCGGTACCGGCGAATTTGCATTGCAACAGCCTGCCTACGATCGCCAGGCGACCTTTGCGCGTGCCGACACCAAGACCACGGGCGTCGCGCATATGCACGTTGTAGCGGTGCAATTCCTCCGCGATGGGGCCACTGGGACCGGGCAGCTCCACAATGACATGCTGCTCACGCAGCAGCGCCAACAAGTGCGCGAGGCTGGCACGCAAGTCGCTATGGCTACGCAACGCCGTGGCATGGCAATCGCATCTCGGCACGTGCGAATCCAGGAACAACTCGACGAGCGACTCGTCAATCTGATCGGCAGAAAGCCGACACCGTGTCATCCAATGCGCGAAGTGCGCCAACGCTCGAAGGTCCGTTGACACGGTGCCCTCGGCGTACCGGCCTCGTTCCATCAACGCCTCGAACGCATCGACATATGGTGACAGCGGGCCGTCAAGTAACCAGGCCCTGGCCAACGGGTGCAGCGAACGGATTGAATCCATGGTGATCTCCAGTTGTGAGATCACCAGTCTTGTGTTGGCCCTGGGCTTATGTCCAGATCACGAAGACCGCCGCTGTCAGTGGCATAGGCGAACCCAAGCACTCAGCTCGATCGCCTTCGGCAACTGTTCATAACTGGAACCTGTGCATAACAGCCT
>DAIOSZ010000261.1:0-3509 GCA_036752305.1 Burkholderiaceae bacterium
TGTCGGCGTTCGTGCCGACCAACGTGATCTCGATCACCGACGGCCAGATCTTCCTGGAAACCTCGCTCTTCAACGCGGGTATCCGGCCTGCCATCAACGCCGGCATCTCGGTGTCTCGCGTCGGATCGGCCGCGCAGACCAAGCTCATCAAGGCACTCTCCGGCGGTATTCGTACCGACCTGGCCCAGTATCGTGAACTTGCGGCCTTCGCACAGTTTGCATCCGACCTCGACGAGGCCACCCGCAAGCAGCTCGACCGTGGCGCGCGCGTGACGGAGTTGCTGAAGCAGCCGCAATACAGCCCGCTTCCCATCAGCCTGATGGCGGCCTCGCTGTTCGCGGTGAACAAGGGTTTCCTTGATGACGTGGATGTCAAGAAGGTGCTTTCGTTCGAGTCGGGCATGCACAGCTACCTGAAGGACAAGCACGCGGCGCTTCTGCAGAAGATGGAAAACGACCGCGCGATGGACAAGGACGCCGAGGCCGAGTTGACCAGCGCCATCGGTGCGTTCAAGAAGTCCTTCGCTTGATCCGCGTGACTGTTTAAGGAATTGCCATGGCAACCGGCAAGGAAATACGCGGCAAGATCAAGAACTTCGAGAGCACCAAGAAAATCACCAAGGCCATGGAGATGATCTCGGTCTCGAAGATGCGCAAGGCGCAAGATCGCATGCGCGCCGCGCGACCTTACAGCGAGAAAGTCCGCAACATCGCGGCCAATCTCGGCGCGGCGAACCCCGAGTACGTACATCCCTTCATGCAGCAGCATGACGTGAAGAACGTCGGCATGATCGTGGTGACCAGTGACAAAGGGCTCTGCGGTGGCCTCAACAGCAACTTGCTGCGTGCCGTAACGGGCAAGCTGCGTGAGGTGCAGGGCGCTGGCGGCCAGACTCACACGGTCGCCATTGGCAACAAGGGACTGGGTTTTCTCACGCGAGTGGGTGCCAAGGTGGTCTCGCAGGCCACGCAGCTTGGCGACAAGCCCCATCTGGAAAAGCTGATCGGCCCCGTCAAGGTGCTGCTTGATGCGTATTCCAAGGGGGAGCTCGGCGAGGTCTACCTGTGCTACACGCGCTTCATCAACACCATGAAGCAGGAGCCTATCGTCGAACGACTGTTGCCGCTGTCCGCCACGCAGATGCAGCGCGAAGCTGCGGCCTCGGGCAAGCAGCATTCGTGGGACTACATCTATGAGCCGGATGCACAGTCCGTCATCGACGACCTGCTCGTTCGCTACGTCGAGGCACTGGTCTACCAGGCCGTGGCCGAGAACATGGCATCCGAGCAGGCTGCGCGCATGGTCGCCATGAAGGCGGCCACGGACAGCGCGGGCAACCTCATCAACGAATTGCGTCTGGTCTACAACAAGACGCGCCAAGCCGCGATCACCAAGGAACTGTCCGAAATCGTGGCAGGCGCGGCGGCCGTCTGATCTCGCGCGGCCCAGACCTCACCGAAACACCCAATTGGAGCAAAACATGGCTCAAACCCAAGGAAAAATCGTTCAGTGCATCGGCGCCGTGGTGGACGTGGAGTTCCCCCGCGACCAGATGCCCAAGGTCTACGACGCGCTCAAGATGGATGGCGCCGCGCTGACCCTGGAAGTTCAGCAGCAGCTCGGCGACGGCATCGTGCGTACCATTGCCCTCGGCTCGTCCGACGGGCTGCGTCGCGGTATGCAGGTCTACAACACTGGCGCCGCCATCACGGTACCAGTGGGCAAGGCCACTCTTGGCCGCATCATGGACGTGCTGGGCAACCCTATCGACGAGCGCGGTCCCGTCAGCCATGAGCAGACGGCCTCCATTCACCGCAAGGCGCCTACTTACGACGAGCTGTCGCCCTCGCAGGACTTGCTGGAAACCGGCATCAAGGTGATCGACCTGATCTGCCCCTTCGCCAAGGGCGGCAAGGTCGGCCTGTTCGGCGGCGCCGGTGTCGGCAAGACCGTGAACATGATGGAACTCATCAACAACATCGCCAAGGCCCACTCCGGTCTGTCGGTCTTTGCCGGCGTGGGCGAGCGCACCCGCGAAGGCAACGACTTCTATCACGAGATGATGGAGTCTGGCGTCGTGGTCGAAGACAACCTGAGCGCCTCCAAGGTGGCCATGGTCTATGGCCAGATGAACGAGCCTCCGGGCAACCGTCTGCGCGTGGCGCTGACCGGCCTGACGATTGCCGAGTCCTTCCGCGACGAAGGCCGTGACGTGCTGTTCTTCGTCGACAACATCTACCGCTACACGCTGGCCGGTACCGAAGTGTCCGCGCTGCTGGGTCGCATGCCTTCCGCCGTGGGTTACCAGCCGACGCTGGCCGAGGAAATGGGCCGCTTGCAAGAGCGCATCACGTCCACCAAGGTCGGTTCAATCACCTCCATCCAGGCCGTGTACGTGCCCGCCGATGACTTGACCGACCCGTCGCCTGCCACGACGTTTGCGCACTTGGACTCCACGGTGGTGCTGTCGCGGGACATCGCTGCGCTGGGCATTTACCCCGCCGTGGACCCGCTGGACTCCACCAGCCGTCAGCTTGACCCGCTGGTCGTTGGCGAAGACCACTACAACACGGCGCGTCAGGTGCAAGGAACGTTGCAGCGCTACAAGGAACTGCGCGACATCATCGCCATTCTGGGCATGGATGAACTCTCGCCCGAGGACAAGCTGGCGGTGGCCCGTGCTCGCAAGATCCAGCGTTTCCTCTCGCAGCCGTTCCATGTCGCCGAGGTGTTCACCGGTTCGCCCGGAAAGTATGTCTCGCTGGCTGACACGATTCGTGGTTTCAAGATGATTGTGGGCGGTGAGTGCGACCACTTGCCCGAGCAGGCGTTCTATATGGTTGGCACCATTGAGGAAGCCTTTGAAAAAGGCAAGAAGGTACAGTAAATGGCCGCGACCATTCACGTCGACGTCGTCAGCGCCGAGGAGTCCATCTTCTCGGGCGAGGCCACCTTCGTGGCTTTGCCCGGCGAAGCCGGGGAACTTGGCATCTACCCTCGCCACACGCCGCTCATCACGCGCATCAAGCCGGGCTCGGTGCGCATTGAGATGGCCGGCGGCGGAGAGGAGTTCGTTTTCGTGGCCGGCGGTATTCTCGAAGTCCAGCCCCATGGCGTGACCGTGTTGTCCGACACGGCTGTGCGTGGCAAAGACCTCGATGAAGCCAAGGCCTCGGATTCCAAGCGCGCGGCTGAAGAGGCCGTCAAGAACGCCAAGAGCGATCTCGATCTTGCCAAGGCTCAGTCCGAACTCGCCGTGCTCGCGGCACAGATTGCCGCCATGCGCAAGTACCGTCAGAAAAAGTGAGCGCAGGACCGCATGGTCCGCACACGCACACCAAAATGCCCGCCACGCGCGGGCATTTTTCTTTGCTCCTTTTGGCCAGAACGCGCTGAAATACGACCAAGAGCAGCTATAAAAAACAGAGTTCAAGAGTCCGACCGGTGAAACGCTAATCTGAAGTTCCCCCGCCAAAAGCCCGAGTTTTTCTTTCAAATCAAACACTTA
>DAIOSZ010000262.1:0-3483 GCA_036752305.1 Burkholderiaceae bacterium
CTATGGCGGCGCCTATGACGTGATGAGCTCCAAGCACCTGCGCGGCGACGTCAACTTTGCCTGGCCCAATGCCGAGATTGCCGTGATGGGCGCCAAGGGCGCGGTCGAAATCATTTTCCGCGAGGACAAGGGCGATCCCGCCAAGCTGGCAGCCAAGGAAGCCGAATACAAATCGCGGTTCGCCAATCCCTTCGTTGCCGGGGCGCGCGGCTTCATCGACGACGTGATCCAGCCTCATGAGACACGCAAGCGCATCTGCCGCTCGTTGGTGATGCTGCGCGACAAGAAACTGGAAAACCCGTGGCGCAAGCACGGCAACATTCCGCTGTAGAGAAAAGAAGGGACACGATATGTTCACCAAGATCCTCATCGCCAACCGCGGCGAGATTGCCTGCCGCGTGATCGCCACGGCCCGGAAAATGGGCATCAAGACCGTTGCCGTGTATTCCGATGCCGACAAGGAGGCGCGTCACGTGATGCTGGCCGACGAGGCGGTACGCCTGGGTCCACCGCCGTCGCGCGAGAGCTATCTGCTGGCCGACAAGATCATCGAGGCGGCCAGGCAGACTGGGGCCCAGGCCATTCATCCCGGGTATGGGTTCCTGTCGGAAAACGAGGATTTCGCGCGCCGCGTTGAGGAACAGGGCATCGCCTTCATCGGCCCCAAGCACTACTCGATTGCCGCGATGGGCGACAAGATCGCGTCCAAGAAGCTCGCGGGCGAGGCCAAGGTCAACACGATTCCCGGCTACAACGACGCCATCGCCACGCCCGAGCAGGCGGTGGAGATTGCCAGAGGCATCGGGTACCCGGTGATGATCAAGGCCAGCGCCGGCGGCGGCGGCAAGGGCCTGCGCGTGGCCTTCAACGACAAGGATGCCTTCGACGGTTTCTCTTCCTGCCGCAATGAAGCACGCAACTCGTTCGGCGACGACCGTGTGTTCATCGAGAAGTACGTAGAGGAGCCCCGGCACATCGAGATTCAGGTGCTGGGCGATGCGCACGGCAACGTGGTGTACCTCAACGAACGCGAATGCTCAATTCAGCGACGCCACCAGAAAGTGATTGAAGAGGCGCCGTCACCCTTCATTTCGGACGCCACGCGCAAGGCCATGGGTGAGCAGGCGGTGGCGCTGGCCAAGGCCGTCAACTATCAGAGCGCGGGTACGGTGGAGTTCGTGGTCGGCAAGGACCAGAGTTTCTATTTCCTGGAGATGAACACGCGGCTGCAGGTCGAGCATCCGGTCACGGAATGCATCACCGGCCTGGATCTGGTGGAGATGATGATCCGCGTGGCGGCGGGCGAGAAGCTCCCCATCACGCAGGCTGACGTCAAGCGCCAGGGCTGGTCCATCGAATGCCGGATCAACGCCGAGGACCCGTTCCGGGGCTTTCTGCCCTCCACCGGCCGCCTGGTGCGCTTTTCCCCGCCCGAGACCACCATGTGGCAGGCCGACACCGAGCATCTGTACGGCGTGCGCGTGGACACCGGGGTGCAGGAAGGGGGTGAGATCCCCATGTACTACGACTCGATGATCGCCAAGCTCATCGTGCACGGCACAAGCCGCATGGAGGCCATTGCCAAGATGCGCGAGGCGCTCAACGGATTTGTTATCCGCGGCATTTCCAGCAATGTGCCGTTCCAGGCCGCGCTGCTCGCGCATCCTCGCTTCGTCAGTGGCGATTTCAATACCGGCTTCATTGCCGAGCATTACGCGCACGGTTTTCGGGCAGAAGACATTTCGCACGACGATCCGGATTTTCTCGTCGCGCTGGCCGCCTTCGTGCGCCGCAAGTCGCGCGAGCGGGCCGCTGGCATCAGCGGGCAACTCCAGGGCTACCAGGTGCAGGTTGGCAAGGACTATGAGGTCATCGTGCTTGGGCCGGGCGGGCGCGACCGCTACGTGTCGGTGCACGTGGACGAGATCGTCGGCGAAACCGGCGTGGCCCGTGTGCGGGTTGGCGACAAACCGTATGAGATCCGCAGCCAGTCTCGGCTCAACGACATCTGCCTGACGGGCACGGTCAATGGTCAGGCCTTCACGGTGCAGGTGGAGCGCGGCACGGCCCGCAGCCCGCTGGCCCTGCAACTGCAACACAACGGAACCCGCATCGAAGCGCTGGTGGTCTCGCCGCGCATGGCCGAGCTCAACCGCTTGATGCTCTACAAGGCGCCGCCGGACATGAGCAAGTTCCTGCTGTCGCCCATGCCAGGCCTTCTGGTCGACGTGGCCGTGCAGGCCGGGCAAACGGTGGAGGCGGGCGAGCGCCTGGCCGTGATCGAGGCGATGAAGATGGAGAACGTGCTGCTGGCCACGCAAAATGGCGTGGTCAAGGAGGTCAAGGCGACCAAGGGTGACAGTCTGGCGGTCGATCAGGCCATCATCGAATTTGAGTGAGATAGGGAGTCGATTGCATGAAACGTCCGTTCAAGGTGCTGGGCATCCAGCAGATCGCCATTGGCGGCCCGAGCAAGGGGGCGCTGCGTCGGCTGTGGGTTGACATGTTCGGCCTGGACGTCACCGGTAATTTCCGCAGCGAGCGGGAAAACGTGGACGAAGACATCTGCGCCATTGGCAGTGGGCCGTTCAAGGTGGAGGTGGACCTGATGCAGCCACTTGATCCCGAGAAGAAGCCTGCCGTCCACAACACGCCACTCAACCACGTCGGCCTTTGGATCGACGACCTGCCCACCGCCGTCGATTGGCTGGGCAGGCAGGGGGTGCGCTTCGCGCCCGGAGGCATTCGCAAGGGCGCGGCGGGCTTCGATATCTGCTTCGTCCATCCGAAGGGTAGCGACGAGCTGCCAATTGGCGGCGAAGGCGTCCTGATTGAGCTTGTGCAGGCGCCGCCCGAGGTCGTCAAGGCGTTCGACGCGCTGGCCGCCGGCTGAGCGCCTCTGCCGCGCTCGCGTCGGGGACAGGATACCCGCAAGCGCGTGCGCCGAATGGCGTAGACTGAGGCAAGGCTCACGGCATCTCGATCGCCGCATTTCTTCAAATGCCGGGGCCAAGGAGACGAGACTTGCAGCCTACCAACATCGCTGATCCGGCCTACTTTCACAAGGTGGTCGATTGCCAATGGGCGTGCCCCGCGCACACACCCGTTCCAGAATACATCCGCCTGATCGCCCAGGGCCGCTACGACGACGCCTACATGATCAACTGGGTGTCCAACGTGTTTCCCGGTATTCTGGGCCGCACCTGCGACCGGCCCTGCGAGCCGGCCTGTCGGCGCGGACGCGTGGAAGAGAACAATGGTGCCGATCCCGAGCCGGTGGCCATCTGCCGCTTGAAGCGCGTGGCAGCCGACCACAAGACTAGCGTGGCGGGGCGCATGCCTCGCGCGCAGGCGCCCAACGGCAAGCGGGTGGCCTGCGTGGGCGCGGGCCCGGCCTCGCTCACCGTGGCGCGCGACCTGGCGCCGCTGGGGTATGCCGTCACGGTATTTGACGGTGAGGCCAAGGCGGGTGGATTTATGCGC
>DAIOSZ010000263.1:0-3405 GCA_036752305.1 Burkholderiaceae bacterium
GGTTGGGGCTGGGATCTGACCCGCCACTGGGGCGGCAGCTTGGGCAATTTCGCCACCTACGCGAATGTCGGCGGAGAACTGCGCTATGGCCTACGCCTGCCGGACGACTTAGGCACCGCACCGCTGCGCCCGGCTGGAGAAAACACCTCGCCCGTGCGTAAGACCGCTGGCAGCAACTGGAACGGGCACCTGTTCGTGGCACTCGACGGTCGCTGGGTTTTGCACGACATCACGTTGGACGGCAATACGTTCAAGTCCAGTCATAGTGTTGATAAACGGCCATTCGTGGCCGATGTGGGCTATGGCATCGCGATGACTCAGGGCAACTGGCGCATCGCGATAGCCCGCTACCACCGCACCCGCGAATTTCGTGGACAAAAGGAAATCCCGGTCTACGGAACGATCACCGTAGGACGGCGATTCTGATGCAGATCGATTCCTTGAACGCCATGCAAGCCACTCTGTTGCTGTTCATGACAAGAGCCTGGTTGCTTGTGGAGCTACCACGTCGACGCAGTACTGCCAATGCCGTCGTCATTAGCCAGTTGGCAAGGTGAACACAGCGAGCTGAACGATAAGGCACCCGCGCTCGATAAGAGACCAAGGACAACAAATAAGGAGATAAATGGATGCAACGACTCACCCTGGCCCTACCCGGCAATGAAGATCTGGCCCGCGGCATCGCGCAGGCATGCGGCAGCGAAGCCGGCCGCATCGAAACGCGCCGATTCCCCGATGGCGAGAGCTATGTCCGGTTGCATGGCGAACCTGCCGATCGGATCGTGGATGTGATTTGCACGCTGGCCCATCCTGATCCGCAGTTCCTGCTTCTGGCTTTTGCCGCTGACGCGGCGCGCGAACTTGGCGCGCAAGAGGTGAACCTGATCGCACCGTATCTGGCCTACATGCGCCAGGACAAGCGATTCCATGACGGAGAAAGCGTGACGTCGCGGTCCTTCGCACGTCTGGTCTCATCGACCTTCGACAAGCTGCTCACGGTGGATCCGCATCTGCACCGCTATCCGACACTATCAGCGGTCTACACGATCCCCACCATCACCTTGCATGCCGCACCACTGCTGGCCGACTGGATCGCGAATCATGTCGAAGAACCTTTGATCGTGGGCCCCGACGAGGAAAGCGAGCAGTGGGCCGGCGCCATCGCGTCCCGCATCGGCGTACCGCACGCTGTGCTTCGCAAGACACGCCATGGCGATCGCAGCGTGGACATCGATGTTCCCGACCTGTCGATCTGGCGCGGCAGAACGCCGGTGCTTGTGGACGACATCGCATCATCAGGCCGCACGCTCGCCGTCGCGGCGCGCAAGCTCGCCGAGCAAGGAATGCGCAAGCCGGAGTGCGTAGTGGTGCATGCCCTGTTCGCCGAGGATGCCTGGGCCCAATTGACACCGTTGTTTGCCCGAATTACGTCCACCGACGCAGTACCGCATCCGAGCAACCGGATTGGTCTCGCTTCGCTGATTGCCGACGCTCTCTCTAGCGGGAAAACCGATCCGCGAGGCTGATCTTTTTATCGATCCAACTATTTTCAAGGAGACCTGAAATGTCCTCTCAAGCTAACCTCGCAACCGATTGGCGTGCTGGTTACGGGCCCATCGCGCACAGGTCTGAAACCATCGAACGTATGCAGGCCCTAGTGCAACGTCTGGTCGCGCAAAGGCGTATAGCAGACGAAGCCTCGGCCCATGCGCTGCTGGCTGCAGCCGACCGGGTGGCCTGCACGGCCATGAGCGTAGTGGCGCATATGACCTATGCCCGGCGCATCGACCGAAGCGGCTGCCCACTGGGCTCCGATGATTTCAAACAAACGCCCGAAGGCCACACCGGCGGCTCGCTCAACATGGTGCCAGCCTTCGTGGGTTATCTGTTGGCCAACGCGCTGACCGGGACGACACGCGGCTGGCTCATGGGGCAGGGGCACTGCGTGGCCGCGATCGAGGCGGTGAACGCACTGACCGGCGATGTATCCGCCGCCCAGCGTGGACGCTACGACCGCAGCGAGGCGGGCCTGTCGCTCCTGATCGCGGACTTCTACTCCTATGCCATCGATAAGCAGGGTCGGCCCGCGGTACCGCTGGGTAGCCATGCCGGGCCGAACACGGCCGGCGCGATCTCCGAAGGCGGCTATCTGGGGTTCGCCGGGCTGCAGTATGTGCACACGCCGTTGCCGGGAGAAAGCCTGGTGGCATTCCTCAGTGATGGCGCTTTCGAGGAACAACGTGGCTCGGACTGGGCGCCGCGCTGGTGGCGCGCCGAGGACTGCGGCTTCGCCATCCCGGTCATGATTCTCAACGGACGGCGCATCGAGCAGCGCACCCAGATCGTGCAGGAAGGTGGCGCTACCTGGCTGGCCGAAGATCTGCGCCACAACGGCTTCGATCCCGTCATCGTTGATGGACGTGATCCGATGGCGATCGCATGGGCCATTGTTGAAGCCGAAGACACGCTGAGCGCCTTCGCCGCACGCTCGGATCGGCGCTATCCGGTCAAGCTGCCCTACGTGATCGCCGAGACGGAGAAAGGTTTTGGCTTCCCGGGCGCGGCGACCAATGCCGCCCACAACCTGCCGCTGAACGGCAATCCGCGCGAGGATGCGCAGGCACGCGAGGCCTTCAACGCAGGGGCTGCGGCGCTGTTCGTGCCCGAGAGCGAACTGGAAAACGCGCTCACCGTCCTTGCGAATCACGGCCAGAGCCAGCGCTCGCGCGAAAGCGAGCACCCCATGGCCCTACGCCATCCAGCGAGCCCTCATCTGCCGATGCCGGCCTGGGCGCCAACTGAGGTATCGGGCAGCGCCATGTCCGCACTGGACCGTTGGTTCGTGGAGCTAGTGCAGGCAAATCCACAGTTGCGCATCCGGATCGGCAATCCCGATGAACTGGCCAGCAACAAGATGGGAGCCACACTGGCACTGCTCAAGCACCGCGTCAACGTGCCCGAACCCGGCGTCCCGGAATCGACGGATGGCTCGGTGGTCACCGCACTCAATGAAGAAGCCGTTGCGGCCGCCGCCCTCGCCAACAAAGGGGGGCTGAACCTGATCGTCAGCTACGAGGCATTCGCGGTCAAGATGCTTGGATTGATGCGCCAGGAGATCATCTTCGCGCGTCGGCAGAAGGAGCTGGGCCAGCCGCCAGGCTGGATCTCCGTCCCGCTGATCGTCACATCCCACACCTGGGAGAACAGCAAGAACGAGCAGTCACACCAGGACCCGACCATTGGCGAAGCATTGCTGGGGGAGATGTCGGACACCGCACGCGTGTTGTTCCCGGTGGATGAAAACACGGCGTCCGCCGCGCTGCGAGCGGTCTACGCCAGCCGGGGCCAAGTGGCCTGTGTGGTGGTCTCCAAGCGCGACACGCCGAATCACTTCAGTGCCGCCGC
>DAIOSZ010000264.1:0-3387 GCA_036752305.1 Burkholderiaceae bacterium
GCCGCCGGCTGGCTGATCGACGCCTGCGGCTGGAAGGGCAAGCGCATGGGCCGCGCGGGCGTCTACGACAAGCAGGCGCTGGTGCTGGTCAACCTGGGCGGCCCGCAAGACCCCGTCACCGGCGGCGAAGTCATGACGCTGGCCCGCGCCATCCAGACCAGCGTCTACGAACGCTTTGGCATCCGTTTGGAGCCCGAACCGGTCGTCGTCGGCCGCTGGGGCGCCGTCGAACCGCGCCAGGCTGGCCCAGGCGAGTTGGCGAGCTACGCGGAAGCGCCCTGAATGGCCAGGTCGTCACTTCAAAAAACGTAGCTGTCCGTGGTTGTTTTTTATGGCGTCAAAGCCGATTTGATCTCTAAAAATGGGTCTGAAACGCGATTTTTCAGATCATTTTTGTAGATATTTCTACATTTTTGTTACAACATCAACAAAATTCTTGTTTCGAACGCTTAAATCCCGGTTTTTGAGGCCGTTTTCAGGCATCAAAATGGTGTTTTTTCCATACAGAATCACCACGGGCAGCTATGAATTTGGAAGTCCCTTTTTCCGCAACCAGAAGCGCAACGCGAGGGCCAGTGGAATAATCGCCCCATCCCCCGAATCCAGGAATTGCCATGAGCGACCCCACCCAGACCCGAATCGACCAATTGGTCAAGGCCAACCCCGTGCTGCTGTTCATGAAAGGCTCGGCGAGCTTCCCGATGTGTGGCTTTTCGGGCCGGGCGGTGCAGATTCTCAAGGCCTGCGGGGTCGATCCCAAGGCCATTGCCACGGTCAACGTGCTGGACGATCCTGAAATCCGCCAGGGCATCAAGGAATATTCCAACTGGCCAACGATTCCGCAGCTGTACGTCAAGGGCGAGTTCATCGGCGGCTCGGACATCATGATGGAGATGTACGAGTCGGGCGAGCTGCAAAAGGTGCTGGCCGACTGAGCGAATGGGCGCTGGCGGCGGCAAAGGTGTGAAGCCCGCCTGTACGCCGGATTCTGTGCGCGGGGTCGCCCCCGCGTGACCGCCATCAATCTGGGCCGGGGGTCACCCCACCGGCTCGGTGCTGCCTACCCGCGCACTCCCCGGAACCAGGTCGTCGTGCGCCTACTTGGCATTGCTGCGCGCAGAGATTGCCCGTTTCACCCGGCCGGCCTGGGCGAACCCCGGCCGGCCGACTCGTCTCTGTTGCTCTGATCCTCGCCTCGCGGCGGAGAGGTGTTACCTCCTGCGCTGTCCTGTGCAGTCCGGACGTTCCTCCCGTGCGCCCTTTCGGGCCTTGCACGGGCGGCGGCCCGGCGAGCTTCACGCCCGGGATTATCCGGGCATATCGATATGCCGCGCGGTGATGACGATTGCCGCACAATGACGGGACCATGAAAGCAGCCAACGTCCTCTCCACGATCGGCCATACGCCGCATATCCGCTTTGCCCGCCTGTTTCCCGACCGCGAGGTCTGGATCAAGAGCGAACGCAGCAACCCCGGCGGATCGATCAAGGACCGCATCGCGCTGGCCATGGTGGAGGACGCCGAGGCGCGCGGCCTGCTCAAGCCGGGCGGCACCATCGTGGAGCCGACCTCGGGCAACACCGGCATCGGCCTGGCGATGGTGGCCGCCGTCAAGGGCTACAAATTGATTCTGGTGATGCCCGATTCGATGAGCATCGAGCGCCGCCGCCTGATGCTGGCCTACGGCGCCACGTTCGACCTGACGCCGCGCGAAAAAGGCATGAAGGGCGCCATTGCCCGGGCCAGCGAGATTGTGGCCAGCACGCCGGGCGCGTGGATGCCGCAGCAGTTTGACAACCCGGCCAACGTGGAGGTGCACGCGCGCACCACGGCACGGGAGATCCTGGCCGACTTTCCCGACGGGCTGGACGCGCTGATCACCGGCGTGGGCACCGGCGGCCACATCACCGGGTGCGCGCGCGTGCTCAAGGCGGCCTGGCCCGCTCTGCGGGTGTTCGCGGTCGAACCGACGGCCTCGCCCGTGATCAGCGGCGGCGCGCCGGCGCCGCACCCGATTCAAGGCATTGGCGCGGGCTTCATTCCCGCCAACCTGGACACCGCGCTGCTCGACGGCGTGATCCAGGTGGACGCCGAGCCCGCCCGCGAGATGGCGCGGCGCGCCGCGCGCGAGGAAGGCCTGCTGGTGGGCATTTCCTCCGGCGCCACGCTGGCCGCCATTGCCGGCAAGCTGCCCGATCTGCCGGCCAACGCGCGCGTGCTGGGCTTTGCCTACGACACGGGTGAGCGCTACCTGTCGGTGGAAGGCTTTCTGCCCGCCTGACGCCCCCGTATCATCGGCGCCCTGCCCAATGGACCTGGGCCAGGGAACGAGAATGATCCGGATCGCCGAACTCAAGCTGCCGCTGGAAGCGGCAAATGCGCCCGATGCCGCGCTGCGGGCCGCGGCCGCACAGGCGCTGGGCATCGCCGAAGGCGAGATCGGGCAGCTGGCGGTTTTCAAGCGCAGCTTCGACGCGCGCAAGGCAAGCATCGCCGCCGTCTACATCGTGGATGTGTCGTTGCGCGCTGGCGAGGCGGCCGAGTGCGAGCTGTTGGCGCGCCACGCCCGCAACCCCCACATCCGCGCCACGCCCGACATGCGCTGGCACCCGCCCGCGCAGGCGCCGCAAGGCCTGGCCGAGCGGCCGGTGGTGGTGGGCTTCGGTCCTTGCGGCATGTTCGCCGCGCTGTGCCTGGCGCAGATGGGGTTTCGGCCCATCGTGCTGGAGCGCGGCAAGCCGGTGCGCGAGCGCACGCAAGATACCTGGGCGCTGTGGCGCAAGCGGAAGCTTTCGCCGCAGAGCAACGTGCAGTTTGGCGAGGGCGGCGCGGGCACCTTTTCGGACGGCAAGCTGTACAGCCAGATCAAGGACCCGCGCTTTCTCGGCCGCAAGGTGATCGACGAATTCGTCAAGGCGGGCGCGCCCGAGGACATCCGCTACGCGGCGCATCCGCACATCGGCACCTTCAAGCTGGTGAAGGTGGTCGAGCACATCCGCGCGCAGATCGTGGCGCTGGGCGGCGAGCTGCGCTTTCACAGCCAGGTGGTGGGCCTGCTGCGCGACTCCGAGGGCCTGCGCGGGCTGCGGGTGCGCGATCTTGCCAGCGGCGCCGACAGCGAATGTCCGACGCGCCACGCCGTGCTCGCGCTCGGACACAGCGCGCGCGACAGCTTTGCGATGCTGCACGACGCGGGCCTGGAGATGCAGGCCAAGCCGTTTTCGGTGGGTGTGCGCATCGAGCACCCGCAAAGCGTGATCGACCGCGCGCGCTGGGGCCGCCACGCCGGCCACCCGCTGCTGGGCGCTGCCGACTACAAGCTGGTGCACCACGCGGCCAACGGGCGCGCGGTCTACAGCTTTTGCATGTGCCCGGGCGGCACCGTGG
>DAIOSZ010000265.1:0-3374 GCA_036752305.1 Burkholderiaceae bacterium
CCTGCGGCGGGAACAGGGGGGACTCCTGGTTTGATAACTGTCGGGGGGCGGTTTTCGGGCACTGTAGGCTGATTGGACCGTGAAAAAGCGGGTAAAAAGGCCATCTGAATGGCCTGTTTCAGGTAATTTTGTAGATATATCAACAATTTTCCGGTCGCAGCATTCTCAATCCCCGCTTTCAACGGCTTTTTTGATGGCATTTTTGAGCTGTAGAACAATCAAATCCACCACGAGCAGCTATCATTTTTGATGTTCAAGAGCGGCTCTCCGGCGGTGCCGCGCGGCATCGCCCGGGGTGGACAATGCCCCTGTGAACACCCTCATCCATCCCAACTGGCAGTTGTTCGTCAAGGTGGCCGATGCGGGCAGCCTGTCGGGCGCGGCGCTGGCCTTGGCGCAGCCGATCTCCGTGGTCAGCCGTGGCATCGCGCAGATCGAACGCGACCTGGGTGCCAGGCTGTTCCGGCGCACCGGCCGAGGTGTGGTGTTGACCGAGTTTGGCAAGCAGGTCTATCCGCGCGTGCTGGGCTTCATCCAGGACACGGAACAGTTCGCGGACGACATGCGCAGCCAGAGCGGGGTCCCCATGGGCGACGTGCGCTTGGGCATGCTGACCTTCAGCGTGCCCAAGCTTGCGGGCCCGCTGTTCGTCCAGGTGCGCCAGCGCTGGCCGCGCGTGCGCCTGCACCTGAGCGAGGGATCGAGCGCGCAACTGGAGGAAGGGCTGGCGCAAGGCCGGCTGGACATGGCCACGCTGCTGCGCGAGGAGGACGAGGTCCACGCGTCCGAAACGCCGCTGCTGCGCACGCCCTTGGCGCTGGTGGTCCCGACCTCGCACGCCCTCGCCCAGCGGCAATCGATCCCGTTTGACGAGCTTGCGACGCTGCCGCTGGTGCTGCCCGGCGCGCCCCACCCGCTGCGCACGCGCCTGCAGGTGCTGGCACGGCAGCGTCAGTTGACGCTCACTTGCGCCATTGAGGCCGATTCCATCCGCTTGCAGCACGAGATGGTGGCCGCCGGCGGCGGATTCGCCATCACGGCCGCGGCCATGGCGCCGCCGCACGCTGGCAGCCTGGCGCTGGTACGAATCGTTCAGCCTGCGCTGTCGCGCACCATCGTGCTGGGCATCGCGGCGCACCGCCCACACACGCTGGCCACGCGGTCGGTGGCGGACCTGATCCGCAGCTGGGCGCCGGACCTGCTCCACAAGGAAAGCTGATTCCAGGCGCTTTGCGATTTTCGCAAAGCTGGTTTCGCGCTGGGGCGGTCGCGCCGATGCCCCGCGCTGCCTAGCATCGGGACATCGACAAGGAGATCCAGCTTGGGCAGTCCCCACCTCGACGCGGCAGATGCGCTGGCGCCTACCCTTTTTTTGACCGACGCGGACGTTGCCGCGCTGACCGACTGGCGGGCCGCGTTCCACGCCTTGCGCGACGCCTATGCGCGCCCGGTAAGCGCGGCCATGGTCCCGCCACGGTCCATGGCGCGGGGCGACGGCCTGTGGCTGCGCGGCCTGAGCGCCGTATCGCCCAGCGGGCGGCACATGGGCTGCAAACTGATTGCCGCCAACATGAAGGAGCGCCGCGCAAGCTATCTGGTGTCGCTGTTCGACCAGACCACGATGGCCCTGAGTGCCCTGATCGACGGCAACCGGATCACCGGCATCCGGACCGCGGCCACGGCGGCCGTGGCCGTTGACGCGCTCGCCGCGCCTGGCCAGGACCTGGACGTGGCGGTGATCGGCTCCGGCTTCGAGGCTCAGGGTCTGGTGGCTGCGTTGGCCGCCGTGCGGCCGATCCGGCGCGTGCGCGTCTTCAGTCCGACACCGGCCAGCCGCGAAACCTTCGCCGCCGC
Source organism: Burkholderiaceae bacterium (assembly GCA_036752305.1). Lineage (GTDB taxonomy): Bacteria > Pseudomonadota > Gammaproteobacteria > Burkholderiales > Burkholderiaceae_C > DAIOSZ01. The sequence continues at coordinate 1,855 of DAIOSZ010000265.1, forward strand.
CTGCCGCGAGCGCCACGGCCTGCCCGCGACGGCGCTGGACTCGGCGGCCAGCGCCGTCGCGGGCGCCGACCTGGTGCTGTGCGCGACGCGCAGCCGCGACGAGTCACCGGTGCTGCGCGGCCAATGGCTGGAGCCGGGCATGGCGGTGGTCTCGATCGGCTCGACCTTGCCCGAGCAGCGCGAGGTGGACGAGCAGGTCATCGCACGCGCGGCGCTGGTGGTCGCCGACATGCCCGAGGAAGTGGCGCACGACACCGGCGACATGCTCGCCGCCGCGCGCGCGGGCGTGGCGTTTGCCCACAAGCTGGTTCCGCTGACGGCGCTGGTGGGCGGGCGCGTGAGCAAAAGCGCCTCGGACATCGTGCTCTACAAATCGGTCGGCTCGGCGCTGCAGGACGTGATCACCGCCGAAATGCTGCTCGATCGCGCCCGCGAGCGCGGGGTCGGCAGCGCGCTTGCGCACAGCATCGTGCCGGTGTCCAAGTAAACCCATCTATCCAAAAGGACCTCACATGCCCACCTATCCACGCCAGGACGCCCGCGCCTGGGCCCGCGAGCACCTGCGCGGCTGCTCCAGCGTCACCATTCCCAGCTACACCGCCGACCTGAAGGGGCTGAACGAGCGCGGGATCCGGCACGACATCGCGCTGGCCAAGGAACTGGGCTATCGCTACACGCTGCTGTGCGCCGATGTCGCCATCACGCCCGAAGAGAACGCGCGCATGACCGCCTGGGCGCGCGAGACGGCGGGCAGCGGTTTCGGACTGTTCTTCCACGCGGCATTTGGCACGCTGGCGGAAAACATCGAAGCCGTGAAGCTGGCCGAGCAGGCCGGCGCCGATATCGTGCTGCTGTCCTACCCGCCGCAGTTCTGGCCGACCACCGAGCAGGAAATCTACGACTACACCCGCCGCTTCTGCGATGCCACGGACCTGGCCGTCATGCTGTTCCCCATCCCCCTGTGGGGGTTCGAGCGGGTGCATCCGGCGGGCATGTCGGTGCCCCTGGTCAGACGCCTGCTGACGGACTGCCCCAACATCGCGGCGATCAAGTCCGAGCAAGGCTTTCCACTGCCGGCCGGACTGTGCGAGATGTACCACCATTTCCGCGCCGAAGGGGTGATCAGTTGCCCGATCGAAGGCGATGCCATTCCGTTGATGAGCGTGATGGACCTGCCGTTCTCCGGAACCAGCAACACGCAGTGGATGAGCCATTACTACCCGCGCGCCTTCGACCTCGCGCGCCAGGGACAGTGGGAACAGGCGATGGCGATGTACTGGCAGGTCAACCCCGCGCGCAACGCCAACGGCGCCGCCGCCCAGAGGTACGCCGGCGGCACGGGCGTGCTCAACCGCACGATGTGGAAGTACCAGGACTGGCTGGCGGGCTTCAACGGAGGGCCGCTGCGCGGACCGGCGATGCGCGTGCCCGACCGGTTCATGAAGATGCTGCGCCAGGGTCTGGTGGCCTCGGGCCTGCCGGTCACGGCCGATGCCGACGCCGACTACATGGTCGGCCGC
>DAIOSZ010000266.1:0-3261 GCA_036752305.1 Burkholderiaceae bacterium
CTTCGGTCAGTTGGCCGAGCGTCCCGGCCAGCGCCTCGGGCTCAAAGTACAGCATCCGCCAGGCGCGCCCGCCGTCGCCGATGGGCGCGCCGTCGTGCACCTCGCCAGGGTTGACGGTGATCAGATCGCCCTCCTCGGCCTCGACCACGCCACGCCCGCTCAGCGATTTCTGCGCGCCGCGCAGCATCAGCCCCAGGCCGTACTGGTCGTGCATGTGGCGGCCAAAGGCATGGGCGCTGTCGGCCGCCACCGCGTGGACCCCGGCCATGGAACACCGGGCAACGTGAAACCGGCCGCGTGCCACCGCCGCTACCCGTCCACCGGCGTGCGCGGCGTCTCCAGGATCAACTGGTAGAACCCCAAGTCCAGCCAGCGCCCGAACTTGAACGCTGCCTGGCGGATGGTGCCCGCGTGCGCAAAGCCCAGGCTCTCATGCAGCGCGATGCTGCGGGTGTTGGCCACATCGATGCCGCGGACCATGACGTGCACCTCGCGCTCGCGCGCCGCCTCGATCAGCGCCCCCATCAGCACCCGGCCCAAGCCCTGGCCACGGTGGTCTTTGTGCACGTAGACGGAATGCTCGACCGAGTACTTGTAGGCCGGCCAGGCGCGGAACGTGCCGTAGCTGGCAAAGCCGAGCAAGGCGCCCTGCCCGTCCACCGCGCCAATCACCGGAAAACCGTTGGCCTCCTTGGTCTGAAACCACCCCACCATCGACTCCGGCGCGCGCGGGCGATAGTCGTACAGCGCGGTCGAGGTGACGATGGCCTCGTTGAAGATGTCCAGAATGGGCTGGGCGTGGGCCTGGAAGCTGCAATTGATCAGTTGCATGGCGGGCTGAGACAGTGAAAGGGCGAAATGATCGCTACAAAACCAGTAGCTGCCTGTGGTTGTTCTATGGGCATGTCAAGCTGGAAAAATACCTTTCTTCTTCAGCGTCATCGCAGTTCAGAGTTGCCACGGTACTGAACAACTGCTTTATCGAGCAGCGTTCTGTGCAAACCTTCAAACTCGAAACGTCGCAACAACAACCGGCTAGCTTGGGTTGTGAAACTTTTGTGCAAGTAAAAAAGTCTTTATAAACCATGACCTATCGACCTGCATTCACTCCCCCACTCGGTCATCAATGAGACTCGCAAGTCCGCGTGGTTAAAGGGATTTGCGATGATTGAAATGAGGCCTTACCGTCGCTTTTACCGTCTGCATCGGACACGTTTTGCTGGCGCAGGACATGGGGCGAATTGCGAGGAAGCGACGTTCTCGACGCCATCATCAATCAGGAGCTAGGATAGCGGAAACCTCCCTTGTCGAAAACAAAACGCAACTAGGCCGCAATGGACGACACCGGCTAGTCGTCCGTTCCTCGCTCCTGCACCTGCCAAGCCTCCAGGAACTTAGATACCTCCCGAGACGTTGCTCCGGCTGCCACCGCCTCCACGCGCCGCCGAAACTCCACTACATCCATCAAGCGGTCCAGACCCCTCACTTGCGCCCGCGTCGTTCGCCTTGCGACAAGGTCACCGAGGCCGCCCACTCCGAGACCCTGACTCCAGCCGTATGAAGTGAATGCAATGGCGAGTTGCTTGACCCCCTCGTCGGTAGCCATCTGAGCGGCGGTCCACTGTCTGACCGTCACACCGTCGTCATTGGCCAATTCACTCCAACGGTACAGCAGGTATGCTAGGTCTTGGCTCTTGAGGAACGAGGCATTTTTTGATGCATCCGCGATCCGATCTCCAAGCAGCTTCCGCAGCGCCTCTGCATCGGCAGCAGTTGTTAGACACTTCTCTTCAGGCTCTGGCTCCTTCCCCTCGCGGGGGTGGTAATCTGCCCAGGCCGAATCAGCAAAACTAGCCAACCACCCCAACGAAGCTGTTTGGCATGCGGCGACGTAGATGGCGGACCTCTGGTCCAGCATAAAACGGTCTCTGGTAAGGCTGCGCAGCAGCCAATGCAAGCGCATTTCATTGCTTGCCATACTGAAGGCTCCGCCGCGGTCTGCTTCGACATTGATCTCATCAGCCACCGCGAAGAGTCCGGTCAGTAGCGGTTGGACATGCGCCTTGTCGACCCTCTCTGCATGCAGGTTGATCTCGTCAAGTATCACCGCAGCCTTCGTTCCACCCGCAGGCCGTACAAGCATGGCCGCACTTCGCATTTCAGCCGCGATGAATGCTGAGTCATGGGCCCTGGCAATCAATGCATCCAGCTCTGCCGCAGCAAGAACTTCCGCACCTACGGCAAAGCGAAAATACGCATCGAAGTGTGATGCTGAACAGACACGCCGTTCAGAGGCCCATTGGCGTCCGAAATCCCCGCCGTAGTGCCTGTTTTCCCAAACAGCCTCAAGCACTGGAAACATCCTCATCATGGTGTTTCGAAGCCGCTCGCGCTGAGCGCCCACAGATGAGCGCAGCAGCAAATCTTCGTACTCCTTTGCTCGCGCGCCCCCGTCATCGCGCTCACTACCTCCCAAGCGACACAGACGATCCTTGTTCTGGCGGACTGCGCGGTAAATTTCTGGGTGCAATAGCCTCAGAACTTCCAACGCGACAAAGTCCGCTGTATCGACTTCACCCGCCACCGCAGGCCAAGTTATGGCCAGCGAATTCGTGAATCGTGCTACGTCCCGTGGGGTGCGCATTTCAGGTGCCACCCCTTCGTAGAAGATGTTCATGAACCGGAGCAATCGCTCCTCCGACAGGTCCCCACAGATGGTCCCGATCTGTGCAAGAAGCTGCCGATGGACGTCCGTGATCATCGGCTCTGGTAGCTCGAATGCCGCTTGGACGATCTTCTCCAAGTAGTGGGGGCCCTCCGAAGGAAACGTCTCACTGACAATCTTCTCAGCCAGTTGCCGGTCGTATACCAGCAGGTACATGACATTTGGCAAGCGACCAACCGACTTGACCAATCGGAAAATCAGCAGTGATGCAGGGCATTCGTCGCACGCTGGGCACCAAGCAACGGCAAGTCACCCCGCTGGTCAAAGACGATCTGCTGGCGGCGCTGGTTATGGTCAACCAGCAAAGCCCCGTAAAAGCTGCACGCGACCGCGCCCTGCTGCTGGTGGGCTTTGCCAGTGCCATGCGCCGATCCGAGTTGGTGGCGGTCAAAGTGGAGCACATCACGCACCTGCCCACCGGCATGGAAATCTTCTTGCCATGCTCGAAGACCGACCAAGACCGCAACGGGCGCACGGTGTTCATCCCGCATGCCAATGACGAAAGCCGCTGCCCGGTCAAGGCGCTGGGCGAATGG
>DAIOSZ010000267.1:0-3252 GCA_036752305.1 Burkholderiaceae bacterium
CCGCCAAGCTCAAGATCAGCGGGCACAAGTGTCCCTTCACCCCGAGCTGGATGAGCTGGACGCAGCTGGAGAGCTTCTCGGCCTGGCACAACACCTTGTTTGCCACCAAGAACAACGGCTTTGGCGGGCTCGACACGCGCCTGGCCGTCAACACCCCGCTGCACCAGCGCCACATCGAGAACCTGGCCAACATGGCCAAGCAGGGCCTGTTCGTCTACAAGGGCCGCGGCAACCAGGCCGACGGCACCTTCGTCTCGGGCGAATGCGCCATGATGACCGGCTCCTCGGCGCTCTACGGCAACGTGGTGCGCAACGGCAAGTTCGGCTACGGCATTGGCACCCTGCCCTACTACCCCGACGTGCCCGGCGCGCCGCAGAACACCGTGATCGGCGGCGCCAGCCTGTGGGTCATGAGCGGCAAGAAGCCCGACGACTACAAGGGCGTGGGCCAGTTCTTCGCCTACCTGTCGCAGCCCGAGGTCGCGGCCAAGAGCCATCAGCGCACCGGCTACCTGCCGGTGACCAAGGCCTCGTTCGAGCTGACCGAGAAATCGGGTTTCTACAAGAAGAACCCGGGCACCGACGTGTCGGTCACGCAGATGATCCGCAAGACCACCGACAAATCACGCGGCGTGCGCCTGGGCAACTTCGTGCAGATCCGCACCGTGGTGGACGAGGAGCTGGAAGGCGTGTGGGCCGGCAAGAAGCAGCCCAAGGACGCGCTGGACGCCATCGTGACGCGCGGCAACGAGCAGCTCGAGCGCTTCCAGAAGGCCAACAAGGGCTAGCGCGCATGCCCGAGGTACGCGACAACCCCGCGCGCGGCCGCTTCGAGCTGCTGCTTGACGACGGCAGCCTGGCCGGCCACGCCGACTACCGCGAAGGCCCTGGCGGCGCGGTGCTGCTGCCGCACACCGAGGTCGATCCCCGGTACGAGGGCCGGGGCTATGGCAGCCTGCTGGTCAAGGGCACGCTCGACGGCCTGCGTGCCCAGGGCCGCCAGGTGCTGCCGCGCTGCTCCTTTGTCTCGGCCTACATCGCGCGCCACCCGGAATACGCACCGCTGCTCGCCGGGACCTGACCGTGGAAAAGCGCGTCCGCTTTCACTCCGCCTGGCTGCCCTGGGTTCTGGTGGCGCCGCAACTGGCCGTCGTGCTGGTGTTTTTCTTCTGGCCGGCCGGGCAGGCGGTCTATCAGAGCGTGCTGCAGGAAGACGCCTTCGGCACCGCGCGCGAATTCGTCGGACTGGAGAACTTCCGGCGCTTGTTCGCCGATCCCAGCTACATCGCCTCGTTCAAGACCACGGCCATCTTCTCGGTGCTGGTGGCCGCCAGCGGCATCAGCCTGGCGCTGCTGCTGGCCGTGATGGCCAACCGCGTGATCCACGGCGCCTCGGTCTACAAGACGCTGCTGATCTGGCCCTACGCGGTGGCGCCGGTGGTGGCGGGCGTGCTGTGGCTGATGATGTTCGCCTCGCCCTGGGGCGTGGTGGCCTACGCGCTGCGGGCGATGGGCATCCCGTGGGACCACCTGCTCAACGCCCGGGACGCGATGGCGCTGATCGTGATCGCCGCGACCTGGAAGCAGATTTCCTACAACTTCCTGTTCTTCCTGGCGGGGCTGCAATCGATTCCGCATTCCGTCATCGAGGCCGCCACCCTCGACGGCGCCTCGCCGGGGGAGCGCTTCTGGACCATCGTGTTCCCGCTGCTGTCGCCCACCCCGCTCTTCCTGCTGGTGATCAACATCATCTACGCCTTCTTCGACACCTTCGCGGTGGTGGACGCCACCACGCACGGCGGCCCGGGCAAGGAGACCGCCATCCTCGTCTACAAGGTGTACTACGACGGCTTCAAGGCGCTGGACATGGGCGGCTCGGCGGCGCAGTCGGTGATTCTGATGCTCATCGTGATCGCGCTGACCGTGGTGCAGTTCCGCTTCGTCGAGAAAAAGGTGCAGTATTGAGCCCCCCCCGAAGCGTGCTGCGCACGCCTCCCCCCCAGGGGGGCGCACGCGCTGACCCGGCGTGGCCGGGGCAGGCGTGCGCTTGCCTGCGCGTGGGCGCGCGCGGCGCAATTCCAACAGTGGAGGTAGCGACGTGATTGAGCGACGCCCGGTTCTCGACTTCGTCTCCCACGCCGTGCTGATCCTGGGCGTCGTGGTGGTGGCGTTCCCGGTGCTGGTGGCCTTCATCGCCTCCACGCAGACCTCCGAGCAGATCGTCTCCAGCAACCCGCTGTCGCTGGTGCCGGGCGACAACTTCTGGGCCACGTACCGGCTCGCGCTCAACGGCGGCAAGACGGCCGGCGGCTCGACCATCGCGCCGGTCCGGCCCCCGCTGTGGGGGAGCTTCGTCCGCGCGACGACGATCGCGCTGGGCAAGATCGCCATCTCGCTACTGTCGGCCTTTGCCATCGTCTACTTCCGCTTTCCGGCGCGCGGCGTGGTGTTCTGGATGATCTTCGTCACGCTGATGCTGCCGGTGGAGGTGCGCATCGGCCCCACCTACCAGGTGGTCTCGGATCTGAACATGCTCAACAGCTATGCGGGCCTCACGGTGCCGCTCATCGCCTCGGCCACCGCCACCTTCCTGTTCCGCCAGTTCTTCCTCACGGTGCCCGACGAACTGGTCGAGGCGGCGCGGGTGGACGGCGCCGGGCCGATGCGCTTTTTCAAGGACGTGCTGCTGCCCATGTCGCGCACCAGCATCGCGGCGCTGTTCGTCATCCAGTTCATCTACGGCTGGAACCAGTACCTGTGGCCGCTGATCGTCACCACCAACGAGAACATGTACCCCGTGGTCCTGGGCATCAAGCGCGCGATCTTCGGCGAGGTGTACGTCGAATGGAACGTGGTGATGGCCACCGCCATCCTGGCCATGCTGCCGCCGGCCCTGGTGGTGGTGCTGATGCAAAAGTGGTTCGTCAAGGGCCTCGTCGATACCGAGAAATAGTCACATGGCCGCCATCGATCTGCAAGACGTCACCAAGACCTACGGCACCGGCAAGAAGTCCAACCCGGTGATCCACGGCGTGAACGCCACCATCCGCGACGGCGAATTCGTCGTCATCGTCGGCCCCTCGGGCTGCGGCAAATCGACGCTGCTGCGTATGGTGGCGGGGCTGGAGGAGATCACCGGCGGGACGATCCGCATCGGCGAACGCGTGGTCAACCGCCTGGAGCCGGCCGAGCGCGACATCGCCATGGTGTTCCAGAACTACGCGCTGTACCCGCACATGAGCGTGTTCGACA
>DAIOSZ010000268.1:0-3220 GCA_036752305.1 Burkholderiaceae bacterium
TCATGCCCGCTGGGTAGGCGGGATCACGCTGGGGATCTCGTCGCTCGCCTTTGCCTTGCTGATGTTGCCGAACCTGACGACGACCCTGATCCTCGTCGCGATGGTGATCAACGGCTACACGGCGGGCACCAAGCTGCAGGTGACCAGCTACCTCATCTCGGCCTACGGAGGGATGCGGCATTTTGGCGCGATATTCGGTGTCATTGCCAGCCTGATAGCAGCGGGATCTGGGCTTGGCCCTGTGTTGGCAGGGCTTACCTACGATTTCTTCGGCAGCTACAATCCATTTCTCGTCGTCGGAATAATTGGATCGTTGTTTTGTGGCACACTCATAGCGAGCCTAAGAGACTATCCAAGCTGGGACCGGACTTAGATGCGACGCGCCTTTGCCTGAAAGGCCGCCTGACCAAAAGGCAGCTTGTCACCGTGCGTTCGATCCGGCCATTCCTCAATTCGCCGGCTGCGGGCGTAGGAAACTACCGAGCAAGCCAGCCGCAGTAACCGCTGACATGCACGAACCCGCTCCGCGGGAGAGTCGCATGGGTGCGAGGTAGCGTGATATTCATAGGTTTTGGCCGGGGAGAGGCCGCCGTCTGACGATGCAAGTCCCTTCAACGAGAGGAACTTGCCATGGCTACCACTTCGACCACTCCTGTCAGCCCGCTGCGCCAGCGGATGCAGCACGACATGATGATGCGGGGGCTCTCGCCCCGAACGCAGCACCAGTATGTCCGCAACGTTCAGCGCTTCGCCGCCTTCCTCAAGCGCCCGCCCGATACCGCCACGTCGGAGGATCTGCGCAACTTCCAGATCCACCAGCATGAAGCAGGGGCCAGCGTACCCACCATCAACGGTACAGTTTCGGCGCTACGTTTCCTCTACACGGTGACGCTGCGGCGCAGGGACCTGGCGCGCGGCCTCGTCGCGACGCGGCGGCCCCACACGGTTCGCGAGGTGCTGAGCGTCGAGGAAGCCGCCCGTCTCCTCGAGGCGGCGCCAGGGATCAAGTACAAGGCCGCGCTGGGCGTCGCCTATGGCGCGGGTTTGCGGGTCTCGGAGGTCGCGCACCTCAAGGTCGACGATATCGACAGTCAGCGCATGCTGATCCGGGTCGAGCAGGGCAAAGGCGGACGGGACCGCAACGCGATGCTCTCGCCGCAACTGCTCGAGCTGCTGCGGCTCTGGTGGCGCGAGGGCAAGCGGCGCGGCGTGATGTTCCCGCATGGCTGGCTGTTTCCCGGGCGCAGCTACACCGATCCGATCTCGGCCCGGCAACTCCATCGCGCCGTGCAGGAAGCCGCTGAAGTCGCGGGGATCAAGCGGCGCATCAGCCCGCATACGCTGCGCCACAGCTTCGCCACCCATCTGCTCGAGCAGGATGTCGATATCCGCGTGATCCAAGTTCTGCTCGGTCACGCCAAGATCGATACCACCGCGATCTACACCAAGGTCTCGACCAAGACGATCCAGGCAGTGGCGAGCCCGCTCGACCGGATCATCGCGCTGATGGAGGGCAAGACCCCGCCCGGCTGAGCCGGTGCGCCCTGACCTCGAGGTCGCAGATATCTTCCGCAGTGCAGGCCCGGCCTACCGCGCTACCCATACCGGGCATCTGAGCCTGCAACAGCTCAAGGTCATGACGGCGATCGAGCATTGCCGCACTCCGGCGCTCGGCGGCCACGTCGAGGCCTGCACCGACTGCGGACACTGGCGGGTAGCCTACAACTCCTGTCGCAACCGGCACTGCCCCAAGTGCCAGGGCGCCGCGGCGCGTACCTGGTTGGCGGAGCGCGAGGCCGACCTGCTGCCGGTCGGCTACTTCCACGTCGTGTTCACCCTGCCAGCCGAGGTCGCCGCCGTTGCCTTCCACAACAAGGCGGTACTCTACGACCTGCTGTTCCGCACGGCCTCGGAGACGATGCTCACCATCGCCGCCGATCCGAGGCACCTCGGCGCGCGGATCGGCATCACCGCCGTGCTCCACACCTGGGGTTCTGCGATGACCCATCATCCGCACGTGCACATGATCGTGCCCGGCGGCGGCATCGCGCCGTGCGGGACGCGCTGGATATCCTCGCGTCCCGCTTTCCTCCTGCCGGTGCGGGTTCTGGGCAAGCTGTTCCGCCGCCTGTTCCTGACCCGGTTGCTCCAGTTGCATGACGCAGGGCAGCTCGCCTTCTTCGGATCGCTTACACCGCTTGCTGACCGCCGCGCCTTCCTCCAGCATCTCGCCCCGGCCGAGAAGGCACGCTGGGTCGTCTACGCCAAACCGCCGTTCGCCGGGCCGCAGGCAGTGCTTGCCTACTTATCCCGCTATACTCACCGCGTCGCCATCTCGAACCGGCGCCTTCTCGGCATCGACGAGAGTGGCGTCACCTTCCGCTACAAGGACTACCGCCGCGACGATCCCGACCGGCAGCAGGTCATGACACTCGACCCGCACGAGTTCATCCGCCGCTTCCTGCTCCACGTCCTCCCGCGCGGGTTCCATCGCATCCGCCACTACGGCCTGCTGGCCGGCTCTGCCCGCAAGGACAACCTTGCCCTGGCGCGCCGCTTGCTCGCGGTCCCGTCGCTGGCCGATGAATACCCTTACGAGACAACCGAAGTCTGCCCGCCTTGCCCGTGCTGCGGCGGACGCATGATCGTCGTCGAGGTCTTTGCGCGCTGGTGCCAGCCTCGGGCTCCACCGGCGCCCGCCCCGCCGATCCGGGAACTCACGCCATGACCCGGCATGGCCCATCTTCCTCGCTGGCCGCTTCACGCCCGATCCGGCCAACGAAGCTGCATGTGCGCCGCAGCTATGAAGGCTCGCCCAGACACCCTGGTATCGGCGAAGTCACCGCACCTAGTCTTAAATCCCAGCTAGATGGACGCTCACCGCACCGGTTCCGCACCGCTCAACCGGCACCGCGCGCTGTCAGCCGGACCAGCCCAAAGCACAAATCCCCATAGCGCATCGCGTGCGGCCCGCGGGTTCCTGCATGTTAGGATTTCGTACGCTCAAGCGCCCGAAATCCTTCGACCAAGGCGACGTTCCCGAGCTCAAAATTCACCGCCAAAACCTGCCAGTCATTCACGAGGTCGAATACCGTCTTCTACGCTCGGTCAGCGGCATTTAGCGGCTGAGAATTGCGCCGAACTCAGACGAGCAGTAGCGTCACTTCCGCATCGGCATCGGCGATCCCGTGCGGCCGGACAGCCGCTATGGCGTCAGCAA
>DAIOSZ010000269.1:0-1668 GCA_036752305.1 Burkholderiaceae bacterium
GAACACCCGCTTCGCGCCGACCGCGAGATCCATCGCGCCGCCGACCGCGGGGATCGCGTCGGCCGCGCCCGTGTGCCAGTTCGCGAGGTCGCCCGCGATCGACACCTGGAAGGCGCCGAGCACGCAGATGTCGATGTGGCCGCCGCGCATCATGCCGAAGCTGTCGGCGTGGTGGAAATAGCTGCCGCCGGGCAGCAGCGTCACGGGCTGCTTGCCGGCGTTGATCAGGTCGTAGTCCTCTTCGCCCTCGGCCGGGGCGGGGCCCATGCCCAGAATGCCGTTCTCGCTGTGCAGCACCACTTCCACGCCGTGCGGCAGGTGGTTGGCCACCTGCGTGGGCATGCCGATGCCCAGGTTGACGTAGGCACCGTCGTGGATGTCGCGCGCCACGCGTTGGGCCAGCTCGCTCTTGCTCAGTCGGGTGTAACTCATGCTGCCGCCTTGAAGCCACCGGCTTGGGTGGTGGTGCGCGCGATGCGCACGATGTTGCCGACGAAGATGCCCGGCGTGACCACCGTCTCGGGGTCCAGCTCGCCGAGCGGGACGATCTCGTGCACCGTGGCCACGGTCTTGCGCGCCGCCATCGCCATGACCGGGCCGAAGTTGCGCGCCGCCTTGCGGTAGGTGAGGTTGCCCCAGCGGTCGCCGCGCTCGGCCTTGATCAGCGCCAGATCGCCGTGGATCGGCGCCTCCAGCACGTAGCCCTTGCCGTCGATAACGCGCGTTTCCTTGCCCTTGGCCAGCTCGGTGCCGTAGCCGGTGGGGGTGAAGAAGCCGCCAATGCCCGCGCCGGCCGCGCGCAGGCGCTCGGCCAGGTTGCCCTGAGGTACCAGTTCCAGCTCCACCTGGCCGCCGCGATACAGACCGTCGAAAACGTGGCTGTCGGCCTGGCGGGGGAAGCTGCAGATGATTTTGCGCACCCGCCCCGCCTTGAGCAGGGCCGCCAGGCCGGCGTCGCCGTTGCCGGCGTTGTTGTTCACCACCGTCAGGTCGCGGGCACCTTGCGCGATCAGCCCATCGATCAGTTCGCCGGGAATGCCCGAGGTGCCAAAACCGCCGATCAGCACCGTGGCGCCGTCGCGGGTATCGGCCAGCGCCGCCTCGATGGAGGGGGCAATCTTGTCGATCATGCAGTCTCCAATTGTTCTATATAAGAACATTTGTTCATAATACGAATATTATAGAGATTCTGTTCGTTGTGCCAAGTCCATTGCCATGACCCGACCGACCGATGCCTCATCCCCCCGCCCCGGGGATACCTACGTGCAATCCTTTGCGCGTGGGCTGCACGTGGTGCGCAGCTTCAGCGCCGAGGCGCCGCGCCAAACCTTGAGCGAGGTGGCGCAGCGCGCCGGCCTGACGCGCGCGGGCGCGCGCCGCATCCTGCTGACGCTGCAAACGCTGGGCTACGTGGAAACCGACGGGCGCTGGTTTCGGCTCACGCCGCGCATCCTCGACCTGGGCTTTGCCTACCTGTCCTCCATGCCCATCTGGAACCTGGCCGAGCCGCAAGTGGAGGCCTTGGTCGCCCGCGTCAAGGAATCCAGCTCGATCGCCGTGCTCGACGGGGCCGACATCGTCTACGTGATGCGCGTGCCCACGCACAAGATCATGAAAATCTCCCTGGGCATCGGCTCGCGCCTGCCGGCCTTCTGCACTTCGCTGGGG
>DAIOSZ010000269.1:1678-3197 GCA_036752305.1 Burkholderiaceae bacterium
CTGGACGATGACGAGGTGGCCCGTCGGCTGGGGGCCGAGCCCCTGACAGCGCGCACGCGCCACACCGTGACCGACTCCGCCGCCGTGCTGGCGCTCGTCCAGCAGGCACGCCGGCAAGGCTGGTGCGTGGTGAACCAGGAGCTGGAAGAGGGGTTGATCTCGGTGTCGGCCCCGCTGCATGGTGCAAATGGGCAGGTCGCCGCCGCTCTCAACCTCAGCGGCCAGGCCAACCGGACCGATGCGACCGCCGTCCAGCAGCAGCTTCTGCCCCCGCTGCTGGAGGCCGCGCAGGCCATCAGCGGCCTGATGCGCCAACGAGGGGCCTGACCCATGGGCGCGGCCCCAGGGTTTGATAGCATCACCGCGCGCCCGACAAAGGAACATCATGGACTCTGGCCTGCTCTCGACCCTGGCCGCGCTGGCCGGCACCGTGGTCGGCGCGCTGTCGTCGCTGGGCAGCAACTGGATGACCAGCCGCGCCCAGGCGCGCGCCCAGCGCTTGGCCGAGGAGCGCGCCAAACGTGAAGACATCTATGGCCGCTACATGGACGTGCTGGCACGCCTGTACGCCGCCGCGCTGAACTCCGCTGGCGAGGTGGACTACACCATGCTGACCGAAGCCTACGCCTTGAGCGGCCGCATCAGCCTGCGCGCCAGCGACGCCGTGGTCGCCGCGGGAGACAAGGCCCTGCGCTTTGTGGTGGACCTGGCCATTGGCCAACGGCGCAGCCCCGAGGCCATGCGCGCCCTGATGGACGACGCCGAAGCCAACGTGATCGGCGCGTTCGCCCGGGCGTGCCGCGAGGAACTCACGGCCTTGCACTGACGGCCCGCCACCCGGCGCGGTGGGCGCGCCGAGGGTGTCAGGCAATCCATCAAAAAGCATAGCTGCCCGTGGTGGTAAATACTGGCAAATACCGCGAAATGTTGGGTAAAAATGTGGATTTTCGAGGCTTGAAATCATTGGTCAAGAGATATTTGTAGATGTTGTGACAAAATTGTAGATGCATCTACACAAATTTTCGAATAACATGCCCGAGCATCGTGCAGCCATGATGATCCCCAAAAGCTGAACAAAACAAGCGCGCACGGCAAAGCTTTCCGGTCGATGAAGACCAGAACAACAAGTGTTCAGGGGGAATCAGGTCGAGGGGGGCTACGCCGTGGCAACTGGCCGACCGCAGCGACTCGGTGAGTGGCGGGGGCTCTTCTGCGCATAGTGCAGGACAACTGCGCCAGCGCAACGAAAAATCTTTGCCAGACGGCAGCGGAAGCGGCGTGCGACTCGAAGGCCACGCTGTGCGGCGAAGTGCCACGCGCACGCGACGGCACAAAGACAAACGCCGCAAACGGAAACCGTTGCGGCGTTGTGAGTTGACTTGTGAGCCGTTGCCTTGTAAGCTAAAAAGCTTTTTCAAATCAACGACTTACAGAAGTCGGTGGCGGAGTGGACGGGGCTCGAACCCGCGACCCCCGGCGTGACAGGCCGGTATTCTAACCAACTGAACTACCACTCCGC
>DAIOSZ010000270.1:0-3177 GCA_036752305.1 Burkholderiaceae bacterium
GGCGGGAGTTGGAGCGGCAACTTGGGGTAGCGCCCCCTCTGGATGCGCCACCGCCCATCCACGACATCGAATTGAACGAGGCCACCCCCAGCGGTGGCCTCGCTGCTTCTGGAACCCGCAATACCGGTCGACGCGTCATCCGAAGCCGTTGGCTTCGCTGATGGCAGTCGCCTTCAAACCAAGGAGAACAAATGAGTCTTGCCACCCGTATCGAGAGCCTGGTCATCCGGGTCGCCCAGGAGTTCAACGACGTCCGGGCGACGGCGGGGAACCTAGCCAGTCTGTCCACTACCGACAAGTCGAGTCTGGTCGCGGCGATCAACGAACTGAAGGCGGCGGTGCTCTCCGCAACCGCCATCGACGACAACCAGATCGCCACCTCCACCACCTACTCGTCGAACAAGATCGTATCGCTGCTCGACGCGCTCAAGGCCGACATCCTCGGTGGAGCAGACGCCGCCTACGACACCCTGGTGGAGATCCAGCAGTTGCTGCAGAACGGCACTACGGGCCTGGACGCGCTCCTCGCTGCCGTCAATCTGCGGGTGCGGTACGACGCGGCGCAAACCCTGACCGTTGCCGAGCAACTTCAGGCGCGCACCAACATTGGCGCGGTTGCGGCCGTCGATGTTGGCAACACCGACACGGACTTCGTCGTGATCTTCGACGGGGCGCTGGCCTGATGAGCCTTGCGTCCAGCATCGCCGCCCTGGCTGCGCGCATCGGCTTCGAGGTCAAGGCCAAGATCGACGCCACGCACCCTGGAATTGCTCGGGTGTGGGTGAGCTTTGGCTACGTGGGCGGTCAGATCGTGATCGGCAGCGCGCACAACGTGGCCAGCGTCGTGCGTACAGCGGCGGGCCGCTACCGCGTGCATTTTGCGCTGGCGATGCCGGATGCGAACTACTGCTGGACGGCGCTCGCACGCAGCAGCAGCAACAGCGGCCAGCAGCGTGTGGCTGTCGTTCGCGCCAGCTCCGACCTGAAAACGGCCCAGTACGTCGACATCTCCTGCGCGACGACAGCAACGTCGTTCGACGACTCCTCCGAAATCAATCTCGTGGTGTACCGCTGATGGCCTACACAGAAACCCAGCTTCAGGCCCTGGAATCCGCACTCGCCAAGGGCGAACGGCGGGTGACCTTTGCCGACAAGACGGTCGAGTACCGCTCTGTCGACGAATTGATGGCCGCCATCCGCGAAGTCAGGCGGGGCCTGCTTCAGCAGGCGGCTGAGACCGGGCTGCTGCCCGGTGCGCCACGACAGATCCGCGTCACCACGCGCAAGGGGTTCTGAGATGGAGTGGTTCTCCCAAACCGTGCGCCGGTTGTTCGGTGCCTCGCCGGTACACGAAGCCGCAGGTCGTGGCCGTCGCTCGCTGGCTTGGATGCCCGGCAATCCGGGTGCGGTCGCCGCGATGCTGGCGACCAACGCCGAACTGCGCGGTAAGAGCCGGGACCTCGTTCGGCGCAATGCCTGGGCGCAGGCCGGTATCGAAGCCTTCGTAGCCAATGCGGTCGGCACCGGCATCAAGCCGCAAAGCCTGTCTGGCGACGAACGGTTCAAGGCCGAGGTGCAGGCACTGTGGCGCGATTGGGTCGAGGAAGCCGACGCGGCCGGACAGACCGACTTCTATGGGCTGCAGGCCCTGGCGTGTCGGGCGATGCTCGAAGGTGGCGAATGCCTGATCCGACTGCGGCCACGCCGTCCGGAGGATGGCCTGTCGGTGCCACTGCAGCTCCAGTTGCTGGAGCCCGAGCACCTGCCCATCAACCTGAACACCGATCTGCCGTCCGGCAACGTCGTGCGCTCCGGCATCGAGTTCGACAACCTTGGCCGGCGCGTTGCCTACCACCTGTACCGCTCGCACCCGGAGGACGGGCGTTTGGCCCCGATGTCGGGCCAGGGCGGGATGGACACGGTGCGCATCGATGCCAAGGAGATCATTCACCTGTTCCGCGTGCTGCGCCCAGGCCAGATCCGGGGCGAGCCGTGGCTGTCGCGGGCCCTGGTCAAGCTCAACGAGCTCGACCAGTACGACGACGCTGAGCTGGTGCGCAAGAAGACCGCCGCGATGTTCGCGGGTTTCGTCACGCGCGCCAGCCCAGAGGACAACCTGATGGGCGAAGGTGCAGCGGACGCCGACGGGATTGCGCTTGCCGGACTGGAGCCGGGCACGCTGCAGATCCTGGAGCCGGGCGAGGACATCAAGTTCTCCGATCCGGCTGATGTTGGCGGTTCGTACTCCGAATTCCTGCGCACCCAGTTCCGCGCGGTTGCCGCCGCCATTGGTATCACCTACGAGCAGTTGACCGGCGATCTGACCGGCGTGAACTACTCGTCCATCCGCGCCGGGATGCTGGAGTTCCGGCGTCGCTGCGAGATGGTGCAGCACGGGGTGCTGGTGCATCAGATGTGCCGTCCAGTATGGGCGGCCTGGATGAAGCAGGCGGTGCTCGCCGGGGCCCTGGATGCCCCGGGCTTCGCTCGAGGCGGGCCAGCCCGTCGTCGCCAGTACCTCGCGGTGAAGTGGATTCCCCAGGGCTGGCAGTGGGTCGATCCCGAGAAGGAATTCAAGGCGATGTTGCTGGCGATCCGCGCTGGCTTGATGTCGCGCTCGGAAGCCATCTCGGCCTTCGGCTACGACGCAGAAGACGTCGACCGGGAGATCGCCGCCGATAACCAGCGCGCCGACGACCTCGGCCTGATTTTCGATTCCGACGCTCGCTACACGTCGAAGGACGGCGGCAGCGCGGAACCCAACCGCAACGCCGCCGACGCATCCGGCAGCAATTCGACTGCCTGAAGGACTTCCCATGACCTTGCTGCCGCATCTGGCGGCGCGCCTCTTTGGCGTGCCGCTGGCCATCCATCGCCCGAAACTTGACGTGATCCTGGCCGTGCTCGGCCCCCGCGTCGGCCTTTCCGATCTGGCCGCTGCCCCTGGCTACACGCCGCCGACACGTGCGATGTCCGGGTCGCCGCCCGGTGTGGCCGTCATCCCCATCCACGGCACGCTGGTGCGCCGCACCGTGGGGCTGGAGGCCGAGTCGGGGCTGACCAGTTACGCGGGGCTCGCCGCGCAACTGGATGCCGCCATCGGCAATCCGGAGGTGTCGGCCATCCTGCTCGACATCGATTCGCCGGGTGGCGAGTCGGGCGGCATGTTCGATCTGG
>DAIOSZ010000271.1:0-635 GCA_036752305.1 Burkholderiaceae bacterium
AAAAACACCAGCCCCAGCGCTGCCGTGAGGATGGGCCGCATCAGGGCAAACAGCTCGCGTTTCGGGATACGGGCGCCATCGGCAAACAGCAGCGGCGGCACGAACAGAAGCAGAAAGATTTCCGGATCCAGCCGTACGTGCACCCCCCGGTTCGGCCAGGCCAGCGCAACCCCCATGGCGATCTGGATCAGGGGCAGCGGAACGGCCGGCAGATAGCGTCCGACAACGCCAGTCAGAGACGCCAGCAGAAGGATCAGGAGGATCAGCTCGACGGATTGCATAGGCAGACCGTAGTGTGCCAGCGCCCCCAAGCCCGCCAGGCTCGGCCGGGCCTCAATGTCCGGCGGGCTTGCCGCGCAGCCGCTGCACCAGCGTCCAGGCCCCGAGCGCCAGCGCGCCGATCGCCACGCCGACCACACCGTTGACCAGTCCTTGCATCAGCCAGTTCCACGAACCGGCGAAGGCTTCCAGCGCCTGCGTCAACGGGTGCAGGAACGGCAGCCCATGCGCCACGATGCCGCCGCCGACGAGGAACATGGCTGCGGTCCCCGCCACCGACAGGGCGCGCATCAGCCAGGGCGGGTAACGCGGCCCCGCGCGGCCAACCGCCTGCGCGGCGGCGGCACCTTGCCGCA
>DAIOSZ010000271.1:681-3131 GCA_036752305.1 Burkholderiaceae bacterium
CCCGCCACTGCGCCATATACGCCAGCCGTCATCACCAGGGCCACGAGCGCCAACACCATCAGCTGTTCGACAAACGGGGCCGACGCGACGGTGCCGAGCGCAATCGTGATGATCTCCGCCGACAGGATGAAGTCGGTGCGGATCGCCCCCTGCACCTTGAGCTTCTCGAACGCAAGCCGATCCTCATCACCGCCAGTTGGCACTTCGGGTGCCTCGCTCGGCGCCGTCTCAGATCCGGCGCGCCCGTTCAGCCAGCGGTGCGCCAGCTTCTCAAAGCCCTCGAAGCACAGGAACGTGCCCCCGGCCATCAGCAGCGGTGTGATCGCCCAAGGCGTGAACGCGCTGATGGCCAGTGCGGCCGGCACCAGGATGGCCTTGTTGAGGATCGAGCCCTTGGCCACCGCCCAGACCACGGGAAGCTCGCGGTCGGCGCGCACGCCGGCCACCTGCTGCGCGTTGAGCGCCAGATCGTCGCCCAGCACGCCGGCGGTTTTTTGTGCCGCGACCCTGGTCATGGCCGCCACGTCGTCCAGCAACGTGGTGATATCGTCCAAAAGCGCCAGGAGACTGGTGGCCATGCTCTCAAATCAGGAAAAATCGTCCGAAACACCACTCCGTCGGCGGATCAGACAGGGTTTTGAAGAAATTGGGCCTATTTTTACGTCAAAATGGCCGTTTTAATCATTAAATACGACCACGGGCAGCTACACTTTTTTACTATACTTTTAGGAGCAATCCACACGCTGACTAATCCACCCAGCGGCGCGCGTTCCGCCACAGGCGCATCCACGGGCTGGCCTCGCTGACCGAGCCCGATTGCCAGCTCATCTGCACCCGACGGAAAACCCGCTCGGGATGGGGCATGAGCGCGGTGAAGCGCCCGTCGGCCGTGGTCACGCCGGTCAGGCCGCCGGGGCTGCCGTTGGGGTTGAACGGGTAGTCCTCGGTGGCGCCCCCATGGGAGCCGACAAACCGCAGCGCCGCCAGCGCCCGCGTGGCGTCACCCTGGCGGGCGAAATTGGCATAGCCCTCGCCATGCGCCACGGCAATTGGCAGGCGCGTGCCGGCCATGCCGTGGAAGAACAGGCTGGGCGACTCCAGCACTTCCACCTGCGACAGGCGCGCCTCGAAGCGTTCGCTCAGGTTGGTGGTAAAGCGCGGCCAGTGCTCAGCGCCAGGGATGATGGCGGCGAGTTCGGCAAACATCTGGCACCCGTTGCACACGCCCAGGCCAAAGGTGTCGCCCCGCTCGAAGAAGCCCTGGAATTCATCGGCCAGCCGCCGGTTGAACGTGATCGAGCGCGCCCAGCCCACGCCCGCGCCCAGCGTGTCGCCGTAGCTGAAGCCGCCGCAGGCGACGACGCCGCGAAACTCCCCCAGGCGCGCGCGGCCCGCCTGCAGGTCGCTCATGTGCAGGTCCACGGCGTCGAAACCGGCCTCATGAAAGGCGTAGGCCATCTCCACATGCGAGTTGACGCCCTGCTCGCGCAGGATCGCGACCCGCGGCCGCGCCAGGTTCAGGTAGGGCGCGGCGGGATTGTCCGCCGGGTCGAACGTGAGATGTTCGTGCAACCCCGGATTGCCAGGATCCCCCGCCGCCGCGTGCTCGGCGTCGGCGCAGGCGGGGTTGTCGCGCTCGCGCGCGATCTTCCAGCTCACGCTGTCCCACACCTGATGCAAGTCCTGCAACCGGGCGCTGAACACGCTCTTGGTGTCGCGCCAGATCTGCAATTCCCCCTTGCCAAGGCTGCCGTGGGCGACCTCGGGCCGCGTCTTGCCGATCACATGGCTGGCGCCGGCCAGTCCATGCTCGCGCAGCGTGCGCAGCACCGCATCGCGCTCGGCGGTGCGCACTTGGATCACCGCGCCGAGCTCCTCGTTGAACAGCGCCTCCAGCGTCAGGCGCTCGCGCCGGCGGCTGACCTGGGCTGCCCAGTTCTTGGCATCGCCAAACTCGGCGCGGCTGTCGGCAATGCCGTCGCTCTCGGTCACCAACATGTCCACGTTCAGCGCCACGCCCACCTGGCCGGCAAAAGCCATCTCGGCCACGGTGGCGAGCAGGCCGCCATCGGCGCGGTCGTGGTAGGCGAGGATGCGGCCTTGCGCGCGCAGCGCCTGGATCGCCGCCACCAGGCGCTTGAGGTCTTCGGCATCGTCCAGGTCGGGCACCTGCTCGCCGCTGGGGCCAAGCACCTGCGACAGCACGCTCAGGCCCATGCGGCGGCGCCCGCGGCCCAGGTCAATGAGGATCAGCGTGCTGTCGGCTTCCCGCGCGTCCAGCTCCGGCGTGAGCGTGCCGCGCACATCCGCCAACGTGACGAAGGCACTGATCACCAGGCTGACGGGCGAGGTGACCTTGTGCGTCTGCCCTTCATGGCTCCATTGCGTGCGCATCGACAGGCTGTCCTTGCCCACCGGGATGGAAATGCCCAGCGCCGGGCACAGCTCCA
>DAIOSZ010000272.1:0-3069 GCA_036752305.1 Burkholderiaceae bacterium
AGTAAACTTATCTCTTCTTATGACTGTTCATACCTTGTTCACTCATAAGCATCTAAAAAAACCCAACAATTATGTACAAACCACTACTTGCCCTGCTGGTAGTTTTACTGAGTATGCACGCCGCTTTTGCTCAGGAAAAACTCACCATCAGTGGTTATGTAAAAGATGCCAAAACGGCGAGGCACTCCTGGGTGCCACTGTGTTTGTGGCTAGCCTGGGCGAAGGTGTCTCCACCAACGACTATGGTTTTTATTCGCTCACCTTACCCAAAGGCACTTACGAGCTCAGTTTTTCCTACATCAGTTATGTGGAAGAAAAGCGCCAGGTCATCGAGTACCAGCTCAAGGAGGAGCTGTACAACTGGCGCTCCGACGTGCGGCCCAACGTGCTGGGCAAATTCACCGAGATCGATGGCGACCATTCCGGCGGCGAATGGAGCATGCCCAACCCCAGCGCCAACACGCTGCTGCGCGCCAACGCCGACCTCAACCCCGCGCTGATCGCCCGCGCCATTGGCCAGCGCCTGCTCAAGCTGGGCGTGCCCGATGACGTGCGCGCCGGCATTGCCGCGCACCTGGCCGTGCTGGACGCCAAGGATCAGGCCGAACGCCAACTGGGCACGCTGCCCGGTGCCGAGCGCGCGCCCTGGTTCTGCTCGGGCTGCCCGCACAACACCTCCACGCGCGTGCCCGAGGGCTCGCGCGCGATGGCCGGCATCGGCTGCCACTTCATGAGCGTGTGGATGGATCGGCAGACCGTGGGCTTCACGCAGATGGGCGGCGAAGGCGTGCCCTGGACGGGGCAGGCGCCGTTTTCCAACGAGGCGCATGTCTTTGCCAACCTGGGCGACGGCACCTACTTCCACAGCGGCAGCCTGGCGATCCGCCAATCCATCGCCTCGGGTGCCAACATCACCTACAAGCTGCTCTACAACGACGCCGTGGCCATGACCGGCGGCCAGCGCGTGGGCGAGCGCGCCGAGGGCCACCACCCCTTGCAAATGGCCAACAGCCTGCGCGCCGAGGGCGTGGCGCGCATCGTGGTGGTGACCGACGAGCCCGAGAAGTACCACGGCGCCAGCCAGACGCTCGAAGGCGGCGTGCTGCGCCTGCCCGATGGCGTGCGCGTGGAGCACCGCGACCGGCTCGACGCCGTGCAGCGCGAGCTGCGCGAGGTCAAGGGCACCACCGTCATCCTCTACGACCAGACCTGCGCCACCGAAAAGCGCCGCCGCCGCAAGCGCGGGCTGATGGTGGATCCGGCGCGCCGCGTGCTGATCAACGACGCGGTCTGCGAGGGTTGCGGCGACTGCGGCGTGCAGTCCAACTGCCTGTCCGTGGAGCCGCTGGAGACGCCCTTTGGCCGCAAGCGCACCATCAACCAGAGCACCTGCAACAAGGATTTTTCCTGCGTCAAGGGCTTTTGCCCGAGCTTCGTCACGGTCGAGGGCGGCAGCCTGCGCAAAAAGGCCCGCGACGCCGCGCCCAGCGCCACGCCGCAAAGCCTGGGCGGGCTGCCCGAGCCCACGCTGCCGCTCCTGCTGAGCGACAAGCCCTGGGGCATCGTGGTCGCCGGGGTGGGGGGCACGGGCGTCATCACCATCGGCCAGCTGCTGGGCATGGCCGCGCACATCGAGGGCCGAGGCATCGTCACGCAGGACGCGGCGGGCCTGGCGCAAAAGGGCGGCGCCACCTGGAGCCACGTGCTCGTGGCGCCGCGCCAGGACGACATCCGCACCACGCGCGTGGGCTCCGCCGCGGCCGATCTGGTGATCGGCTGCGACCCCATCGTCGCCGTGGCGCACGAGACCACCGAGCGCCTGCGCGCCGGGCGCACCCACGTGGCGCTCAACGCCAATGGCACGCCCACGGCCGCTTTTGTGAAAAACGGCGCCTGGCGGAACCCGGCCGACGCCTGCGTCGCGCAAATCACCGCCGCCGTGGGCGAGGCCGCCACCGGCGTCTTTCCGGCCGAGCGCGTGGCGCGCGAACTCATGGGCGACACGATCTTCGTCAACCCCATGATCCTGGGCTACGCCTGGCAGCGCGGCTGGGTGCCGCTGGGCCAGGCGGCGCTGATGCGCGCCATCGAACTGAACGGCGTGGCCGTGGAGGCCAACAAAGCCGCCTTCGCCTGGGGCCGCCAGGCCGCGCACGACCTGCCGCGGGTGCT
Organism: Burkholderiaceae bacterium; assembly: GCA_036752305.1. Lineage (GTDB taxonomy): Bacteria > Pseudomonadota > Gammaproteobacteria > Burkholderiales > Burkholderiaceae_C > DAIOSZ01. The sequence continues at coordinate 2,173 of DAIOSZ010000272.1, forward strand.
GAAGCTGCTGGCCCCCGCGCAGATCGTTGCGCTACCAAAACGAGAGCTGTTGGTGGACGTTTTGCAAGCACGGGTGGCCGAATTGACTGCTTATCAAAACGCCGCCTACGCGCAGCGCTATGCGGCGTTTGTGGACAAGGTGCGCGCCGCCGAGGAGCCGCTGGGCAAACAGAGCCTGGGCCTGGCCGTGGCGCACAACCTGTTCAAGCTCATGGCCTACAAGGACGAATACGAGGTGGCGCGCCTGTACGCCAGCGGCGCGTTCCGGCAGCGCGTGGCCGACCTGTTCGAGGGCGAGGTCAAGCTCCACGTCCACCTCGCGCCACCCCTGTTCGCCAAGCGCAACGAAAAGGGCGAGCTGGTGAAAAAAGCCTACGGCCCCTGGATGATGGGCGCCTTTGGCTGGCTGGCGCGCTGCAAGGGCTTGCGCGGCACGGCGCTGGACATTTTTGGCCGCACCGAGGAACGGCGCACCGAGCGCGCGCTCATTGGCGAGTACCAGCAGACGGTGGATGAACTGCTCGGCAGCCTGTCCGCCGACCGGCACGCGCTGGCGCTGGAAATCGCCCGCCTGCCCGAGGGCATCAAGGGCTTTGGGCACGTGAAGGAACGCAATCTGGCGGCGGTGCGGGGGAAATGGGCGGCTCTGATGGGGCAGTGGCGCGGGGCGGGCGAGGCGGCGGGCGAGGGGCGCCAGGCGGCTTGAGCGGCCGGTTCAACTGGCGTCTTTGTCTTCCCGCTGATGCCATATCCGCAAGACGGTGACCGCATCCGTCTCGCCGCCCCACCGGTAGCGTATGACGTAACCGTAGGTGCCGAACGAGAGCACCGCTTCACGTTGCTCCGGCAGCGAGAGAACGGGGCGGTAGATTGCGGGAAATTGCTTGATCTTTTCAA
>DAIOSZ010000273.1:0-3064 GCA_036752305.1 Burkholderiaceae bacterium
CGGATGTACCCGACCTACTCGCGCAAGAACGGGCGCAAGTACCACTACTACGTGTCCAAGTCGGAAGCGCGGTTCGGCGCGCCGGGCAAGGGCTACGAGCGCCTGCCTGCGCTGGAGATCGAGGGGGCGGTGGTGGCCCAGATCCGCACGGTGCTGACCAGCCCGGAGACCGTGGCGTCGGTGGTGCGGCACATCCAACGCAACGGGGCACAGATCGACGAGGCCACGATCGTGATGGCGATGGGACGGCTCAACAACGTGTGGGATCAACTGTTTCCAGTCGAGCGCCACCGCATCGCCAATCTGATGATCGAGCGCATCGATCTTGTCCACGCGGGCGAGGTGCAGGGAATCAAGGTGAAGTGGCGTGAGGTGGGTTGGAACGCGCTGATCAAGGAGTTCGCCCCGGACAGCATCGGTGCCGAACTGTTGGAGGTCGAAGCCTGATGGACGAGTCGATGGAAACCTTCGTGCCCCTGACGTTTCGCCGCCGTGGCGTCCAACGCGTGGCTGCCGACGACCGGCACGTCCATGACGTGACACTGCTCGACGGTGTGGCACGCGCCTTCTACTGGCAGCACCTGCTGGACACCGGCGCGATGCAGAGCGGGTCGGCCATCGCCCGCGCCGAGAAGCTGCACCACTCGGTGGTCAACGAACTGCTGCGACTGACCCTGCTGGCCCCCGACATCATTGAGCAGTTCATGGCGGGCAAGCAGCCACGGCGGCTGACGCTGATGTGGTTTCAGCGAAACCGCCTGATGGTGGACTGGCACGCCCAGCGCCAGCTCATGGTCAGTTTTGAGGAGGATGTGTGAGCAAGAAGCATCGCGGCCACGCCAAGGGCGACCCAGTGACGTATCAGACGCCGCTGCCTGCTGGCGGCGTGCAGATGGAAACCTTCCTGCCCTGGACGCTGGTGCGCCGGGGTTTGAAGAAGCAGGTCATCACGCCGCTGGACGCGCCGCAGGAGTTCCTGGACGAGGCCCTCCGTGAGCGGCAGGTGCGCGAGATGGCGCAGGACACCCCCTTGATGCGGGCGCTCGGCCTCGCGCACCACTGGCAGCGCCTGCTGGACGAAGGACGGTTCAGTTCGATGACCGAGATCGCGGCGGCCGAAGGCATCGACCTCGGCCAAGCCAGCAAGATGAGCCGACTGGCGCAACTGGCCCCCGACCTGATCGAAGCCATCGCCCTGGGACGCCTCGAGGTGGGCGTCAGCCAGTTGCTGCGCGGCAAGTTGTCGGCGTCCTGGCTGGCGCAACGCGAGGCGCTGGTGGCAGGCTCGCGCTGACATCCGTGCTGCAGCGACACGCCGCCTCAGGGCGGATTTTTTGCGCCTTTCGCTGTCTCGGTCGCGCCCGCCAGAGCAAGCGAAGAAGCAAACCGATGGCCCGCAAACCCGCGCCAACACACGACTTCGGGCCTTGAATGCTCAAGAGGGCAGCAGAGAACAGAGAGAGAAAAAGGGCGGAATGCGCGCCTGGAAGGGCGACTTCAGGAGGGGCGTGCTCAAGAGGCAAAGGCCAGAAACCGCGCCAACACAGGGGGGCGGGCAAAAAAAATCCCAACCGGATAAGGGTTGGGATTTCACATTATGGTGGAGCTGGGGGGATTCGAACCCCCGTCCGCAAGCCTTCTTTGCGCGGTTCTACATGTGTAGCCGTCTGATTTGGGTCTCGCCGCTTGCGCCGCGCAGCGGCACGCTGCGCAATTGGCCAGCAACCTTAGGTCTCGCCCGTGCCCAAGTTGCCCGGGCGCGGGCCAGCCGATATGAATTCCCTTGCAGCCTGGAAGCCTTGCGGCCCCCTTGCCCAGCCTATCGGCCTGCTGTTGCAAGGCTCACCGGTGTTTAGGCGGCGAGTGCGAAACGTTCGTCGTTTGCAGTTAGTTTGTTTCTGCGGTTTTACGAGGTGACAGAACCTCGACATGCCCCGCTGCAAGTCCGAACCCACGTCGAAACCAGTGCAGCCCCAGGAGCGGGGATTCTAGCGGTCGCCGGAAGGACTGGCCAAGGCGTGTGTGAACACCCAGGCCAGCTCTGTGCCCAAGCCCTCAGCCTTTTAGCTTGGGCACCCGGCCCATCAGGTAGAACTCAGGGTTGGGCATCATGCCGGAGAAGCTGGCGATGCGGTTGGACATGCCAAAGAACGCGGTGATGGCGGCAATGTCCCAGATGTCTTCGTCCGAGAAGCCCTGCGCATGCAAGGGCGGGAAGTCATCTTCGCCGATGTCCTGGGAGCGCAGGCAGACCTTCATCGCAAAGTCCAGCATGGCGCGCTGGCGCGGCGTGATGTCGGCCTTGCGGTAATTGACGGCTACCTGGTCGGCCACCAGCGGCTTTTTCTCGTAGATCCGCAGGATGGCGCCGTGCGCCACCACGCAGTACAGGCACTCGTTGGCGGCGCTGGTGGTGGTGACGATCATCTCGCGCTCGCCCTTGGTCAGGCCGCTGTCGCGCCCGGTGGTCTCGGGCGCCATCAGCGCGTCATGGTAGGCGAAGAAGGCCCGCCATTCGGCGGGACGGCGCGCCAGGCCCAGAAACACATTGGGGATGAATCCGGCCTTTTCCTGCACCTCCAGAATGCGCGCCCGAATGTCGGCCGGCAGGTTTTCCAGGGTGGGGGCAGGGTAGCGGTTCATGGAGTTCTCCTGGTCGGCTGAGGCCGAAAAAGTGCCGGGCTATTATGCTGCCCGGTTTGTTGAATCATCACGAAAGCGCCACATGACCACCTCCCACGGCAAGGACTACGACAAAGGCTTGGCCACGCGCCGCCAGGTGCTGGGCGACGCCTACGTGGACGCCGCGCTGACCAAGGTCACGCCGTTCACCCAGCCGCTGCAGGAATACGTGACGCGCAATGCCTGGGGCGACGTGTGGCAGCGACCCGGCCTGTCGCTCAAGATGCGCAGCCTGATCACCCTGGCCATCCTCACCACGCTGGGTCGCCAGCACGAGGTGCGCGCGCATACGCGCGGTGCGTTGAACAACGGCTGCACCGTCGAGGAGATTCAGGAAGTGCTGCTGCACGCCAGCATTTACGCGGGCGTGCCGGCGGCGGTG
>DAIOSZ010000274.1:0-3057 GCA_036752305.1 Burkholderiaceae bacterium
GGCGGCTTCGTCCAGCAGCGCCTGGCCCGCCTGGGCGGGAGTGGCCGGAGTGGGGGGCGCGGGCGGCAGCAGCGATTCGGGATTGGGCTGGCCGGGCGCCAGCAGGCTGGCGCGGATGGCGCGGCGGTGCAGGTTGACCAGATCGCCAAAGAAGGCCGTGGCATCGGCGGCCGGGAAGTCGATGCGGCGCAGTCCATGGCGCAACGCCGCCAGCACGTCGGGGATGACGCGCAGCAGGCGGACCGACTGGCCGCGCACCTGGCGCCGCGTGATGCTCCACAACAGGTCCTCGGCCGCGTGCTCGATGGCCTCGCGCTCACTGGCCTGTTCGGGCGTGTAGGCCGCGTCGGCGCCATCCTGGCGCTCGTGCTCCAGGTGGGCCAGCACCAGCGCCCAGGGCCCGGCCAGGAAACGCACCACGAATTCCGGCGCGCGCGCCTCGACCGCGCGCGCGCGCAGCACCGGGGCCAGGCGCTCGGCGATGCGGATGTGCTCGTCGGCGTGCAGCAGCGCATCCACCGCGGCCTGGCGCATGCGCTGACCGCGCGCCTCGGTTTCTTCCCACGATTCGGACAGCGCATCCAGCGCCACCTTGAAAGGCTGGGCATCCTCGACGGGCACCGAGACCAGCATGCCAAAGGCTTCGCGCAGCGGCTGCATGAAGGCCTGGAAAGCGGGTGACGCGGCGTCGTTGAAGCCCAGGCCGCGGCGCGTGATCGCCTCCAGCAACTGGCGCGCCGGGTGCTCGCGGTCGCCGAAGAAGCGCGTATCGACCTTGGCCAGAGCCAGCAGCGCGGGTTCCAGCCGACGCAGCTCCTGGCGCAGTTCAAGCAGCAGACGCTCGTCGCGCGCCATGCTCTCGAGCATCAGGAGTACCACCTCGCAGGCCACGCGGCGGCCAACCTCGCTGCTGGAGAAGGCGCGCCCGCCCGCTGCCGCGCCTTCGCCCAGTCGCTCGACCAGGCGTTCGAGCTGAGCCGGGTCTTCCAGTGCCTCCAATGCCGCTGGCACGGTGTCGTGCACCATGTCGGAGCGCCGCCGCCCCCATTGCTCGGGCGAGTCGGGGCGTGAGCCGCTGCGGCGCCGGTCGGCCGCCGGCGCCGGCCGGCCCGAGACCAGTTGGCGCAGGTGCTGTACCGTGAGCAGGCCACCCGCGCCGGACCGGTCCCCTCCCGTCACCATGCCCGCGACCAGCATCGCCGGCACGCCGCCACCCATGGCGAAGGGAACACCGCCGCCCAGGCTGAGCGGCACGGCCACGCCAACCGGCGCCAGCGGCGCATCGGCCACCTGGATGGGCGGAAAGCTCGGCATCGGGTCCGGCACCTGCCCCGGCACCGGGAGCGGCATGGGCATCTGCATCGGCACCCCCATGCCGGGATAGCCACCCTGCCCGGGATGCCCCGCATACGCCCCACCAGCGCCCACGGCCGCGCGCCCGCCAGCCATGGCGCCGCGCGCCAACCCACCCGCTGGCGCCGCTTGCTGGCGCACCATGAAAGAGGCCGGCTGCACACCCGCGCGGCGCAGCATCCGGACCATGTCGCCATACAAGGCCTTCAACCGCTGGCCCAACGATTCAGCCGCCCCGCTGAGCCAGAGGTTGCACACCCCGCTGGGCACGCCGGTGCGCCGCGCCAGTTCGAGAAAGGTGTCCACGAACAACTGCGGGCGCAGCGGGTTGGCCTCCGGCCGCACGCTGGAAAAGCCCTGCACGGCGCTGATGAGGCCGTTGAGTTCGGCCAGCGCGGACTCGGAGGCGAGCACCGCAATCTGCAGCGCGCGGGCGACTTCCACGCGCTCCTGCACCTGGTCTTCGTCCATCAGCTCCAGCTCGTCGAAGCGGAATTCGGCCTCGCGCCCGCCGCGCTCAGTGCTGGCCTGCACGTCGTCGCGGCAGCGCTTGAGCCAGGCCTCGGGCCACTGCTCCATCAGCGCGTGCTGATGCCGCAGCAGCCAGGATGCCGCCTCGGCGAGTTCATCGCGCCGCTCGGCGTCGCGCTGCTTTTCGGCCCGCGTGCCCAGCTCGCGCCGCGCATCCTCGGTGAGCGCCTGCACGAGCGGGCGCCCGGCGGTCGCGGCTTCGCGCAACACCTCCTGGAGCAGGGCCGGCGCGGCGGTTGGCGACGGTGCGGCGGGCATGGCGAATGATGGCGCGGACTACTTGAGTGCCTTATACCGCACCCGGTGCGGTTTGGCACCTTCCTCGCCCAGGCGCTTGACCTTGTCGGCCTCGTATTCCTGGTAGTTGCCGTCGAAGAAGGTCCATTGGCTGTCGCCCTCGGCGGCCAGGATGTGGGTGCAGATGCGGTCGAGGAACCAGCGGTCGTGGCTGATGACCATCACGCAGCCGGCGAACTCCAGCAGCGCGTCTTCCAGCGCGCGCAGGGTCTCGACGTCCAGGTCGTTGGAGGGTTCGTCCAGCAGCAGCACGTTGCCGCCCTGCATCAGCGTCTTGGCCAGGTGCAGGCGGCCGCGCTCGCCGCCGGAGAGCAGGCCGACCTTTTTCTGCTGGTCGCCGCCGTTGAAGTTGAAGCGCCCGCAATACGCGCGGCTGGGCATCTGGAATTTGCCGACGGTGATGATGTCCAGCCCGCCGGAGATGTCTTCCCACACCGTCTTTTCGTTGGCGAGGTCGTCGCGCGATTGATCGACGAAGGCCATCTTGACGGTCTGGCCGATCTTGACGGTGCCCGAATCGGGCTTTTCCTTCCCGGCGATGAGTTTGAACAGCGTCGATTTGCCGGCGCCGTTGGGCCCGATGATGCCGACGATGGCACCAGCCGGGACCTTGAAGCTGAGGTCATCGATCAGCAGCCGGTCGCCGAACGACTTGCTCACGTTCTGGAATTCGATCACCTCGGAGCCCAGGCGATCGGCCACCGGAATGAAGATTTCCTGCGTTTCGTTGCGCTTTTGGTATTCGTAGTCGGACAGCTCCTCGAAGCGGGCCAGACGCGCCTTGCTCTTGGCCTGGCGGCCCTTGGGGTTCTGGCGCGCCCATTCGAGCTCTTTCTTCATCGCCTTGGTGCGGGCGTCCTCGGTGCGCTGCTCCTG
>DAIOSZ010000275.1:0-2935 GCA_036752305.1 Burkholderiaceae bacterium
GAGCGCCAGGGCTACCATGTGCACCCCCAGCGCCTGCCCCCCGACCCCGCGCGCCCGCTGGCCGCCTACACCGCCGCGCTCGAAGCGCTGGTCCACCGCCATCCCTGGGCCTGGACGGGCTGGCAATGGGTCAGCCAATGGCCGGCGGCACAATCCCCACACGCATGAACCACGCCTCTCCTCTCGATCTGACCGCGCTGTGGCGCCAGGCCCACCCGCACCTCAAGCCCCTGTCGCTCGCCGTGGGCGTGGACTCGCGGCACTTTGGCCCCTGTCCCGCGTGCGCGGGCCGCCATGCCGTGACGGTGCTCGCCCATGTCGATGCGCTGGCGGCGCGGGGGTTGGTTCGCCTGGAGCGCCTGCCCATGCTCGCCTGCGCGGATTGCGGACATGTCGAACTCGCCCGCGAGCCCTGGCAACAGGCCTTGGCGCAAGCGGGCATCGACGGCCATGCCACGCCCGCGGCGGTGGACGCGCGCCTGTGGTCACGCGAGCCGACTTTTCTGAACATCGAGCCGACCACGCGCTGCAACTTCAACTGCTGGTATTGCGTGGGCCGCCACATGGAGCAGGCCGACATCGACGTGAACGATTTCGCACGCGTGCTCGACCACTTTCCATCGGTCAAGGCCATCGCGTTGGTCGGCGAAGGCGAACCGCTGATGCACAAGGGCTTTTTCGACATGGCACGCATGGCCACCGACCGTGGCATTCGCGTGCTCAGCCTGTCCAACGGCTCCACGTTTTCCAGCTCCAACGTGGCCAAGCTCTGTGAAGCGGGCGTGTGCTACATCTCGGTGTCGATCGACTCCGTCGATCCCGCCACGTTCGCGTCGTCTCGTCTCGATGGCGACCTCAAGCAGGTGCTCACCGGCATCCGGCGGCTGGCCGACTACCGGGACACCCATGGCTACCGTTACCCGCGTATCGGCCTCAAGGGCACCCTGTTCACGCACACCGAGGATCAGTTGCCCGAGATCGTGCGCGTGGCCAAGGAACATGGCGTCGATCTGTTCGAGAGCTTCCAGCCGCTCAATCCCATGAGCACCTACGTGCCCATCTATCCCAAGGACCAACTGGGCCAGTTGCCGCTGGTGGACCGGGTCTCACGGGCCATCGCGCGCGACGGCCAGGCGGCCACGCACCTGCTCAAGCCCGCGGCCTCCTTTTGCGAGGAAGAGGGCATCCGCGTCGACAAGAACGGCACGCCCAATGGCCTGCGGCCCAATTGCGACGAGGAATGGGTGTATTCGCTGCTCTCGGGGGACATCACCCCCTGCTGCCAGATCAAGACGCCACCCAGCCCCAACTGGAACCTCGCGCGGCGCCCGCTGGCCGAAATCATGGCCGACCCCGACTACGAAAACACGCGCTTCAACCTGTGGAACGGCTTGTTCCCGCCCTACTGCGAAGGTTGCTGGAAAACCCGCCAGCCTTGACAGCATGGCGCGCCGGGTGCACATCGTCGTTCCGGCCTTGCAGCCCAACGGCGGTATCCGCGAGGTGATCCGCCTGGGCGCGCAGCTGCGCGAACTGGGCTGCGAGGTCACGCTCCTGTGCCTCTGGCAGGCCCGGGACGCCGAACGCACGCTGGCCGACATGGGCGGCGCAGGCCTCGTCGTGCAGGCGCTGTCCGCTTGGCCGCCCAGTCGCCGCCTCGCGCCGCTGCAATGGCCTGTGCTGTGGGCGCGATTCGGTCGCTGGCAAGCGCGCGCCGGGCACCCCGACGCGACCGTATTCACGCACTACAGCACGCTGGCGCTGGCCGGCGCCAACCCGCCGCACAAGCGCTGGTTCCTGGTGCAGGACATGGAGTGGGAATTCCTTGCACCCGGCGTCGGGCGCCAACTGCTGCGCCGCTGGATGCTACGAGCCTGGCGCGCGGGCCGCCTGGTGAGCGCCAACCGCTACCTCACGGACCGCCTTGCCGCGGAGGGCTTGCAGGCTGCGTTGACGCTGCCGGTGTGGGCCAGCGCCGCGTTTTCGGCCCACGGCGCCGATGGACCACGCGACGTCGATGTGGCCCTGGTGCTGCGGCGCGGCGCGCATAAGCGCCTGGACCGCTATGCACGCTTCGTGCAGACAATGCACCGCCGCCGCCCGGGCCTGCGGCTGGCGGCGGTGGCGCCAGAGGAAGCCTTGTTCGACGAGTTGGGCGCGCCCGTGGCGCTGCGCCTGACGCGCCCCGACACGGAAACCCTGCGCGCGCTGTACGGGCGCGCGCGCTGCTTCGTCCACCTCAGCGAACACGAAGGCTTTGGCCTGCCGCCGCTGGAAGCGATGGGCAGCGGTTGCGTCCCGGTGTGCACCGATTCCGGCGGCATCCGCGCCTATCTGCAAGGTGATCTGCAAGCGTGCATCCAGCCCGGCGAATCGGCGGTGGCGGACGCCACGCTGGCGCTGCTGGACGATCCGGCGCGCTGGCAAGCCCTGAGCACGCGGTGCCGCGCCGCGTTCGACCACGGCTTGCACGCCACCGAGGAGGCACGGGCGCGGGCCCTGCGCGCCTGGGTAGACGCGCTCGATGCCTGAGGAGGGCCTCTCAGCGCGCTGGCGAGGACTTGGGCGCGGTAACGAAGGCCAGCCGGTAGAGCCCGGCCTGCTGAGCCAGCGCAATCACCTCGGCCACGCGCGCATAGGGCACGGCCTGGTCGGCCTTGAGCTGCAGTTCGGCATCGGGCGTCTGGCGCGCGATGTGCGCCAGACGGCGCGCCAGCGCGGCGGTGCTCGTCACCTCTCCTTGCAGGTTCACGTCGCCGCTGGCACCGATCACCAGTTCCACCGCAGCCCATGGCGCCGGCCCTGCGGGGGCGTCGGCCTGCGGCAATTGCACGGCCAGGCGCCCGGCGAGCAGCGGCGCGGTGATGATGAAAATGACCAGCAGCACCAGCATCACGTCTACCAGCGGCGTGACGTTGATGTCGTGCAGCGGCTC
>DAIOSZ010000276.1:0-2930 GCA_036752305.1 Burkholderiaceae bacterium
GTCGCGCGGGGTCCGGGTACAGGTGCGCCAGCCGCTCCTCCAGGCCGGCAACGGAGGCCGCGCGGAAATAGGCGTCGATGCTCGATCCGTCGGGCGTCGGATAGTCCGGCAGGCGGGGTTTGCCCAACTGCAGCGACAGGTTGCAGCGCCTGGCGATCTCCACGGTGTTGGCCAGCGCCGAGGGCAGGTCGGCAAACGCGTCCTGCATCTGCACCGTGCTCTTGAGGTATTGCTGCGGCGTGAAGCGGCGCACGCGCCGGGCATTGCCCAGAATCTCGCCTTCGGCGATGCACACCCGGGCTTCGTGGGCTTCGTAGTCGTCGGGCTCGGTGAACTGCACCGGATGCGTGGCCACCAGCGGCAGGCTCAGGCGCGCGCCCAGCAGCGCGGCGGCCTGCACATGCGCCTCGTCGTCGGCCCGGCCGGCGCGCTGCACCTCCAGATAGAACCGGTGCGGAAAGACCGAAGCCCAGTGCAGCGCCTGCTGCGCCGCCGCCGCCTCGTCGCCACGAGCCAGCATCTGGCCAACGGGCCCTTGCTGCGCGCCGGACAGCAGAATGAGCCCTTCGTTCAGCTCCTCCAGCCAGCGGGTCTTGACCACCGCCTGGCCCTTGACGAGGTTGAGCGTCCAGGCCCGCGCCAGCAATTCCGACAGGTTGAGGTAACCCTGCCAGTTCTGCGCCAGCACCAGCATCCGGGCGCCGCCATCGGCGCCGCCCGGAACCTCGACGCGCAGGTCCGCGCCCAGCAAGGGCTTGACCCCCTTGGCGCGGGCCGCCTTGTAGAATTTCACGGCACCAAAAAGGTTGGCCAGATCCGTCAGGCCCAGCGCGCCCTGGCCATCGCTGGCCGCGCGCGACACGGCCTCATCGACGCGACAGGTTCCGTCCACGACGGAATACTCGGAATGCAGGCGCAGGTGAACGTACATGCCCGATATTTTAGGGAGCCTGGTCACCGCCAAATATCCTAAAAATGATACAAATTTTTACGATTTGACCACCGCGATTGCCAACTATTTTTTATCATATTTAGCATCGTGATCAAATCCCGCATACACTCGACGCAGGTTGTGGATGACTCCACAGGAGATGGATCGCATGCAAGCACTTCGACTGGGCGCGCACAAACTGCCTGAGGCAGAAGTCGTGCTGCTGCGCACGCTCTTTCGCTTGTTCGCCTATGACAAGACGTTTTGCTGGACCCTGAGTTCCGAGGCTCCCTACGACGCGCTGGTGGTGGACGCCAACGCACCGGAAGCCCAGTCACCGGAATTTCGGGCATCGGTCAGCGCGGTGCTGACACTGGGACCGGCGAGCGCCGGCGACGGACCCGACCGCCTGGCCCGCCCGCTGCGGGCCGACCGCCTGCAGGCCTGGCTCAAATCGAAGGAAGCCTCGGCCCAGGAAGCACGGCTCACGTCGGCGCAGACGCCCGGCCGCGTTGCCGCTCCCGTGCCGGCGCCCGCTCCCGCGCCCGCGGAAACCGCGGCGTCGAAAGCCCCCTCTCAGGGCAGCCTCAAGCTGCGCCGCTGGCCACCTGCCTCCATTTTGAGAAACGACCCGATGCGGGTGCGCATGGCAACCCTGCTGTCGCGCAGGGCCATGGTCCCCAGCGAATTGGCGGCCGCCTGCGACCAGCCGCTGGCCATGTGCCAGGCGTTCATGACCAACCTGCAGTTGATGGGCTTGCTGGAGTCGCCAGCGGGCGTCGCCGCCCCCACGCCCCCACCCGAGGCAGTGGCCAAGGCGTCCCACAAGACGTCGTCCGGGCACGGCGCCAAGGCAGTCAGTCCGTCGCTCATCAAGAGCATCCGCAACCGTCTGGGCCTATGATGGCGTGACCCATGAACGAGTACAAAATTCTCTTCACCGGCACGATGGGAGCGGGCAAGACGACCGCCATCGGCACCATCTCCGAAACATCGCCGGTGGTGACCGACGTCGCCAATTCCGACAAGACAGTGAACAAGGAACGCACCACGGTCGGCCTGGACTACGGGCAGTTCGTGTTGCAAAGCGGCGACCGCATCCGCTTGTTCGGCACGCCCGGCCAGGGCCGTTTCGACTTCCTGTGGAAGATTCTGGTCAAGAATTCGCTGGGCATCATCATTCTTTCCGACAACTCCCGGCTCGATCCGATAGGCGATCTGGCGATGTATCTCGACGGATTCGCGGACGAGCTGGACACCATTCCCTGCGCCATCGGGGTCGGAAGAATGGACTCGAACCCGGAACCCAGCCTGGATGCCTACATTGACGCGCTCAGTGCGCGCAACCGTATCATTCCGGTTTTGCCCGTGGATGTCCGGCGGCGCGAGGATGTCCTGCTGCTGGTGGACACCTTGCTCGCCCAGATCGAAGCAGGGTTAGGAGAACACATTGAATAAGCCCGTCTCTGCGCTGGTTGCGTCGGCCACAGCAGCCGCGAATCAGGAAGCCAAGCAGATCATGGCCGACGTGGAAGGCATCCAGGCCGTGGTCATCGCCACCGCCGATGGCTTCGACGTGCGCCTGGAGGACGGTGCGGCCTACCGTGCGAAGAAGCTCGTCTTCGCCACGGGCGTGCGGGATGTGCTGCCGGCCCTCCCCGGCTTCGCGGAATGCTGGGGCATCTCGGTGCTGCACTGCCCCTACTGCCACGGCCACGAGGTGCGCAATGAGGCCACCGGCGTGCTGGGCAACGGCGAGCGGGGCTTCGAGCCAAATTGCGCGCGCACCACATCCGCATCGTGGAGACCGCCATCGCGGAACTGGAACACACCCAGGGGCAGCTGCAGCGCATCCACTTCGCGGATGGGTCGGCAGTGGCCATCCATGCCCTCTACGCGATGCCGGCCTTCGAGCAGCACTGCATCCTTCCCCAGCAGCTCGGCTGCGCGCTTACCGATGAAGGCTACCTCCAGGTGGACCTGCAGCAACGCACCACCG
>DAIOSZ010000277.1:0-2823 GCA_036752305.1 Burkholderiaceae bacterium
CGACGGCATGGCGGCGCTGGCAGCGCGCCTTGCAGATGGTCGTCGACCAGCTCAACGGCGTGATCACGACGTAGGGTTTTGGCGTGATTTGGCGGGCGTGGTCGGCAATCAGCGTCGATGAGCGGAACAGAGCGGCTTTTGCCCTTGCAACAAATCCGGTCGTTTGGGCATACAGTGACGGCTATGGTCGCACGAGGTGTGTGACCGAGAGGGACGGCCCAGGCGAAAGGGGTCCTTCCTCGCCAAAATCCAATGCGGGGGGCGCGAGCGCGGCATTCGCCTAGCGTCCGACTGCAAACCAAGGTTTGCAGGGTTTGCAGTTTGCACCCACCCCAGTCCGTACCCATCACGAGCCCGCCCACGGTTTTCCGTCGGCGGGTTTTCTTTTGAGGAACCGATTCTGAACACGCTCAACGTCGAGTACCGCAAGGTCGAGGCGCTGATCCCCTACGCCCGCAATCCACGCACGCACACCGACGAGCAGGTGGCCAAGATCGCCGCCAGCATCGTGGAGTACGGCTGGACGAACCCGGTGCTGGTGGACGGCGACAACGGCATCATCGCGGGCCACGGTCGCTTGGCCGCCGCGCGCAAGCTGGGACTGGATCAGGTGCCGGTCATCGAACTGGGCCACCTCTCGCCCACGCAGAAGCGCGCCTACGTCATCTCCGACAACCGGCTGGCGCTCGACGCAGGCTGGAACGAGGAGATGCTGGCGCTGGAATTTGCCGAGCTGTCCGAGGCTGGCTACGACCTTGCGCTGACCGGCTTCGAGGATGCGGAGATCGAGGCCCTGCTCGCTGACGACGTGGTCGCCGATGACGCAGACCAGGAGCAGGATGCCGATGTACCGGACACAGCCGACGAGGTACCGGATGCCCCAGTGGTGCCGGTGTCCCGCAGTGGTGACGTCTGGGCCGTCGGTTCGCACCGGCTGATCTGTGGCGACGCCTCCGACCCGACCGTGATCGCCACGCTGATGCAGGGTGACACGGCGCGCTTGTGCTTCACCTCACCGCCTTACGGCAACCAGCGCGACTACACCAGCGGCGGCGTCAAGGATTGGGACGGCCTGATGCGCGGCGTGTTCGCCAGAGTGCCGATAACCGACGACGGGCAGGTGCTGGTCAACCTCGGGCTGATCCACCGCGACAACGAAGTGATCCCGTATTGGGATGCGTGGCTCGATTGGATGCGCACGCAGGGCTGGCGGCGCTTTGCGTGGTACGTCTGGGATCAGGGGCCGGGGATGCCCGGCGATTGGGCGGGCCGCTTCGCACCGAGCTTCGAGTTCGTCTTCCACTTCAATCGCGCCAGTCGCAAGCCCAACAAGATCGTGCCCTGCAAGCACGCGGGTCAGGATTCGCATCTGCGTGCCGATGGCTCGTCCACGGCCATGCGCGGCAAGGATGGGGAAGTCGGTGGCTGGACGCACAAGGGCCAACCGACGCAGGACACCCGGATTCCCGACTCGGTGATCCGCGTGATGCGCCACAAAGGAAAGATCGGTCAGGACATCGACCATCCGGCCGTGTTTCCGGTCGCTCTGCCGGAGTTCGTGATCGAGGCCTACACAGGCGCGGGCGACATCGTTTTCGAACCCTTCGGCGGCAGCGGCACGACGATGCTGGCGGCCGAGCGCACCGGTCGGATCTGCCGCAGCGTGGAGATTGCGCCGGAGTACGTGGACGTCGCTGTTCGGCGCTTCCAACAGAACCACCCTGGCGTGCCCGTCACGCTGTTGGCCACTGGCCAGTCCTTCGACGAGGTGGTCAATGAACGTCTGGCCACCACGGAGGTAAAGCAATGACCGCCTCCTGGTTTGCCGACAAGATCGAGCAATGGCCGACAGCCAAGCTGCTGCCCTATGCGCGCAACGCCCGCACCCACTCGGACGATCAGGTGGCGCAGATCGCCGCGTCGATTGCCCAGTTCGGCTTCACCAATCCGATCCTGGCCGGTAGCGATGGCGTAATCGTCGCCGGGCACGGGCGACTTGCCGCCGCGCACAAGCTCGGGCTGGAGGTGGTGCCGGTGGTCGTGCTCGATCATCTGAGCCCCACGCAGCGTCGGGCACTGGTGATCGCTGACAACCGCATCGCCGAGAACGCAGGCTGGGATGACGCGATGCTGCGCATCGAGATCGCCGCCCTGCAGGACGACGACTTCGACGTGTCGCTGACCGGCTTCGATGCCGATGCGCTGGCCGAATTGATGGCGGGCGATGAGCCGGATGGCGAAGGTGAAACCGATGACGACTCCGTGCCCGAGGTGTCGGAGACGCCGATCTCGCGCCCGGGTGACGTCTGGCTGCTCGGTGGCCACCGCCTGCTGTGCGGTGACTCCACCGTGGCCGAAAGCTACGACCGGGTTCTCGATGGCGAGCCGGTGGACATGGTATTCACCGATCCGCCCTACAACGTGAACTACGCCAACAGCGCCAAGGACAAGATGCGCGGCAAGGATCGCGCGATCCTGAACGACAACCTGGGTGACGGCTTCTACGACTTCCTGCTGGCAGCGCTGACGCCCACCGTCAGGCATTGCCGGGGCGGTATCTATGTGGCGATGTCCTCCAGCGAACTGGATGTGCTGCAGGCCGCCTTCCGCGCCGCCGGTGGCAAATGGTCGACCTTCATCATCTGGGCCAAGAACACCTTCACCCTGGGGCGCGCCGACTACCAGCGCCAGTACGAGCCGATCCTCTACGGATGGCCCGAGGGGGCGACACGCCACTGGTGTGGTGACCGCGACCAGGGGGACGTCTGGAACATCAAGAAGCCGCAGAAGAACGACCTGCACCCGACGATGAAGCCGGTGGAG
>DAIOSZ010000278.1:0-2811 GCA_036752305.1 Burkholderiaceae bacterium
AGGCCGACCAGGGCCATGGTGGTGAAGGTGCGCAAGCGCCCATCCAGCCCCCCGGC
Source organism: Burkholderiaceae bacterium (assembly GCA_036752305.1). GTDB lineage: Bacteria > Pseudomonadota > Gammaproteobacteria > Burkholderiales > Burkholderiaceae_C > DAIOSZ01. Next base: position 57 of record DAIOSZ010000278.1, read on the forward strand.
CTCGTGCTGGGTCAGCACCAGCGCCAGGCCGAAGGAGAGCGATGCGCCCAACGCGTAGCCCACGCCCAGGCCAAGGCTGCGCCACTGCCCCGCCGCGCCCAGGCCCGACGAGGCGCCCAGCACATCCAGCGCCAGCAACAGACCCAGCAGGATCACCGGCATGGCCATCAGCAGCGCGCGCTCCGGCCGATGCCGGTACAGCAGGCGCGCCCACAGCGCCGTGGCAAGCGGATAGCTGTTGAACACCAGCAGCGCCAGCGCCACCGGCAGCCGTGCCACCGCCGCGTACAGGCACATGCTCTGCACCGCGATCAGCAGGCCGATGGCGGGCAGCGCCTTGCGCTGGCGCGGCGTCAGCGCCAACGGCACCCTCTGGGTCAGCAGCATCAGGCCCACCACCAGCGCCGTGATCACGCTGCGCACCATGACAGCCGTCGGCACGCTGACGCCGTCGTTGAACGCCAGCCGGGCGGCCACATGGTTGGCGCCCATCAGCAAGGCGATCAACAGCAGCGTGGCAAACGCGGCGGCGCTCAGGGCGCGGGTGGGGGATGAGGTCATACGACATCATCGCCCATCGCGCAAGCTCCATCCCGCAAGAAACTTCAAAAACTGTAGCTGCCCGTGGTTATTCTGATTGAAAAATCGGCCAATTTGATCCAAAAAATGGGCCAAAAAACGCGAATTTTCACCGCCGTTTCGCGAGTTTTGTAGATCTTGCAACATTTCTGTTGATGTTTCTACAAAACTATCCGCGTACAGCCGGGATTCCTACGGGAAAACACGGTGCTTGGTTTGCAACGTCAATTTTTGACGCGGCACCTATAGTGCACGTTCCGCAATCCCCGGCCACGCACGCCCCGCGCGGCCACCCGAATGTTTGCCCAAGGAAGTCACCATGCCCCATCTCGCCCCCGTGCCGCTGGCCGACGTGAAAGAAGACGACATCCGGGAACGCTTTGAGCATTACCGCCGCACGCGCGGTTTCACGCCCAACAGCATCATGACCATGGTGCGGCGGCCCAACATCGTGCGGGCCTTCATGGCGCTCAACCAGGCCGTCCTGTACGAAGGCACGGTGCCGGAGGAGACCAAGATGCTGGTCGCGCTGGCCAGCAGCTATGCGTCGGGCTGTCTGTACTGCCAGTCGCACATGACCAATCTGTCGAGCATCTACAGCGCCTCGGACGAAAAGATCGCGTCGCTGTGGGACTTCGAGAACAGCGCCCTGTTCAGCGATGGCGAGCGCGCCGCCATCCGGCTGGCGCTCAAGGCCGGCGGCCTGCCCAACGCGGCCGAGCAGGCCGATTTCGACGAGCTGGCGAAGTTCTACGACGAAGGGCAGATCGTCGAGATCGTCGCCAGCATCGCGCTGTTCGGCTACCTCAACCGCTGGAACGACACCATGGCCACGACGCTGGAGCCGCTGGCGGTCCAGGTGGCCGAGCGCGCCATCGGCTCGGTGGGCTGGACGCCCGGCAAGCACGCCTGAAACCGCCCAAGCCGACGCTGGCCGCAAGATCGGCCACCGCGCGGCGGCGCGGGCGGTTCAGCGCTGCGGCATGTCCTTGTAGCCGTAACCCAGGCTGACGGTGGCGTCGGCCGGAATGGGCGGCACGCTGGCCTCCCAGGCCTCCCAGTCGGCACGCATGGCCGCCAGGCGTTCGCTTTCGCGGTGGGCGCGGTTGGCGCGCTCGCGGGCGTCTTGCGTCAGGTTGAACAGGTAGTCGTTGCCGTCCACGCGCAGGTATTTCCAGTCGCCCCGGCGCAGCGCCCGCTGGCTGCGGTGGTTCATGCGCCAGTACAGCGGCCGCTCAAAGCGGTGCGCCGGATCGCGCAGCACGGCGGCCAGCGAGACGCCGTCCAGCGGATAGGCGGTATCGGGCCGGGCGCCACCCAGCTCGATCATCGTGGCCGACCAGTCCATGGTCATGCACGACTGCTCGCTTTCGCCGCCGGGCGGGATGACGGCGGGCCAGTGGGCGATCCAGGGCACGCGGATGCCGCCTTCGGTCAGGTCCATCTTGCCGCCCACCAGCGGCCAGTTGTCGGAAAAGCGCTCGCCGCCGTTGTCGCTGGTGAAGACGATCAGCGTGTCGTCCAGCAATTGCTGCTCGCGCAGCGCCTGCACCAGGCGACCGATGCCTTCGTCCATGTGGTGGATCATGCGGCGGTAGGTTTCGATGTTGCCGCCGTCCAGATGGAACAGGTTGGCGCGCACCTCCTCGGTGACGGCGGCGTCGTCGCGCGTCTCCCACGGCCAGTGCGGCGCGGTGTAGTGCAGGCTCAGGAAAAAAGGCGTGTCGCCGCGCGCGCCCGGCGCCATGCGCTGCACGTAGTCGACGCTGCGCTCGGAGATCAGGTCGGTCAGGTAGCCCTCGACCCGCCGCTCCTGCTCGCCGACGAACAGATCGTGCTGCCCGGACGAGCTGCAGTGGCTGAAGTAGTCCACGCCGCCCGACATGGGGCCGATGAATTCCTCGTAGCCGGATTTGAGCGGCCCGAAGTGCGGCGGGTAGCCCAGGTGCCACTTGCCGATCAGCGCGGTGCGGTAACCAGCGGCGCGCAGCAGCGAGGGCAGCGTGGGCACCTCGGGCGGCAGGCCCAGCACGGCGCTGCCGCGGCTGCGCGAGTTGATCGGCTCGTCGGCGCCGCCGCGCAGGCGGGACTGGCAGCGCGCGGGCATCAGCGCAAAGCGCGGGGGCGAGCACACGGGCGAGGTGCTGTAGCCCTGGGGCAGCTTCAGGCCGCCCGC
>DAIOSZ010000279.1:0-1287 GCA_036752305.1 Burkholderiaceae bacterium
ACATCAGGAAATCCCGCAGTGGCGCGGGATATAGAACGCACGCGTCGTAGACGGCGGTGAATGGGGAATGCCTCATTCGTATCCCATTCCCAACTCTTGCGACTGCTGAGCGAGTTCGGCCATCGCCTGCTCACTGGCGCGCTCGCGCGCTTCCTTGTACTGCATCAGATCGGCGAACCTCACCCTGCGGTGCTTGCCGGTGCGATGAAATGCCAACACCCCATCTTCTAGCAGCTTGACGAAATGGGGACGGGACACGTTGAGCAAGTCCGCCGCCTCTTGGGTCGTCAGCTCTGCATGGACGGGCACCACCTTTACTGCATTGCCATCGGCCAACTCGGCCAGGATGTCGACCAGCAGGCGCAACGCCGAGGTAGGCAGTTCCACCTGATGAGCCTGTTTGTGGTCATCAAAGATCTGGATGTGCTGCGTCTCGAACTGGGTTGCGAGGTAAGCCGCCAAGGCACGTTGACCCTGGACGGCTGCCTTAACCTCTCCCGCGGCGGGAAGGGTCATCTTGGATTGGGCAGTGGCGGTGGTCATGGGTAGCTCCTAAGCGAAAACGGTTGCAGAGCCGATCATATTCGAAACACTCGAAAAACGCAATAATCGAAACTCGACCCGGGCTTTTGTAGGTTCGCTCGCGGTATGCCCAATCCGGTCGTCCGCCAGTTCCTATTGTTTGCGGCCTAAAACAGCCCTGATCTCCACGATCACCCCATTGCTGATCACACAGGAATGGCGCGATGGTGGCTTCGATCTGGCTGCGCGCCGCGCATCGCGGCGTGCCCACTTTTCTCGTGACGGCCCTCCTGCTGGGTCTGTCCCAGATGGCCTTGGCCGAGTCTCCGGCACAGCGCCAGGAGCTGGTCGCCGCACTGCGCCAGCTCGACGCGCTGGAGCGCACCGTCGCGGACAGCGCCGCGCATGCCCCCATCCAGCCGGGCGAGCGCTACCACTTCGACTACCCGCGGCTGCTGGCTGACCTGGCGCGTGTTCGCGCCGGCATCCAGTTCCATCTGACGCCATCGCGCGCCCAGCCGCGCGACCCCTCCGAACTGGCCGGCGACTACCGCACCGAGCGGGCGGCCGAGCCGCTGCCGGCGACGACTGCGGGGGGCAAGCAATGAACGGCGCCCAGGTCTCGGCATTTCAAGCCAACAGCGGCATCGCGCCTTCCGCGATGGCGACCGTCCTGGTCGGCGTCGTGTTCGCGGTCCTGCTCGTGTGGGGCGTCTGGGCCATCCGAACGGCCTACGTGGGGTGGTCCGAGAGCCGCCTCAACCA
>DAIOSZ010000279.1:1387-2683 GCA_036752305.1 Burkholderiaceae bacterium
ACCGCCGACGAGCTGTGGATCTGCTGCGGCCTGTCCGGCGCCGCCGGCCTGCTGGTCGGCGCGCCGCTGTCCTGGGTGTTCCGCACGATCGCGCTGGCGCCGACGTTCGTCGTCCTGGGCGTGGCCTTGGGCGTGTTCATCGGCGGCGGCATCCTGCGCCGCCTCAAGCGTGGGCGCCCCGACACCTGGCTGTATCGGCAACTGCAATGGCGCATCGCCACGCGCCATCCGCTGATGGCTGGCTGGGTCGGTGGCCATGTGCTGATCTCGCGCTCGGGCTTCTGGTCCACCCGCAGGAGCATGCGATGAGCCGCTTCAAAAACGAGGTTACCCACCTGCAGGCGCACATCAAGACCTTGCGGCTGGGCGCGGGCGCGCTGGTCGTCGTCGCCCTGGTCATGGGCGGCGGCTGGTGGAGCGCGCCGCGCGACCTGACCATCCACGTCCCGCCCGACCTGCGCTCTGGCAGTACCCGCAAGTGGTGGGAAGTGCCGCCCGAATCGGTCTATGCGTTCACGTTCTACGTGTTCCAGACGTTGAACCGCTGGCCGACCAATGGCGAAGAGGACTACCCGCGCAACCTCCACACGCTCTCGCCGTACCTCACCCCATCCTGCCAGGCCTTCCTGCGGGCGGACTACGACTACCGCCGCTCCACCGGCGAGCTGCGCCAGCGCGTGCGCGGCATCTACGAGATTCCCGGCCGCGGCTATGGCGACGACCCCACGGCGCGCGTGCGCACCGTATCCGATCGCGACTGGGTGGTGACGCTGGACATCACGGCGGACGAGTACTACGGCGCCGAGCAGGTCAAGCGCGCCCTGGTGCGCTATCCGATCAAGGTCACGCGGGTGGATGTCGATCCCGCCCGCAACCCGTTCGGCCTGGCGCTGGACTGCTACGACGGCGCGCCCCAGCGCATCAGTGCACCGGAGCCGACGCGCCCGGCGCCGAGTGGCCTGTCTCCGCAAGCGCCTCAAGGAGGAAACACCCCATGAAGCATCCTGTACTCGCGCTGCTGGGGCTACTGGCCGTGGCCGCGGCACCCGTCGCCCATGCAGTGGAAATCCTGCGCTGGGAGCGCATGCCGCTGGCAGTGCCGCTGAAGGTCGGTCAGGAACGCATCGTGTTCATCGACCGGGACGTGCGCGTGGGCGTGCCCGCGGGCGTGGGCGAGCGCCTCCGCGTACAGAGCGCGGGCGGCGCGGTGTACCTGCGCGCCAGCGAGCCGATCGAGCCCACGCGGTTGCAACTGCAGGACGCCGACACGGGCGCGCTGATCCTGCTGGACATCGC
>DAIOSZ010000280.1:0-2592 GCA_036752305.1 Burkholderiaceae bacterium
CGACAGGTACTTACTGCACGCCACGATGACCACGGGAGGGGGGAACTTCAGGCTAATATGCGGACTGTTGCGCTGCAAATTCCTTTTTCGTGACTTCTACCTCTCCCGCCTGGCCAGATATCGAAATTCGCGATGGCGTGGTTCTAGTCAAGGGCAACTGGTCAGCGGCGGGATTCGCCGAACCCGAGGCCTGGAATGCGGGGGGGCGGACGTTGGCATCGGTTCCCCGTGGCGCAGATTGGGGAATTTCAGGTGTCGCGCGGCTGGATCATCTGGGCGCCGCCATGCTGCTGCGTCATTGGGGGGACGCATGGCCGCAACAGCTGCAGGCCACCGCCGTGCAGCGGGCCCTCCTGGAGCGGGTGGCCACCCCTCTTCGGCCACCGGCGCCGACATCGCAGCGTGTCTGGAAGCACGCGTTCCTTGCGCTGGGTGCCGGCGTAATCGCTGCGTTGGGCCATGCCGCGGAATTTGTCCGCATGATCGGGCAATTGTTTCTCGACTTGTTGGCCGCCCTGCGCGCGCCGCGTCGCGCGCCTTGGCATGACTTTTCGGGCAATCTGTATGCGATGGGCTACACGGCCCTGCCTATCACGGCAATGGTCGGCTTTCTGATCGGCGTGGTACTGGCCTATCTGATGGCGCAGGTGCTGCGCCAGTTTGGCGCCGAGACCTACATCGTCAACATGATCGGCCTGGCTCTGGTACGGGAGCTGGGGCCGTTGCTCGCGGCCGTGCTCGTGGCGGGGCGCAGCGGTTCGGCGATTACGGCGCAGATCGGGGTGATGCGCGTGACGGAGGAAATCGACGCCATGCGCGTGCTCGGAATTCCGCAGGGATTTCGCCTGGTGCTACCGCGCGCGGCAGCGCTCGCCGTGGCCATGCCGCTCGTCAGCGTTTGGACCACGATGGCTGGCATCGTTGGCGGCATGGTGGCCGCCGATCTCACGCTGGACGTCAAGCCCGCGTATTTCATCGAAGCCATGCCCAAGGCGGTCGACGTTGCCCATCTGTGGCTGGCGACCGCAAAGTCCGTCGTTTTTGGCATCGGCATTGCGCTGATCGGCTGCTATTGTGGTTTGCGCGTCCAGCCCAATACCCAAAGCCTGGGCCAAGGGACCACCACGGCCGTGGTCAGCGCGATCACGATGGTCATCGTGGTCGATGCCGTATTCGCGGTGGCTTTCCGTAACGTGGGGTCGCTGTGACGCCAGGCGAGCGACCTGTCGTCGAAATCCATGGACTGTGGACGCAGTTTGGTCCGCCCGAACACCGTGTGACGGTGCATGAAAACCTCGACCTTACGGTCTACGAAGGGGAAATCGTGTCGCTGGTTGGTGGTTCGGGCACGGGCAAGACCACGGTCCTGCGGGAAATCCTGGGCTTGATAGCCCCGACCCGGGGAAACGTTACCGTTCTCGGCCGTCCCGCGCGGGAACTTGCCGGACCGGGCGCCGCCACCCGCGTGGGCATGCTCTTTCAGCAAGGGGCCTTGTTTTCGGCGTTTTCCGTGCTGGACAACATTGCGCTGCCAATACGGGAGCTTGGAACCATCCCCGACGACGTGGTGCGCGACATGGCGCTGCTCAAATTGGTGTTGGTGGGTCTGAAGGTCAGCGATGCCACCAAGATGCCGGCTGACCTGTCGGGAGGCATGGTCAAGCGCGTGGCGCTCGCGCGCGCACTGGTTCTTGATCCGCCGTTGCTCTTGCTCGATGAGCCCACCGCCGGCCTCGATCCCGAAGCCTCGGACGACTTCTGCGCGCTGCTGCACTCGCTGAAGGATGAGCTCGGCTTCACCGTGGTCATGGTTTCGCATGATCTCGACACCGTGATCGACCTGTCCACCCGCATTGCCGTGCTGGCCGACCGCAAGGTTTTGGTCAACGGCAGCATTCGTGAAGTGATCGCCAATCCGCATCCCTTCATTCAGCATTACTTTCTTGGACCGCGCGGTCGTCGCGCGCTCAAACTCCTGGACGAAGACCACGATCCCACCACAGGGAGAATCCGCTGATATGGAAAACAAATCCCACGCGCTGGCTGCCGGCGTGTTCGTGCTGCTGGTGACCGCGCTGCTGTTCGGCATGGTGGCCTGGCTGACGCGCGACAAGGAGGACTTTCGCATCTACGAAATCTCCACGCGCGAGGCGTTGACCGGCTTGCAGCCCCAAGCGGCGGTGCGCTATCGGGGCATTGCGGTAGGGAAGGTGACCAGCATCAGCTTCGACCCAGAACTCAAGGGCAACGCATTGGTTCGCCTGCGTGTCGCGGCCAATGCACCGGTTTCGAGTGCCACTTACGCCACGCTCAACTTTCAAGGCATCACGGGGCAATCCTTCATCCAACTGGACGATACGGGCGCGTCGGCGGAGCCCTTGGCCCCACCGCCCGACGGGTTGCCGCACATTCCGCTCAAGCCTAACCTGTTGTCGAATTTGTCCGATCAAGGCACCGAGATTCTGCAAAAGGCCGAGGACGCCACCGACAAGATCAACGCCCTGCTTGCGGCGGAAAACCAGCGGGCGCTCATGGGCGCCATCACGCAGCTCGAACGCCTGGTGGCCAACCTCAATACCACGGTCGTCAAGC
>DAIOSZ010000281.1:0-1142 GCA_036752305.1 Burkholderiaceae bacterium
GACAAGCCGATGACGGCGGCGGTGGAGGACTTCGTGCGCGCCGGCTACGACCTGGAAGCCGAGGCCATCCTGCTGTGCGAGAGCGATGGCACCGCCGAGGAAGTGGACGAGGAGATTGGCCGCATGGTGGCTGTCCTGCAAGCATCGGGCGCCACGAAAATCAGAGTCAGCGAATCCGAGGCCGAACGCCTGACGTTCTGGAGCGGCCGCAAGAACGCCTTTCCCGCCAGCGGCCGAATCAGCCCCGACTACATGTGCATGGATTCCACCATTCCGCGCAAGCGCGTGGCCGACATCCTGCTGGCCATCGCCGAGATGGAAAAGAAGTACCGCCTGCGCTGCGCCAACGTATTTCACGCGGGTGACGGCAACCTGCATCCGCTGATTCTCTTTGACGCCAACGACCCCGATCAGCTGCACCGCGCCGAACTGTTTGGCGCCGACATCCTGGAAACCAGCGTCGCCATGGGCGGCACGGTAACAGGGGAGCATGGCGTGGGCGTGGAGAAGCTCAATTCGATGTGCGTGCAGTTCTCGGCCGAGGAAAACGAGCAGATGTTCGGCGTCAAGCGCGCCTTCGATCCCCAGGGCATCCTCAACCCCGGCAAGGTGATCCCCACCCTCAACCGCTGCGCCGAGTACGGCCGGATGCTGGTGCGCGGCGGGCGGCTGGCGCACCCGGAGTTGGAGCGGTTCTGAGGCCGGAAAATCGGTGATTTTGGTACTCACTTCACGCGGCAGACCACTGAAATCGACCACGGGGTGCTACTGTTTTTAATGCGAAGCAGTCACCTCATCCCCAGTTGCGCAGCGCGAATTCCCAGTTGATCAGCTTGTCGAGTACCGCGTTGACGTAGTCGGCGCGGCGGTTCTGGTAGTCCAGGTAATAGGCGTGCTCCCACACGTCGATCGTGACCAAGGGCGTAGCGGCGAGCGGCAGTTCCGCGTTGCCTGTTTTCATCACCTTGAGCGTGCCGCCGTCGTTGACCAGCCACGCCCAGCCGCTGCCGAACTGACTGAGCGCGGCGTCGGCCAGCGCCTTCTTGCAGGCGGCGACAGAGCCGAAGGCGGCGTCCATCCGCGCCTTGAGCGCGGCGGGCGGCTCGCCGCCGCCACCCGGCTTGAGGCTATTCCAGTAGAAC
>DAIOSZ010000281.1:1152-2560 GCA_036752305.1 Burkholderiaceae bacterium
GCGTCATCGGCGCGTACGCGGTGCCGGGAACCATGCGGTTGAGGTTGTCCAGGTAGCCCTTGTGGTGCCGGCCGTAGTGGAACCCGATGGTGTTGGCCGAAATCACCGGCGCCAGCGCACTCTCGGCATAGGGCAGCGGCGGCAGCGCATGCACCCGCGCCAGCCCGGTGGGCGCCGCAACAGCCGTGCGTGACGACGATGCGCAGCCCACGAATGCGGGCGCAAGCATCCCCGTGCAGGCACCGGCAAGCCAGGTGCGGCGGGAAATCCGAGGGGAAGCGGTGGCGGCGGCAATCATGGAGCGGCAGTTCCTGAGTGGGCGAACAAGCCGCCCAGCCTACACCGCCCCGCGCGGCGCTGCAATCGGAAAACGCGCGGCATCAGCGAGAGGCCGCGTCGGCACAGGCGCTTGCCACGCCCAGGCGCAGGCGCGCGGCACGAGCACCGGTTTCCGGGTGGGTGCGGGCCCAGTCCAGGCCGCCGTTTGCCGCGCGCGTCGGCTGCGGCTTGGCGCCGCTGCCGCGGTCGATGGCTTCAAGCAAATCGGCCATCGGCCCGACGGGCAGCGCGGCCTCATGCATCAGGCGCGCGGCGTAGCAATCGGATTGGCTTTCGTGCTGCCGGCGGTACGACAAGCCGACGAGCAGGTTGGCTCCCGAGGACACGATGCCCGACACGTCGCCCAACGCCAGGCCCAGGCCCACGTTGAGCACACCTTGCTCGACCACCAGCCGCGTGGAGTGGCGGTGCGCGACATGGCCGATTTCGTGCGCGAGCACGCCCACCACGGCGGCGCGCGCCGCCTCCGGCTGGCCCAGGGCGTCGGCGGCTTCGACCAGCTTGTCGGTCATTACCACCGTCCCGCCCGGCAGCGCAAAGGCATTGGCCGGCATGCCCGAGCGGAACATCAGCCGCAGTTGCGGCTGATAGCCCGGATAAGCCTGCAGGGGGCCACGGTGGCGCGCCGCCAGGGCATCGAAGTCGGCGCGCAACGCGGCCTGCCGCTCGGCGCTCAGGCGGCTGGGCTGAAGGAAGCGCCCGTCGAGCTGGGCCATCGCCTCATCCGCCACCCGGCGCTCCCACGACAGGGGCACCACGCGCGTGAGCTGCCCCGCCGCCCAGGGCGTGCCCCAGCGGTAGAAGGCCCAGACGGCGGCGCCCGCGAACAGCAGCATGCCCAGAAAAAATAGCCAGCGCGTCTGCATGCGCGCGACGACCGACGGCCTTTGCCCGGCCGCGCTCAGCGCCGCGCGCCAGCCCACGGCGTCGTCCACCTCCAGGCTGCCATGGGTGCCCAGATCGACCACCACGCGCGGCGGCACGCGCGCGTCGCTCCAGGCCTCGGGCCATTGGACTTCGCGGTAAGCCAGGCGCAACGCGGTCTTGCCACCAGCCAGCGGATGCAGCG
>DAIOSZ010000282.1:0-2541 GCA_036752305.1 Burkholderiaceae bacterium
CATGGCTTGGTCAGCAGGGATGTCCACGGTGCCGAACTGGTAGCGCGCGGGGATGAGCGGCCTGATTTGTTTGCCGAGCGGCCCTACGATCATCCGGTATGAGACAGCTACATGAGGACTCGTATGGCCTCGAAGAGGAGATTGTGATCGGTCACCACCCAGATGAGCGTGCTTATCAATGGCAACACGCCGAGCAACCAGAACGGCAAGACGATCAGCACGCCGACGCGGAGCAATCGCGGTCCCATGCGAATGCTTGCCGGCCCCCATCCAAAGCGCCGAGCCAGGCCCTCGTGCATATGGACACTAATCAAACTAGACTTGAAGTACTCTAACTGCTCGGCCTGCGACCTAGACAAGACACGAGTGACGAAATAATAACCGGTACGACCATCGACTTCGATCGCGACCTTTATCCTAAAGACTCCGAGCTGGCCGGGTCGAGCTCTCGATGCGACTTCGCTTGAAACCACGACCGTGCGCAGGCTAGCATCCCGCTTGCTGCCGATCACCAGCAACATGTTCGACCATAGCGGCAGCAATGCAATGGCGCTCAACGGTCCACAGATGATGGCAACAATGGTCAGCAGCACGGTGTCAGGCATACCATCTCCCGTATGGCTTGTCGTACGAGAAATAAGTTCCGGCTATTACCGTCGCAGCGAGCGACAAAACGAAACCGATGATGAGCGCCATCAGCAAGATAGGCAAGCGTTCCTGGCGCTCAAGCGCCGTGCCGCACCCGGGGTGGACGGAGTGACATGGCAGGACTACGAGGCGAACCTGGAGGGCAACCTGCAGGAGCTGCATGCACGAGTCCATCGTGGCACGTATCGGGCGCAACCGGTCCGGCGACGGTTCATACCGAAGCCAGGCGCCGACAAACAGCGCCCGCTCGGGATTGCTGCGCTAGAAGACAAGATCGTCCAGCGCGCGGTCGTCGTGGTGCTCAACGCGGTCTACGAGGAAGACTTCCTCGGCTTCTCGTACGGGTTCCGACCCGGGCGGGGGCAGCACGACGCGTTGGACGCACTGTCGGTGGCCATCAGCGACACCCAGGTGAACTGGATTCTCGACGCCGATATCCGAAGCTTTTTCGACGGACTCAGCCAGGACTGGTTGGTCCGTTTCCTGAAGCATCGGATCGGCGACGAGCGCGTCATCCGCCTTGTGCGCAAGTGGCTCAAGGCGGGCGTCCTGGAAGATGGGGAATGGAGCGTCAGTGAGACGGGGACTCCGCAAGGGGCGGTGGCTTCACCGTTGCTTGCCAACGTCTACCTGCACTACGTCTTCGACCTCTGGGCCCAGCAATGGCGAAGGCGACAAGCCACCGGCAACGTGATCATCGTGCGCTACGCCGACGATATCGTGGCCGGCTTCGAGCACGAGGCCGATGCGCGGCGATTCTGGGACGCGATGCGAACGAGGTTCGAGCAATTTGGACTCGAACTACACGGGGAGAAGACGCGCCTGCTGGAGTTCGGCCGCTACGCGGCGGCCGCACGCTCACAGCGTGGGCTTGGCAAACCGGAGACCTTCATCTTCTTGGGGTTCACGTTCATCTGCGGCAAATCCCGGCGTGGAGCCTTCCTGCTCCACCGCAAGACACGCCGAGACCGGATGAGGGCCACACTCGGGAAGATCACGGAGGAACTGCGACGCCGAATGCACACGCCCATACCCCAGCAGGGACGCTGGCTGCGATCGGTCGTTCAAGGCTACCTGGCTTACCACGCAGTGCCAACGAACTTCCGGACCATCTGCACCTTCCGCTACCGAGTCGTCATGCTGTGGCTGCGATCGCTGCGGCGGCGCAGCCAAAAGAGCAACCTGACCTGGGCGCGGATGGTGCAACTCGCGGCTGACTGGCTCCCCGATGCACGCATCCTTCATCCATGGCCGAACCAGCGCTATGCCGTCATCCACCCAAGGTAGGAGCCGTATGCGGGAATCCCGCACGTACGGATCTGTGCGGGGGGCGCCCAGCAATGGGCGTCTCTACCGCGATTGGCCCGCCGGCGCCACAATGCCAGCCATGCAGGGTTTCCATTCCGACCGCTACGTGCTGCCGCTGCCGCTGGGGCATCGCTTTCCCATGTCCAAGTACCGCCTGCTGCTGGAGGCGGTGCGGGCGCAGTTGCCGGACGTGCGGGTGCAGGCGGCGCAGGCGGCGGGGGATGAGGAGTTGGCGCTGGCGCACGCGCGGGCCTACATCGCGGCGGTGGCGGCGGGCACGCTGGACGAGCGGGCCATGCGCGAGATCGGTTTTCCCTGGTCGCCCGAGATGGTGGAGCGCTCGCGGCGCTCCTGCGGCGCCACGCTGCAGGCCTGCCGGGCGGCGCTGGCGGAAGGCGTGGCGGGCAATCTGGCCGGGGGCACGCACCACGCCTATGCCGACAAGGGCAGCGGCTTTTGCGTGTTCAACGACAGCGCGGTCGCCACGCGGGTGCTGCAGGCCGAGGCGCGGGCCGCCACGGGCCGGGCGCTGCGCGTGGCCATCGTCGATCTGGACGTGCATCAGGGCAACGGCACCGCCCGCAT
>DAIOSZ010000283.1:0-2504 GCA_036752305.1 Burkholderiaceae bacterium
CAATTATCCATGAGCACGGCACCTTCTTTCCCGGCCCCCACCTCCCTGACATGGCCCAGTCTCGAACGGCAGCGTGACTGCGCCGATTGGCTCGCCAGCCTGGCTCCAACCTGGCGCCTGCTTCCCTCCACGCTCAGACTGGCTTCAGCCGATGCGAGCTTCCGACGCTATCTGCGCCTCGATACCGAGGTCGGCGAGAGCTGCATCGTGATGGACGCGCCGCCAGATAAGGAAGATTGCCAATCCTTCGTTCGAGTGGCCGCACTCATGAAAGACGCTGGTCTACTTGTGCCAGAGGTGCGTGCATGGGATGTGGCAAAAGGCTTCATGCTGCTCTCAGACCTCGGCACCTGCACCATGATGGAGGCACTGAACCGGGCTCTCCCCGCCGCCCGTCTGACGCTGTATCAGCGCGCCATTGCAGCCTTGGTGACATGGCAGCGGGCGTCGCGTCCGGGGGTTTTGCCGTCCTATGACGAGGCCCTGCTGCGCCGCGAGTTGCAACTGTTTCCCGACTGGTACCTGGGGCGCTATCGCGGCGTGACGCTAACTCCCGCGCAGCAGGCGACTTGGAATGAAGCGACTGGCCTTATCGTGCGCCACAACCTGGCCGCCCCAGGTGTCTACGTCCACCGCGATTTCATGCCGCGCAATCTGATGGTGCCGCCAGATGTTTCCGAGCCGCGTCTGGCGGTGTTGGATTTTCAGGACGCCGTCTGCGGCCCGCTGAGCTACGACATTGCCAGCCTGATGCGCGACGCATTTCACTCGTGGGATGAGGATTTCGTGCTCGACGTGACGGTGCGTTACTGGGAAGCCGCGCGCAAGCATGGCTTGATGGACTTCGAGGACTGGAGCCGGAACTTTGGGGCGTTCTACCGCGCAGTGGAATGGATGGGGCTGCAACGGCATCTGAAGGTTGCGGGCATCTTCGCGCGCTTGACCTTGCGCGACGGCAAGGCCAAATATTTGGCGGACGTGCCACGCTTTGTAGGCTACATCCGTACGACCTGCGCGCGCTATCGCGAATTGACGCCGTTGCTGAAGTTGATCGATGAACTTGAAGGCATTGAAGCGCCCACCGGATTGGCGTTCGGGCGGATCGATTGATGCTATAAATATAATAGCTGCTCGTGGTTGAATTTCCTGACATGGCGTCGTAAAAGGGGCCTGAATTTTGGACCGTGGGCGGTTTCCAAGGTGATTTCGCGATTTTTCGTGGGGTTACAAGACCATTTTTGAGATGTTTTAGGCCGAATTCATAGATATAACAACCACGGGCAGCTATAAAAATTGCAGCTTCTAGTCACCTGTCCCTTGTCCTGCGTCGCCTATCGCGCGAAGCTCGCGCGACTTTTGTGTTCAACATCGAGGGTCCCCCATGCGCGTGTTCCAAGTTGAAGGCCAGTGGGCCATGAGCCATCTGCGCCTATCGCAACGCCCACAACCGCAGGCCGAGCGAGGACAGGTGCGAATCAAAATGGCTGCCGCCGCGCTCAACTACCGTGATTTGATTGTTCCCACACGAGGCTACGGCGCGCGTATGCAGGAGTTGCCGCTCATCATGCTCAGCGACGGGGCTGGCGTGGTCGACCAAGTGGGCTTGGGCGTTACCCAGTTCAAGGAGGGGGACGAGGTCTGCCCGCTTCTCTTCCAGACTTGGGTGTCCGGTCCGGCCGACGCGTACAAGCTTTCTCGTGGCCTGGGCTGCGAGACCGATGGCACGATGGCCGATTACGTCGTCCTTCCAGAGCAGGGAGTGGCGCATGCACCCAAGGACTGGAGCAGTTTGCAGGCCGCCACGCTGCCTACTGCGGCGCTCACCGCCTGGAGCGCAGTCGTGATCGAAGGAGGCGTGCGTCCTGGTGACTCTGTCTTGGTGCAAGGCACTGGCGGCGTGGCCTTGTTCGCGTTGCAATTTGCCAAGATGCTGGGTGCCAACGTCATCCTTACGTCATCATCAAACGAAAAGCTTGCCCGCGCGCGCTTGCTGGGCGCGGATCATCTCATCAACTACCGCGAGGTGCCCGACTGGGGCAAACAGGCCAGGACACTTGGTGGACGAGATGGCGTGGATCTGATCGTTGACGTTGGCGGAGAGAGCAGTCTCCCGCAATCACTCCGCGCGGTGCGCAGCGGCGGACGGATTGCCTTGATTGGCGTGCTCGGTGGTGCCAAGATGAATGCCCCGCTGGGGCTGGTCGTCACGCGCCAAGTGCGCATGCAAGGCATAACAGTGGGCAGCAAGGATGCATTCGCCGACATGGTGCGTGCCATCGACGCCAATGGCATGCGCCCCGTGTTGGACCAGGTCTTTGGCTTTGCGGAACTGCCTGACGCGTTGGCGTATCTCGCCAGCGGCAAGCACTTTGGCAAGGTGTGCATCGACTTTGCGCGCTAAGGCTTTTGATCACAAGGGTAAACCCGATGTATACTGCGGCCCGCTCGACAGCGGTGTACGGGGGCGGCGAGAAAGAATTTTCGCGCCATCTTGCCGAGATTAA
>DAIOSZ010000284.1:0-2495 GCA_036752305.1 Burkholderiaceae bacterium
TGTGGCTCTTGGGGTGCTGTTGCGTCCATTGCGCCACCAGGCTGGGCAACAGGTAACTACCTGAGCGCTATCCGTCTCGCGACGAAGAAGCGTTGGACAGGTGGTAAGTGACTGCGGAGGGGGCTGGGTTCATCTGAGGCAATCGCATGCTCGATCTATCGACTGGGTCGGTTCGTTGGTGGAGTTGATTGGCCTGGTTGGATCAATTTGCTCGGAGATCCAGAGGAACCGGTTCTGGTGGCTTGGCGGGAACGTGCAGCTTGCTCCCCGTCTGAATCCAGCCATCCGGGGGAGATGATTTTTCTTGCGCGCGGAGGGCGACACCTATCAGCAGCCTTCGCGCAGCCGTTCGATGCTGATCGCGGACCGCCTTCGTTTTCCGAACGACGTTGGGCCGCGCGCTATTTTTTTGTATGAAGGATCGGAAATCTGATGAAGGTGCTAGTAGCTGTGAAGCGTGTGGTGGACTACAACGTGAAGGTCCGAGTTCGATCGGACGGGATGGGGGTCGACATCGCGAACGTGAAGATGGCCGCTCGTCGCGAAGCCGCTGCAGGGCCGGGGCGTCGCGACCGGGGGCGCTAGCGGTGGCGTGGTTGACTCAATCGCCCAGCCACGATTCCTTCGCGCAGCGGGCCTGGTGCTGCAGACTCCGTCGAAATGTCCTGAGGCGCTTTCGAAGCCGAGCTTGCTCGGCAGGAAAGCATCGAATTCGTCAATCGGTCAAGTGCGTATGGTGCGCGATAGCAGCGCCGAGACATCATCGGCCGCCGTGCGTAGCTTTGGCAAGAGTTGCTCTTTCATCGCCGTGGCGGAGGTGCGGTTTGCCAGCCAAGAGGCATTGAGCGCTGCCACCACTTTCCCCGCACGGTTCTTCACCGGTGCCGCGGCCGAGACCAACCCCTCTTCCAGTTCCTGGTTCACCAGCGCCCAGCCCTGTCGACGAACCTGCTGCACGCGCGCCAGGACCTCGGCCGGATCGGTGACAGTGTGGCGCGTCTTTGCACTCAGCGAGCTGGATCCGAGGCGGTTCTTCACCTCAGCGTCATCCAATCCCGCGAGCAGCACTCGGCCGAGAGACGTGCAGTAGGCAGGCAGCCGTGTTCCCACATTCAGATTGAGCGAGACGATCTTGTGCGTGTGCACGCGCATCACATAGACGATGTCGCTGCCGTCGAGTACAGCTGCCGAGCATGACTCACCCAACGCGTCTGAGAGCCGCTCCATCACCGGCTCGGCCAGGTTCCAGATGGGCATGGACGTCAGGTACGCGAATCCCAAGTCGAGGATGCGCGGCGTGAGGCGGTAGTGCTTGCCGTCGCCTTCGACGTAGGCGAGGGTTTGCAGCGTCAGCAAGAAGCGCCGCGCCCCGGCGCGCGTGAGGCCGCTGCGCGCCGCGACCTCAGAGAGAGTTTGCTCGGGCGCGTCGGCGCTGAAAGAACGGATGACTTCAAGCCCGCGGGCGAATGACTGGACGTAGCCATCGCTTGGGACGGGCGCATGGAGTTCTCGATGGGCCGTGGTTGCCATAGGTTCCTCTGAACAGGTAAAATTGTTCGTCAATAGAATGAATGTTCGTCATTAGAACAAACTTAACGGCCGTCGTAAAGAATGCTCGGCTTTTTCACTGGAGATAAGACTCGTGATCAACAAGATTTCAGCCTCGGTGGCCGAGGCACTGAATGGTGTGCGCGATGGCGCTACCGTCCTCATCGGGGGCTTCGGCACCGCCGGCATCCCGGGTGAGCTCATCGACGGCCTGATCGAACAGGGTGCGCGCGAGCTCACCGTGGTCAACAACAACGCGGGCAACGGCGACACCGGCTTGGCAGCGCTGCTCAAGGCCGGACGCGTGCGCAAAGGCATCTGCAGCTTCCCGCGCCAAGTGGATAGCCAGGTGTTCGACGCGCTGTACCGCAGCGGGCAGCTTGAACTCGAACTCGTGCCGCAGGGCAACCTCGCCGAGCGGCTCCGTGCCGCAGGCGCGGGTATCGGCGCATTCTTCACGCCGACGGGTTTCGGCACCGAACTCGCGCGCAATGCCGACGGCAGCGAGAAGGAAACCCGCGTGATCAACGGGAAGTCCTATGTGCTCGAGTACCCGATCCTCGGCGACGTGGCCCTCATCAAGGCTGAGCGCGGGGACCGCTGGGGCAACCTCACCTACCGCAAGGCCGCGCGGAACTTTGGCCCGGTGATGGCCACCGCCGCGAAACGCACCATCGCCAGCGTGTACGAGATCGCCGAACTCGGCAGCTTCGACCCCGAGGCCGTGGTCACGCCCGGCATCCACGTGAGCGCCGTGGTGCGCATCCCCCGCGTGGCCACGCAGGCCGGCGGCTTCAAGACTGCCGCATGAACCAGGAGATTCACATGAGCTACACGAGAAGAACCAAGGACGAACTCGCGCGCCGCGTGGCGCAGGACATCTACGACGGCGCCTACGTCAACCTGGGCATCGGCCAGCCCACGCTGGTGGCCAACCACCTGCCGCC
>DAIOSZ010000285.1:0-2481 GCA_036752305.1 Burkholderiaceae bacterium
CGGTGCGGGCGCCGCCATCGGCAAGATGTTCGGCATGGACCATGCGATGAAGGGGGGCATCGGCTCCGCCTCGGTCACCGTCGAGGGCGTCACGGTGGGCGCGCTGGTGGCCTGCAATGCGCTCGGCGATGTGCTGGACCCCGACACCGGCATGCTGATCGCCGGCGCGCGCGGGCCCGGTGGCATCGAACTGCGTGACACGCGCCGCAGCCTGTTGCGCGGCGAGCCGCTCCAACCCATCCTGGCCGGCACCAACACCACCATCGGCGTCATTGCCACCGACACCACCCTGACCAAAGTCCAGGCCCGGCGGTTGGCGATGGCAGGACATGACGGCCTGGCGCGAAGCATCAATCCCGCGCACACCTTGTCCGACGGCGACACCTTGTTCGCGTTGGGCACCGGCATGACCCAGCGTTCGCCGGGCATGACCGTGCTCAGCGTCATGGCCGCCGAAGCGGTGGCCCGCGCCACCGTGCGCGCCGTGCGCTGCGCGCACAGCCTCCACGCGGGCACAACCTGGCTGCCGGGCGTGGCGGGCGATGCGCCGCGACGCGCTTGATCAGAAATGTCCTGTGGGCATAATGACCGAGATGCACAACCGCCCGTACTCACAGGCCTTTCCACAACAGGAGCCCGCCATGATTCAGTCCATGCCCCATCCCATCCGCGGCAGTTCGCGCTTGCGTGCCTTGTTCCTTGCCGCCCTCGTGCCGTTCGCGCTGAGCGCTTGCGCGCCAGATGCCTGGAAAAACAACCCCAACTATGACGCATTCGTCAACCAGATCCTTCGCAACTGCGGCAACAAGAACATGGGCGAACTGACCGTGGCCGACCTGATGAACCAGGACAATTCGACCTTCAGCGCTTATTTTTACGACTTGACCGCCCGCTGGGGTCAGAACCGGATCTCCACCGCGGACTATGTCCAGGGTGTCATGTCCGTCGGCGGCGGTCGGGAGTCGGCCGGCCTCAAGTGCATCGTGGCGCAGAAGGGCCAATAGGCGAGCGGATCGAGAAGGCGGCCCCTGACACGCGGGCCTTATGCCCGCACGTCGACTTCACGCCGGATCGGTTCACGGGCTCTCTTGAACGCTGTTGTGAAGCGCCGTGCGCGCCACCTCGTCCAGTGCGGCCTCCATCAGTGGCTGCACCGCCAGCAGGCGAACCTTGCCCTCAGCAAACAGCCGCGTTAGCGAACGCAGCGTCATGGACTGCACCTTGCCACTGGCGCCCGTGAACATGTACAGGTTGCCGCGCGGGTTGGTCCAAGTGAGTTGCGAGCGATACCAGGTCCGGTCGATGTAGAACTCAACTTAGGGCAATGCTGAATAAGTCCACGCTCAGAGGTGGTCGAGCGTTAATTGGCGATGAAACAGCAAACCCTGGCGATGGCCGCCGATCAAGGCGCGGGATACGAGCACTACCGAAAGCCCACACGACGAGACGAATTCCTCAAGACCATGAATGCCATCGTGCCGTGGGCGGCACTGTGCGAAGTGATCGAGCCCCATTACCCCAAGGCCGGCAACGGGCGCCCGCCGATCGGACTGGAGCGCATGCTTCGAATCCACTTCATTCAGCACTGGTTCAATCTGGCTGACCTGGCTTGTGAGGAGGCGCTCTACGACAGTGCCAGCCTGCGCCGCTTCGTGGGAATCGACCTGGGCCGTGAGCCCGTGCCCGACGCCACCACCTTGCTCAAGTTCCGCCGCCTTCTCAATGAGCACAAACTGGGCGAAGCCCTGTTTGCCAAAGTCGGACAGGAGTTGCAGGCGCGAGGCTTCAAGGTCAACACCGGCACCATCGTGGATGCCACCATCATCGGCGCCCCAAGCTCGACCAAGAACGCCGACAAGGCGAGGGATCCCGAGATGCACCAGGCCCGCAAGGGTCAGCAATGGTATTTCGGCATGAAGTTGCATATCGGTGTGGACAGTCAATTGGGCATGGCCCACAGCGCCGTGGTCACTGCCGCCAACGTGCATGACAAACACCCGCTGCCTGACTTGTTGCACGGCAACGAGACAAGGGTCTACGGTGACTCGGCGTATGCCAGCCAGAAGGCGCTGATCGAGGGCAAGGCGCCCAAGGCCCGGGACTTCACGAACCAGCGCACCCGCCAAGGCGGCATCGTTGATGAAGCGGTGAAGGCCAAGAACCGCAACAAGTCGCGCATCCGCTCGCGGGTGGAGCACGTATTCGGGGTGCTCAAGCGGCTGTGGGGATTTGGCAAGGTGCGCTACCGCGGTCTTGCCAAGAACGCGACGCGCGCATTCACCGCTCTGGCACTGGCCAACATTTACCTTGGCCGACAACGCTTGATGGCACAGGTGCGCCTATAACGGCGGCAAACCAGTCGAAAGGCTGGAAATCACATCCGATAGCCCATCGGAAGTGCCGGTCTGGGGCACCTTTTGAGTCGAATCAGCTCGTCATGAATCCGAACAGCGGTTTTGACGCGGCTTGTTCAGCGTAGCC
>DAIOSZ010000286.1:0-2439 GCA_036752305.1 Burkholderiaceae bacterium
CCCAGCCGGGCCAGCGGCTCGCCCAGCCAGCCGTTCTTGGCGTACAACGCGGTCAGCGCGATGCCGGCCACGGCGGTCGGCAGCGCGAAGGGCAGGTCGATCAGCGCATCGACGATCTTCTTGCCCGGGAACCGGTAGCGCACCAGGGTCCAGGCCAGCAGCAGGCCGAACACCGTGTTGATCGCCGCGGCCGCGAGCGAGGCGCCAAACGACAACTGGTAGGAGGCCAGCACGCGCGGCGCCGTGACGATCTGCCAGAACGCCTCGAAGCTGAGCGATGCTGTCTTCAGGAACACCGCCGACAGCGGCACCAGCACGACCAGCGACAGGTAGATCAGGGTATAGCCCAGCGACAGGCCAAAGCCCGGCAGCACGCGCTGGCGGCGCGGTTTGGGCAGTGCGAGGCTCAGCGGCATGTGCGCACCGGGCGAGGAAGTGGCGATGGGAGCCGCAACATGGTGGACACGTCGTGCTCAGCGCCGGTTGGGCAGCAGTTGGTCAAACACGCCTCCATCGGCGAAATGCGTCTTCTGCGCCTTCTCCCAGCCGCCAAAGGTGTCGTCGATGGTGAACAGCTTGACCGGCGCGAACTGCTTGGCGTAGCGCTCGGCCACGCCCGCATCGCGCGGGCGGTAGTAGTGCCTGGCGGCGATTTCCTGGCCCTGCGGGCTGTAGAGATGCTCCAGGTAGGCGGTGGCCACCTGGCGCGTGCCCTTCTTATCGACCACCTTGTCCACCACGCTGACCGGCGGCTCGGCCAGGATCGACAGCGACGGCGTCACCAGGTCGAACCTGTCCGGCCCCAGCTCCTTGATCGCCAGATAGGCCTCGTTTTCCCAGGCGATCAGCACGTCGCCGATGCCGCGCTCGACGAAGGTGGTGGTCGCGCCGCGCGCGCCCGAATCGAGCACCTTGACGTTGGCGAACAGCCGTTTGACGAACTCCCGCGCCTTCTCGTCGTTGCCGCCCGGCTGCTTGAGCGCGTAGCCCCAGGCGGCCAGGTAGTTCCAGCGCGCGCCGCCCGAGGTCTTGGGGTTGGGCGTGACGATGTCCACGCCGGGCTTGCCCAGGTCGTCCCAATCCTTGATGCGCTTGGGATTGCCTTTGCGCACCAGGAACACGATGGTCGAGGCATACGGCGCCGCATTGTGGGGCAGGCGCTTTTGCCAATTGGCCGGAACCAGCTTGGCCTTGTCGGCCAGCGCGTCCACGTCGTAGGCCAACGCCAGGGTCACCACGTCGGCGTCCAGCCCGTCGATCACGGCCCGCGCCTGCTTGCCCGAGCCGCCGTGAGACTGCTTGATCGTGACCGTATCGCCGGTTTTGGCCTTCCAGTGCTTGGCGAAGGCCGCATTGAAATCCTGGTACAGCTCGCGCGTCGGGTCATACGACACGTTGAGCAGGCTCACGTCGGCGGCGCGTGCCTGCGTGGGAACGGCCAGGCCGGCCAGCAGGCTCAGGCTTGCCAGCGCGAGCGTTGCGCGCCGGCGCGGATTGAAACGAATGGAAATGGACATGACGCTCGCTCCCGAAAGCACAAAAAGGGTTGACGAGCGGCACTGTAGCCAGGGGTACCGGAGACTGGAACCAAGAAAAAATGGAATGCTTATTCGCGCCCTGACAATGGGACGGCGGGCAGGGTACGCCGCGGCGGAAAAGGGCGGTCAGGCGTTGGCGGACAGAGAAGGGGGTTTCAAGGTCTATTCAAAAATGATAGCTACCCGTGGTCGTATTTAAACGGTTTCAGGCTTTTTTTATTCCTGAAAATGCCCTAAAACCGCCGCCGGAAGCCGCGCAAACAAGAGTTTTTGTAGATGTTGTGACAAATATGTAGAATAATCTACAAAAAAATCATATTCCAGGCCGATTTTTTGACGACAAAATGACCAAATAATCATACAAATAGACCACGGGCAGCTATTGTTAAGATAGCTATCAGCCCGTGGTCATGATCACCCGGCGACGGGTGCCCGCGCGCTTACAGCACCTCGCTCGCAAAATCCGCCAGCCGCGAGCGCTCGCCGCGCGCCAGCGTGATGTGGCCGCCGTGGGGCCAGCCCTTGAAGCGGTCCACGGCGAAGGTCAGGCCGGAGGAGCCTTCGGTGAGGTAGGGCGTGTCGATCTGTGCCAGATTGCCCATGCAGATCATCTTGGTCTTGGGGCCGGCGCGGGTGATCAGCGTCTTCATCTGCTTGGGCGTGAGGTTTTGCGCCTCGTCGATGATGACCCATTTGTTCATGAACGTGCGGCCGCGCATGAAGTTCATGCTCTTGATTTTGATTCGGCTGCGGATCAGCTCGTTGGTGGCGGCGCGGCCCCATTCGCCCGCGCCGGTGCCGTCGCCCTTGGCGAGGAATTCGAGGTTGTCGTCCAGCGCGCCCATCCAGGGGCCCATTTTTTCTTCCTCGGTGCCGGGCAGAAAGCCGATGTCCTCGCCCA
>DAIOSZ010000287.1:0-2413 GCA_036752305.1 Burkholderiaceae bacterium
AGCCGCGACGAAGCCCGCAGCTTCGCCACCCAGGACGTCGATCCGCTCGATGAAGAGCAAGGGGCGCAGCCTGCGGCAACGCCGGCCAAGCCCGCCAAGGCATCCAGGCCTGCCAAGCCCGCACCCGTGCAGGCGTCCGCGGACCCGCTGGTCGATACCACGCCCTTCGGCGTGGATGCGCCACCGCCTGCTGCGGCCGCTGCCCCCGGCAGCACCGAAGACGGTGACGCCGCGCTGTTCGGCCTGCTGTGGCCGCTGGGCGAGTCCGTGAAACTGGATTCGACCATCGACCGCCGCGCTTTGCGTGCACAGATCGCCCGCCTGGGCGAGCTGGGCTACGCGCTGGACTTCAAGACGCAGGAGTGGAGCCGCCAGGCCGAACTGCAACCTGCGTGATCGTAGACGCCGCATGCGCGGTGTTCTTCATCCACCCGCCGGGGTTCCTTCCCCATGCGGGGGAGGCCCTGGCCATCTTCTGGAGGTCTTCATCATGTCCACCATCGCTTGCGATATCCCCCGCTCCGCGCTGGATGAACCCGCGTGGCGGGCTCTCTGCGAGACGGCAGCCGCACAAGCCACCAAGGGTTGCGGACTGTCTCACGACTACTACGTCGAACGCTTCAGTTCGGCGATCGACGCGCAACTCGGTCGATTGCCGGAAGAACAGCGCGCACAGGCGCTGAAGATCGCACAGGAATGGGACTACGCAACACCGGCCGAACGGCAGGAAACCCAGGACTGGAATGCGGAGCATGGCTATTGCTCGCATGGGATCGAGTTCGGCTGCTGTCCGGCCGGTTGTGATCGCGACGATGACGACTGGGACTAAGGGTAAGGCATAGGTTTTCCTTCGCTGCACCTGCGGCATTCCATCACCCACTGGGGGTTCTTCCCCACGGGGAGGCCTCCAGCTCAACTTTTCGAGGAGGCCTCTCATGGGCTGGTATTTCTCTCCCCAATCGCGGTCTGAACTGATCGCGGAACTGATCGCACCACAGCAGACCGAGCGCGTCAGCGCGAAGGTTATCGCTCACGCATTGCGCGGCAACGTGCTGTGGTCAGTGGTCGAACTGACCGCCAAGGTCGAAGGTGTGCATCGTGATCTCGCGCCGGGCCAGTCCTTGCGCTACATCCGCTGCGATCTGCTGGAACGCAGCGGCAACCAGTGGGGCTACAAGCCGTTGGAAGAGTCCATGCACCCGTACTACTACTCGTGCCCGCTGTCCTATCTGGACCTCGCACCGGAGCAGTCCGCCGACTGGCGTGCAGGCGTTCGCGCCTACCACGCACGGCGGCGCACACCCACGGCATCCGCGGCATCCGCCGCGGCGTCGATGGCCTGAGCCAGGAGGAACCGACATGGACCCGATCCTGGCAACGCTTCCGCCCTCGTTGCTGGCACTCGTTGAAGGGAGTTTGTCCAACGACGAAGTGTCCTCCGACGAGGAAATGCTGGCGTACTTCATCGACAACGGCCTCACCGAGGACCAGGCACGGCAGGCACTGACCTACCGCGACCAGTACCTCAACAACATCTACCTGGAAGGCTTCACGCCGATCACTTCGGCGGACGAGCCGCTTCACTTCAACCCGCACACCCGGCAGTTCGAGCCGGACTGAGCGTTTTTCTTCCACCCCCTGGGGCAGTACTTGCCCCAGCGGGCGGTGCTGTTCCCGTTCATCCGAGGACACCACCATGCCCGCAAACACTTCTTCCACGCTGTACCGCATCGACGAATGCCCGGACGTGATGGCCGACGCCTGCGTCGGCGATGACCAGGGCAACCTGATCTTCCTGTCCATCTGGGCGCGGGACACCGCCGTCCAGCAGTTCCTCGCTCGCCTGACCCTCGGGCGCGACGAGCAGGGACTGGACCAGTTCCACATCATCACCGACCAGGGCGGCAGCGTCCCGGTGTTCATCGGCAACGTCGATCGCCTGGAAAAGCGCATCACGCGCGCCTACCGGCGAACGCTGTTCGGTTCGCTGTCCAACGTGTGGCTGTTCGACCGACGCTGCGTCAAGCCCGACAAGGCCAACGCCAGCGCATTGGCACTGCTGCCACGTGACAGCGCCCACCGGCTTGACCGCCTGTGGATGCTGGTGCGGGACACCTGCCCGTTGCCGCTGCTCGACCACTGGCGCGAGACCGTGCTGGAACTGCTGCAAAGCCGCGAGATGCTGGCCCGCCTTCCGTTCGCCCTCGGGCCGCTGGAAGGCCATCGGCTCGCCATCGACGTGCCGGCGCTGAGCTTGGCGCTGGGCTCCCTGATCCGCAGTGACGCGCTCACCGCCTATCCCTATCCGGCCAAGATTTGGACGCCGGAAGCGGTAGCGGCTTGACTCACCCTCGGAGGCACGCCTTGGCGTGCTTCCGTCGTTCATCCCCGCCAACCAGGAGACTTCCATGGC
>DAIOSZ010000288.1:0-2378 GCA_036752305.1 Burkholderiaceae bacterium
CGCTGCTGGCACCGGGGCGCGGCAAGACCAAACGGGCCTATGTGTGGGTCTACCGCACGACGAACTTCGTGGCCAGGCGCGCGGTGCTGTTCGACTTTGCCGGGAGCCGCGCGGGCGAACATCCGCGGCGCGTGCTGCAAGGCTTCGGCGGCACGCTGGTCACCGACGATTATTCGGGCTACCACGCGCTGCACGCCCAGGGGCGCGTCACCTCGGCGCTATGCATGGCGCACGCCCGCAGGAAGCTGTTCGAAGCGCACAAGCTCAACGCCAGCCAGATCGCCGGCCAGGCAGTGACGCTGATCGCCAGGCTGTACGAGGTCGAGCGCGAGGCGCGCGAACTCGAACCTGAGGCCCGGCTGCTGCTGCGCCAGCAGCGCTCCCGGCCCGTGGCCGACGCCTTGCACGCCTGGCTCACGGCGCAGCGCCAGACGCTGGCCAATGCCGACGTGACGGCCAAGGCCATCGACTACTCGCTGAGCAACTGGCGCGCCCTCACGCGCTACCTGGACGACGGCAACGTGCCCATCGATAACAACGCCGCGGAGAACGCCGTGCGCCCGCTGGTCGTGGGCCGCAAGAATTGGCTTTTTGTAGGGTCGCAGCAGGCCGGCGAGCGCGCCGCAGTGGTCATGAGCCTGATCGAGTCAGCCAAACTCAACGGGCACGATCCTTGGGCCTACCTCAAGGACGTGTTCGAGCGTCTGCCCACACTCAAGCAGCGCGATCTCGCGCAGCTGCTGCCGCATAACTGGCGCCCTGCCAGCGACACCGCGACGCCAACTACGGCACTCGCCGCCGTCCCCGCCGCGTAGAACCATCTTCAACACGCCGTCATCAACGGCGCAAGGTGGGTTCGCGGAACGTTTACAACCTTTGTACGGCAAACAAAGTGGAGCCGAGGTGAGCTACAACCCTCACAAGCCAGGTCGTCCCAGCCACGCACTGCACACCTACTGGGTCGGCAACCTGCGTCTGGTGCTCGATGTTGTTGTATCTCCCGGCAAAGAGCACAGTGCGGCCAAAGCGCGACCTGGCTTGATCGGCGTACTGGACAAACTTGAGCCCCAGCAGCGCCCAGCCTTGGTTCGAGGAGACTGCGGCTTTGGCAACGAGCCCTTCATCGCCGAGTTGGAGGGGCGCGCCCAGCCCTACCTGTTCAAACTGCGCCAGACGGTAGGCGTCAAGCGCTTGCTGGCGCGCCAATTTGCGCGTGATGACTGGAGCACATCCGGACCCAGCGACCAGGGCTGGAGCGCCGTCGAAGACACCCTCAAACTGTCGGGCTGGGACAAATCACGCCGTGTGGTGGTCTTGCGTCGCGCCGTCAAAGCCGATTTGGCGCTGAGTCGAAAAACCAAGGGCGAGCAGATTGAACTGCTGATGCCCGACAAGGATGTGCAGGCCTGGGAGTACGCCGTGCTGGTGACCAACAGCACCTACGCCCTGGAGATATTTGGCCAACTCTACCGGGACCGGGCCGATTGTGAGAACGGCTTTGATGAGCTGAAAAATCAGTGGGGTTGGGGAGGATTCACGACCCAGGACATTGAGGGTTCTGTCGCGTTGCCAGTTGATAAACGAGTTTGGGGTAGGAACGGATGCCAGTTCTTCAAACGGGACGGATTTGTCCTGACAATACATAAAACTGGTCGGCAAAAGACAGCTTGATACCGCCTTCCAGCAGGAGCTGACCTTTGCGGATCATGTGCATCAGCTCGATGCCGGCCAGGACATTTTTGGCGGCTCGAAATGACTTGAAGTTGAGCATTGGTTTGGTGACCCGTTTGATGGCCCGATGGTCCTGCTCCACGATGTTGTTCAGGTATTTGATTTGCCGCACGATGATCGGCATTTCGCCTCGGGCATTGATCTCATCCATGGCTGCCTTGTTGGCGCTGCTCTTGTCCAGGGTGACCTTCTCGGGAACACCGCTGGCCTTCATGGCCTTGTCAAAGAAGCGCACGGCTGCGGCCTTGTCGCGCTGGGCCGTCAGCAGAAAGTCGACCGTCTTTCCCTCCTTGTCCACTGCGCGGTAGAGGTATTTCCAGACGCCTTTGACCTTGATATAGGTTTCGTCCATGCGCCAGCTGCCGCCCACCGGGCGCTTGTGTTTGCGAAAGACTTTTTCAAGCAATGGAAGAAACCGGATCGCCCAGCGGTTGATAGAGGAATGGTCGACAAACACACCTCGTTCCTGCATCATTTCCTCCAGGTGGCGGTAGCTCAACGGATACGCTGCATACCAGCGAATGCACACCAGAATGACGTCGATTGGGAAGCGCATTCCTTTGGTCGCCAGCATCTCGTTCAAACCTTTTCAGTCAAAGTGCTCAGCATAGACGAGCAAGTTGCTTGACCGTCAACGCGACAAAACC
>DAIOSZ010000289.1:0-2336 GCA_036752305.1 Burkholderiaceae bacterium
GCTCTCGGGTTCGTCGAGGAGCGAAAGCGAATACTCGACCACCTGCTCGATGAATTCGACCGGCTTGCGTTGTCGGCGCCGATCCAAATCTGAGCCACCGTGCCGACCGAATATTGAGCCAGGGGTGGGGGCCGGCCTTCAGAGGGCCGGCGGTGGATAAGTGTAGGTCTGTCCTGGCTCTTTGACCTCCTCGATGTTGAGTTGAGCGCGCGGGGGAAGCCGCGCAGGGCGTAGCCCGTAGCGGATTTCCCCGCGCGGCGCCGCTTCAGAAGTCGTCCTGCGGCAGCTCGGACTTGCTGCCCTTGCGGGCCTGCTCGCGCGCCTTGATGCGCTTCTTGGCCTCTGCCGTACTGCGGCTGAAGCGGATCGACTCGTTGCCCGTCTCCACGATGTGGCAGTGGTGCGTGAGCCGGTCCAGCAACGCGGTGGTCATCTTCGCGTCGCCGAACACGCTGGACCACTCCGCGAAGTCCAGGTTGGTCGTGATCATCACGCTGGTGTGTTCATACAGGCGACTGAGCAGGTGGAACAGCAACGCCCCGCCGGCCTGGCTGAACGGCAGGTAGCCCAACTCGTCCAGGATGACGAGGTCCATGCGCAGCAAGCTCAATGCAATGCGCCCGGCCTTGCCTTGCGCCTTCTCCTGCTCCAGTGCATTGACCAGGTCGACCGTCGAGAAGAACCGCACGCGCTTGCCATGCCGGGTGATGCCCGATAC
This sequence comes from Burkholderiaceae bacterium, assembly GCA_036752305.1. Taxonomy (GTDB): domain Bacteria; phylum Pseudomonadota; class Gammaproteobacteria; order Burkholderiales; family Burkholderiaceae_C; genus DAIOSZ01. The sequence goes on from DAIOSZ010000289.1 coordinate 719, forward strand.
GCCGATGGCCGTGGCCAGATGCGTCTTGCCCGTGCCCGGCCCACCCACCAACACGACGTTGTGTGCGTCGTCTGTGAAGTTGGTTGCGGCCAGTGTGCTCACAAGCTTGCGATCTACCGGCGAGACCTCGAAGTCGAAGCCGGCGATGTCGCGATGCACCGGGAACTTCGCGGCGTGCATCTGGTGGCTGACCGAGCGCATGGCGCGATCCGTGCCCTCGGCCTGCAGCAAGTGCTCGATCAACCAGCGCGAGGAGTCCACCCCTGCGTTCGTTCCTTGCTCCACCAGGTCGGCCCAGGCGCCGGCCATGCCATGCAGACGCAACGCCTTGAGTTCAACCGTCACGTCACGCGTCATGGCCGGCCTCCTCGGTGGCGTTGTCGGCACGCAGGCTGTCGTAGCGCGCCGTGTTGGCCAGCGGCGGTGTGCTCACCTTCAGCTGCGTCGCAGCCGTCTGCGGCATCGGCACCGCATTCAGGCGCCCCAGCACGTTGACCACGTGCTCCACGCTCACCTTGCCGGGCGGCCCGGTCTCCAGCGCCAGTTCCACCGCCACCAGCACCGCGTCCAGCCCGGCGCTCAGCACGATGGCCAGCACCTGCGCCATCACGCGGTCGCCGCCCGGGTTGCGCAGCAGCCCACGGCGCAGCCTCTGCAGCGGCTCGGGCATGTCGGCGAACGGCGCGCCATTCCTCAGCGCGCCGGGCTTCCTCTGCAGCAGCGGGATGTAGTGCTGCCAGTCATACCGCGTCTCGCCGGCGTTGCTCAGGCGGTCGTGGCGCGCGACGATGTGGTCGTTGGCCACCACGACGACGCTGCCCGGGTACAGCCTGGTGCTGACCATTTGCCCGAACAGCTCGCACGGCACCGAGTAGCGGTTGCGCGCCACCGATACCAGGCAGGTGCTGGACACGCGCGCGGGCTTCTCGACGTAGCCATCGAACGGCGCCGGCATGGGCATCAGATGCGCCCGCTCGTGTTCGAGCATCTCGGCCACGCTGAACTGCTCGTGCTCGGGGTGGCGCACCTCGTCCCACAACGCCCGGCACCGCTGGCCCAGCCAGGCGTTGAGTTCGCTGAAGCTGCCGAAGCGCTGCTTGGCCGCGTCGATCCAGATGCGCCGGCGGCTGTCCTGCACGTTCTTCTCGACGACGCCCTTCTCCCAGCCGCTGGCGACGTTGCAGAAGTCCGGGTCGTACAGGTAGTGCGCACACATGGTCGCGAAGCGCTCATTGACGATCCGGCCCTTACCCTTCTTGACCTTGTCCACCGCGGTCTTCATGTTGTCGTAGATGCCGCGCCGGGCCACGCCGCCCAGGGCTGCAAAGCTGCGGGTATGGGCATCGAACAACATCTCATGGCCTTGGCTCGGATAGGCCACCAGCCAGAAGGCCCGCGAAGCGCATAGCTTCATGTGCGAGACCTGCATGCGGTAGTAGATCCCGCCCACCACCAGCCCTTCCTCGCTCCAGTCGAACTGGAAGGCTTCGCCGAGCTCGAAGGCCAGCGGCACGAAGGCGTTGGCGCTCGCAGATTGACCTTCGCCCTGGCGCCACGCCCGGATGAAGTCGGTCACCCGCGTGTAGCCACCGTCGTAGCCAGCGCCCCTGATCTCGGC
>DAIOSZ010000290.1:0-2328 GCA_036752305.1 Burkholderiaceae bacterium
GCCGACTACCAAAGCGGCGCCACCGACGCGCTGCACAACCGCCCGGTGGTGGTGCTGGACTTCAAGCAACTGGTGCAGGCTTTCGACGCCGCCCGCGCGGCCAGCGGCCAGGCGGATGCGGGCTGGACGCCCTCCGCGACCCATCTGTCCACCGCGCAGGTGCAAGGCTCATGGTCGGCCAGCCAGCAGCAGGCTTATCTGAACCCCTGGATTGCGCTGCAGCGGCATGTGGACGAGGCCGACGATCTGCCCATCCCCACCCCGGCCGAACTGGCGGCGCAGGCGCCCACGGCCGCGCAGGCCTGGCTGGTCAGTGTGATGGGTGCATCGCAGGCGGCGCCGGATGTGGGGGTGGGGTGGCTGTACGGTTGATTGTCCAGATTCGGTCACTCCTCGCGAGAGTCATGTTACGCGAATCACAAATTCTTCGTGAGAGTGACCGTTGTTGTTATGAATTGGGCATGCGCGCTCGCCTGATGCGCCACGTCAGCTCCAGCGGGCGCACCCGGGTGCGGGCCACTTCTCTGAGCGAGGATGTGGCCTCTGTGGCCGAGTTGGCCGATCTCTACCATGGGCGCTGGCGTATCGAGGAGACGTTCAAGCGCCTCAAACACCGGCTGGGCCTGGAGTGTGTGAGCGGGTTGAGCCAGCATGCCTTGCTGGTGGATGTGGCGGCCAAGGTGCTGGCCGACAATCTGGCGGCGTTGCTCAACCGCGCCGTGCCGATGGTCCAGGCTTCGCCGGCCGGCGTGAGGCGCCACAGCGCTATCCTTGAGCAGTTCGACGAAGATGCCGCCCATGCCGACCACGATGGTCGAACCGAGCAGCGCGTCGCGCGCCAGGCGCAGGAGCGTTTGCGCAATCTACAAGCCAGAAAGTCGCCCTGTTGATGACTCCACCTGTATCGACCCTCGCCATGAATCCTCGCCGTCCATTGCTGCAAGCGCTCCCGCTCAAGCTGCTTGCCCTGTTCGCGCTCGCCGCGCCTACCGGCCCGTCCGGAACCGGCGCCTGGGCGCAAAACCCTGGCGCGGTCGAACTGCCCACGCTGCGGCCACCTGCGCCGCCGCCCGCGCAGCCAAGACCACCCCGGGTGGTCAGATCAAAAGAAGACCAAGACAGGATTCGCCAGTTGGAAGCCGACAACGATGCGAAGGAGACGGAGGTGAGGCGCTTGCGCGTGCTACAGGCAGCGCCGCCAGCACCCGCCCCCACCCTGCCAACTGCTCCAGCACATACCCCTGGGCCACGCGTTGCCTCCAGCCCCCCGCCAGCGCCTGCTCCCTCACCGTCAGCCCCGCCGCGCACGGTCACCCCCTATCCTGGCGGCCCGATACTGGTGGCCTTGCCGCAAGCCACCACCGATGTGCCGGGCACGCTGCTGGGCCAGGAGGGCGGCGCAGCGTACGCCGAAGAAAAACCCCGCTACCGAGTGAGAGTGCCCTACCGTTTGTACATGGGCGAGACGGAAGTCACGTTTGCGCAGTGGGATGCCTGCGCCGACGATGGCCGCTGCGAGCGCTACAAGCCGCAGACGAACTGGGGCCGGGGCGAGCAGCCCATCATGAATGTGAGATGGACCGAAGTGCAGGGCTACCTAGCATGGCTCAACGACAAGGCGCACATCCAGCCCTATGCACCTGATGCATACCGCCTGCCAACCGAAGCCGAATGGGAATATGCGGCCCGGGCGGGAAGTGATGGCGAATTCAGCCTGGGGCCAAACAATAAACTGCCCTTGAGGGCCGACACAGCCAATTACAATACCAAATACCAATACAAAGGTAGTCCCCAAGGCCCATGGCGAGAAAGAACGGTCGAAGTCAAATCTGATCCCTTCAAACCCAATGCCTGGGGCCTGTACCACATGCACGGCAATGTCTGGGAATGGGTGCAAGATTGCTACAACGAATACGAATACCAGAGACGAGCGCAGAAATCCGGCGGATGGTTAGCAAATGAAACCAGTAGCGGAAGTGGCAAAAATGATAATTGCACCAGCGGCGTGCTGCGCGGTGGCAGTTGGATCAACGGCCCGCAGCATCTGCGCTCGGCCTTCCGCCTCCGCGCCACGACCGGCTTCCGCGTCAACGACATCGGTTTCCGTGTAGCCCGAACGCTTCCGTAGGAGGTTTGACTGATTCTGTGTCTTTATCCTGTCGAAAGAACCCGCAAACACATAGGCATCGTTGCCTGGACCGCCGTTCAACTGATCGTCGCCTTCACCTCCATCGAGCGTGTCGTCCCCCAGGTCTCCAAACAGATAGTCGTTGCCCTCCAGCGCATTGAGCTTGTCGTTTCCCGGCCCACCATCGAGCAGATCGGGCG
>DAIOSZ010000291.1:0-2314 GCA_036752305.1 Burkholderiaceae bacterium
GCCCGAATTCGCCGCCCGCAAGACCACCAAATTCATCGACGGCAAACCCGTCATCGGCTGGTTCAGCGAAGACTTCACGCTCGCCGAGATCAAGACGCTGCGAGCCCGCGAGCGCATCCCCCGCGAGCGCCCGGCCAACGCGGCGCACGACGGGCGCTACGCCATTCCCACCTTGCAGGAGGTGATCGCCCTCGTCCAGCGCGAGAGCGCCCGGCGCGCCCGCGTGATCGGCATCGAGCCCGAGACCAAGCATCCGAGTTACTTCCGCTCCATTGGCCTGCCGCTGGAGCCGCCGCTGCTCGACCTGCTGGAGCGAAACGGCTGGAACCACCGGGGAGCGCCGGTCGTCATTCAGTCCTTCGAGGTTGGCAACCTCAAGGACATCGCCACGCGCAGCAGCGTGCGGCTGGCGCAACTCATTGGCGGCGGCGCCGGGCGCCCCTACGACGCCGTCCTCCAGGGCGCGCGCAGCACCCTCGACTACGCGCAGATGAGCACGCCGGAGGGCCTGCGCGAGATCGCCCGCTACGCCTGGGCGGTGGCGCCGTACAAGGAGCGCGTGATCCCGCTGCTGCGCGGCGCCGATGGCAAGCCCACGGCCCTGGGCGCCCCCACCGCGTTCGTGCGCGACGCGCATGCGGCGGGCCTGTCGGTCCAGGTGTGGACGCTGCGCCCCGAAAACGCCTTCTTGCCCCGAAGCCTGCGGTCTCCCCCGCCGCAGGACGCCCCCACGGCGCGCGGCGATGGCCTGGCCGAGGCCCGCGCGTACCTGGACGCGGGCGTGGACGCGCTGTTTTGCGACGACCCCGCCGTCTGCCGGGCAGCGCTGCGGGCGCGTTAGGCCAGGGCGCTCAACCCCTGGTTTCCGCGCGGTTGAGCGCGTAGTGCTGGCGATACAGCGCCCTCGTGACCTCGATCGCCCCCCGCGCCGCCAGCCCCCCCGCCAGCCCCTGGGCCTGGGCGTCCACCGCGTCGGCCTCGTACCCGGTGAGGATGATCGCCGAATCCATGCCTCGATCCGCCCCGCGGATGCGCTGCTCATTTGTCATCGCCGCCTCCTGCGCGCCTTCGAGCAGATGCACGCTGCCGATCCCGGCGGCGGACGGCAAGGGCGCCAGCGCCGACTCCAGCAACCAGCCGCGCAGGCCTTGCGCCGCCGCTCCCTGGGGCAGCCGAAAGCGCAGCAGCGCCGCCACGCCCCCGCGCCCGTAGCCCAGGCTCGCCGCCACGCGGCACAGGCCGCGGCTCATGCCCCGGTAGTGCGGCATCATCCGTGTGGTCCAGGGCGTGGGCTGGTTCAGCCGGTCCAGATAAGCCTGAGAGCCCAGCGTGGCCAGGCTCTCCACCTCGTACAGCACCATGTAGCGCGGCCCATCCCCCAGGGCCACCCAGCGCGTGCCCTGGCAAAACCCCGGAATCGACAAGCGCTCCGGCAAATGCTCATGCGTATGCCAGCGGTCATGCTCCTGCACGACCTCGGCATCCACGTCGAACGACAACAGCATGGCGGCGGAACCTTGCAAGGGCATGGGGAACTCCTGGGGAAGGGCGTGTAGCGAAAGGAGCGAAACCGGCGGCAGCCCTCACTGTAGGGCCAATGACCCAGGCGCCCGCGCCGTTTGGCGCGGAAGAAGTCGCTCGAAGGGTATATCAAAATACATAGCGGCTCGTGGTTGTTCTATATGATTTTCAGGCCTGAATGACTCTTGAAATCGGGGCAAAAACACTGCCTTGAGCATCGGCAAAGTCAAATTTTGTTGATGTTGTGACATTTTTGTAGAAATATCTACAGAATTCGAGTATTTGGGAGCCAATTTTGGGCATCAAATCGATAGAAACGTAAATGAAACAGACCACGAGCAGCTATACTTTTTAAAGTTTCCGCCTGCCACCCCTCGGGGCAAACCGTGAGCGTGGACAATGCAGGCTCCGTCCCGATCTTCCCTGGCACATGGAGACCCCCAATGAAGCTCCCTCCTCGCGTCAAGCTGGTTGACGTTGGCCCGCGCGACGGCTTGCAGAACGAAAAGCAGCCAGTGCCCACGCAGGTGAAGGTCGGCCTGGTCGAGCGGCTGCAGGATGCGGGCGTGGCCGAGATCGAGGTCACCAGCTTCGTCAGCCCCAAGTGGGTGCCGCAGATGGCCGACAACGCCGAGGTGATGGCGGGGATCCGGCGCAAGCCGGGGGTGCGCTATTCGGTGCTGACGCCCAATCTCAAGGGCTTCGAGGCGGCGCTGGCGAGCCGGCCCGACGAGATCGTGGTGTTCGGCGCCGCCAGCGAGGCCTTCAGCCAGAAGAACATCAACTGCTCGAT
>DAIOSZ010000292.1:0-2299 GCA_036752305.1 Burkholderiaceae bacterium
CGTGATGCCGGTGGCGAGCAGTGCCAGTGTCAGAGCCGTGCGTTTCATGTTCATGGCGTACCTCGTATCGGGAAAGACTGGAAATCATTGCGAACGACCCACGGGGGACCACGGGTGCTTGTTCGCGCGCTCTGCGTGTTGGCCGCCCCCAGCAACGGCATACAACAGGATATGAGGGGCGGCGCGCGTCAAGGTAGTTGTCGCCTGAGTCATGCAGCCAATGGCTGTCTATCTGGTGCAAGCGAACGCGTCGTCGTGATGACTGCATCGCGTTCGGGATTGAGCGCCACCACGGTGATCGGCGACCAATTGCGGGTGGCACCTGACCAGCGCGCCGGATGGCGTGCTCGGGCTTGCTGATAAAGCCCATGCCGCGCGACCAGGATCGCGTGATCCTCGCCGGCGTGGCGCTGCGCCGGGCTCACGTAGCGGATGCCGCTGTGACGATGTTCGATGTTGTACCAACGCACGAATCCGGTCGCCCAGGCACGCGCGCTGTTGAGGTCGAGGAATCCGTGGGCGGGAAACTCGGGGCGGTACTTGGCGGTGCGGAACAGCGCCTCGGCATAGGCGTTGTCGTCGCTCACACGCGGCCGCGAGTACGAGGGCTTGACGCCCAGCCAGTGCAGCATCGCCAGCACCGTTGTGGCCTTGAGGGTGGAGCCATTGTCGCCATGCAGCACCGGTTTGGTGCTGAGGGCCGCAATGCCCTCGGCCAGCGCGGTGCGCCGCACCAGATGCGCGGCATGATCGGCGTGGTCGGTGTCGTGCACTTCCCACCCGACGATCTTGCGGCTGTACAGGTCGAGAATCAGGTACAGGTAGAACCACTGGCCCTGCACCCTGGCGGGCAGGTAGGTCATGTCCCAGCACCAGACCTGGCGCGGCGCGGTGGCGATATGCGTAGTCGGCGGACGGGGGGTGTTCGGGGCCTTGGCGCGTCCCCGATGCGCACTCTGGTCATGGTCACGCAGCACGCGGCTGAACGTGGATTCGCTGGCCAGGTAGGTGCCCTCGTCGGCCAGCAGGGGCACGATGCGGGCCGGCGGCACGTCGGCAAACCGCGGCTCGTTGGCAACGCGGAGCACCTGCGCGCGCTCGGCTTGGCTCAACGCATGCGCAGGCATCGGGCGGACCGCCTGTGGCCGGCCATCGCCGGCGACCAGGCCGTCGTGCGCCTTCCAGCGCTGCAGGGTGCGCAGCGCGATGCCAGCGGTCTCGCACGCCAAGTGCAGCCGCGCACCACCGGTGTGCGCGGCGTGGATGTCTCGGGCCAAGGCTTGACGATCTTCGAGGCCGATCATTCGGCCTCGCCCTTGTTGAAGATCGCCGCGACTTTTTTTGACAGCACCCGCAGCGCCGCCGTCTCCGCCAGCGCCCGATCCTTGCGCAGCAGATCGCGTTCGAGTTCCTTGATGCGCTTGCGGTCGGTCCGCGTGGCCTGCGGACTGGCACGCGCCTCCTCGGGCGAGGCCAGCGCCGCCATCGCGCGGCTGCACCATTGCTCCAGCTCGGCCGCATACACCCCGTGCTTGCGGCACCACGCGCTCTTCTCCGCCTCGTTCATCGCAGCCGTCGCAATCACTGCTTCAAGCCGCGCGGCAGCCGTCCAGGAACGCACACGCGCTGGCCGAGCCTGCGCCTCCTTCAACCAACGATCGAGGGTTCCCGCTGAAATCCCCACGTCCTGTGCAACCACCTGCAACGCTGCACTCTCCGGCGGCAACAACCGCACCACCGCTCTGTCCTTGAATGCTTGTCCGTATCGAGCCACGTCTTGAGTCCTTTCGCCACCGGGGAAAAAGTCTATCGGGGCGACAACTATTCTGACGCGGGGGGCAGTCCAGATTACTTGTCATGTCCTATTACGCCTGTCTCCTCCGTTTAGTACTATCGTTGCGCGCTCGCAAAGGCGCGATAACCATAAATCAATCGTCATTCGGGGAGCAGCAACATGGATTGGGGCAAATTTCTTCTTTCGTTCAATGGCCGCATCGGCCGCAAAGCGTTCTGGCTGTTCACGCTGGCGTTCATCGTCATCTACGCCCTCGCGATGTTCGCCGGCGGTGTCACCGTCGATCCTGCGACCGGCGTGCCGGGGTATGCGGCATGGTTCTGGCTGCTGATCATCGTGCTGATCTGGCCCTCGCTCGCGGTCCAGGCTAAGCGCTGGCACGACCAGGACAAGCCGGCCTGGTGGATCCTAATCGGCTTCATCCCAATCGTCGGCGGTCTGATCACATTGATCATGTGCGGCTTCATCGCCGGCACGCCGGGTCCGAACCGCTTCGGCGAAGGC
>DAIOSZ010000293.1:0-2271 GCA_036752305.1 Burkholderiaceae bacterium
GGTCAATGTTCAGTCGGCACGGGTGGTCAAAGTTCGGTCGGCGCGCACAGTATTGCATGTCAATAAGATGTTGGTGCTGCCACAGCCATTTGGCGCCGCCATCCTGGCACGCACAGCGGCAGGAAATGAGTCGATCCTGGATTCGCGCGTCAAGACCTTGGTGATCGATCCAGGCTATTTCACTTTTGATTGGCTGATGCTGGACGGCGGACAACCTGTTTTGGAGTCAAGCGGGTCTTTTGAAGGCGGGGTTTCACAATTGCTGAACTCCGTTGCCGCAAAGGTGCGCGCCGATCATGGGTCAAACCTGACCCTGGATGGCGTGGAAACCGGCTTGCGCTTGGGTGAGGCGAACTTCGGCTACAAGCGCATCGACATGAAGCCTTACCGGCAGCAGATGCGAGCGGCTGCGGATCAGGTGGTGTCCGAGTTCCTGGGCTATCTGACCATCCAACGTGCAGGGGTGCAGCGCATTTTTCTGGCCGGAGGCGGCGCCCACGAATACCTGCCCTCGTTGCAGGCTCGCCTTCCGGAGTTCGATATCAAGATCAGCGAGAGTCCCATCATGGACAACGCGCGAGGCTTCTACGCCTTTGGGGCGCACACCTTGAAATCGATGGCGAACGGGTGAGTCAATGGCGCTTGCTTTGTGGCTCCCGGTGGGTATACCTGGGGTATGACAAAACACGTTGATTTTGAAGAGGTTGTCTGTTCCGCGCCTTTCGCGGACAAGCCGATGCGAGGCGCACTTCTATGGTGGCGTCAAACGTTGTGGTTCGTTCAATGCGTGCGCTTGGGCTCGGCCTACGGCATCCGGTATATCTGCGAGTCTCGTGGTGTCGATGAGGCGAAGCTGGACAGCGTTCCCCTCAAGATGGCAATCACGGGCGCGGCAGGCACGGTAGTGGTCAATGCCACATGGCTCCCTTTGGCAATGTCCAACCTCGGCTGGATTCCCATGATGGCCTGGGCATGCGGGGTTGCGCTGTTCGGTGGCGTTTGGCCTGATGGCGAGGCAATGCGGGCCGCTCGTGAACTGGCGCGAGGGGAGCGCAAATGGGCCGCCACCGCGCCCACTACAACCCCGTTCCCGCCTCCACAGGCCTACCCTACCCCGATGATGAAATGAAGGCCGCAGCGGGCGATTCCGATCGATGGCGGGCACTTCAGATTGGCGCCTACATCCTAAAGAACGAGATTGCATGCGCTGAGCTGGCGGTGCTTGCCGAGCAGTGCGGCGCCAATCAGGAGCTTCACCAGCAAACCCTCAGTCGTCGCCAGCGTCAGTGGCGCAGGATGACGCTGCTCGCTGCGGCAGCGGTGACATTCGTTGCATTCTTCATCAGGAAAACGGCCCCCATCCCAGACGCGCTCGGCTATCTGCTGGCTGTGATCGGATATCTCGGAATCGGTGTTCTGGTACTGGTGTTGCAGGGGAAGCGTTCCGTGGATGTGGGTTCCCGTCAACTGTCCGTTCGTTCCATGTTCGGAAAGAGGTTCGGCCGCAGGTCATAGCTCAGCCTGGTCGAGACCGGCCAAATTTGGCCGCTCGCGAACGATTCATCGGACAGCATGGTTGTTGACGGAGCTTGCTGGAGATCGATGTACCACCGATTAAAGCCATCAGCGTCCCCTGCCAACTGAAACGCTGGACGGATTCGCGAGACAGCTACCGCCACCCTCCTGAGACGAGCGCGCTCAACGCAAGCCTGTACTGGACAAAGCCATCGAGCGCGGCAAAGCACGCCGCGCTGCGTCGTTTTCGGCCAAAGGTGTGCAGTTTCTCGCACCAGCGCGAGCACTGATCATCCGCTTTGCTGACCAGTCGGCGGTGCTGTTTCCGGTGAAAAACTATCCCGAGTTGGCAAAGCTCACCGACGATGAGTTGGGACAGATCAAACTCGGCTTGGCCGGATCAGCACTGGTGCTCAAGGCTTGTGATCTTCACGTCTCGATTGCCGGGATGGTGGGCGCAAGCAAGCCCTTGATGGCTGTGGCGACAGCGGTATCCGCTGCGCGAGGCGGCAGCAACGCGAGCGAGCGCAAGGTGATCGCCGCGCGCAAAAACGGCATGAAGGGCGGAAGGCCCGTCAAGCGGGCGAGTGCGAAAGGCGAGTCCGGGAGTTTTCTCGGAACGTCGGTGTGAGCCTCACTAGAGCGGCTAAATTTGGCCGCTCTAAAATGCGATGACGAGCAGCCAGAGCGCCGCGCGTCGATGATCTCCCCGCTGAAGATGTCCACCAGCTCCACCGTCTGGCCGGCGTAGTCCAC
>DAIOSZ010000294.1:0-2266 GCA_036752305.1 Burkholderiaceae bacterium
CCCCAACGGCAAGAAACTGACCGATATGTTGGCTGTTGGGGAAGCGCCTGCAGTCGTATATCCGGCATCTGAGGTGGACTCTGTTGTGGTCCGTGCCGACATGGAATCTGCGACACCGAAGCGCCAGTCGCTACAAGCGGCTGCAAATGAGCCGGAAGAGTTATCGGCGTCAGTCGGTGTGGGGTGAACCCGGTTGGCCATGATGGTCGATCAATCTCGTCGCAACGCGTGATGGGTGTTCGGTCTTATCGCTCTTTTCCTGGTGACGGCTGTTTGGATGTTGGCTGTTCAAGCTGGCATCACAAAGCTCTCCCTTTTGATCTTCTTGCTAAGCCGCACGGTTTGTTCGCCGAACGGCTCCTTGTCCCGCAGCGTGGCGTAACAGATGCGCGCCAGCTTGTTGGCCAGCGCGCACGCCGCCTTGTTGTGATTGCTGCGCCCTTGCACATCCAGGGCCCAGCGGCGCACCCCACAGACTGGCTTGCCAGCGCCCTCGGCCACCTTGGCCGCGCGCAGCACACTACGGGCGCCGTGGGTCAGCAACATGCGCAGGTACCGGTCTCCCTTCTTGGAGATATGTCCCAGGTAGCGGTTGTTGCCCGAGCTGTACTCCTTGGGCGTCAGGCCAAACCAGCTGGAGAAATGCCGCGCATCTTTGAAGTGGCTGACATCACCCGAGGTGGCCGCCACCAGGGCGGTGGCGGTGAGCAAACCGATGCCGGGGAGCGACAGCAAGGTGGTGCAGGCCGGACTCAACCTGGCCAACGCGGCAAGTTCACGCTCCAGTTGGGCAATGCGGGCTTCGAGCAGGCGGATCTCCTCGATCAGCAGCTTGGCGGTGCCGCGAATCAGATCGGGCACGGCAGTGCCGGGGTCGGCCAGCACCCGGCTGATCGCCTCGATTCCGTTGCGAGCTCCCACGGGGATGGCGATACCGAATTCCCGGCAAAAGCCGCGCAGGGCATTGATGCGCGAAGTACGGGTGCCCATCCACAGGGAGCGGATGCGGTGCATGCCTTGCAGGGCTTGCTGCTCCACGGATTTGACGCGCACTGGGCGAATATCGGATGCGCGGGCGGCTTCGAGCAAGGCGGCGGCATCGGCCGCATCGGTCTTGTTGCGCTTGACGTAGGCACGGATGTATTGCGCGGGCAGCAAGCGGACCTCGATGCCCAGGCCATTGAGCCAGCGTCCCCAGTGGTGAGCGGAGCCGCAGGCTTCCATGATGACCAGGCTGACATCCCGATTGGCAAACCAGCGCTCGAACTGGGTGCGGGTGAGGCGCTGGGTTTCAACGATGCGCCAGTGCTCGTCGGCCACGGCGAGCTGGAACACGGACTTGGCAAGATCGACGGCAACGGTAGTAGCATGCATGTCGCACTCCTTACGTTTGATGAAGACCTGATCCCCACGCCCATGAAGACCAGTGCGCCAATTTCGCGCAAACAAACGGGGGAGTCCATCCCATCAATCGAGCCGACAACTTCCAGCGCGCTTCGCGCGCCTACAGTTGCGGCTCATCGCCAACGTTAAGTCGTATATTTGAGGTGGGGGGATTGAAATGAAGCAGATTGAAGAGGACGTGCGACGGCACGTTGGAACGTTCTTGTGTGAGGAGATTCACAAAGAGCGCAACACCAAGACAGTCGAGTTTAGGCACGTCGTCACAGAATCCACGGGAATCGAGGGTGTACCCGACGTCGGTGTCCTACGTGACTTCTACTCCACTTTCGGAAGCATCCTGTTTTACCAAGACCCCAAGTCACGCGACGCAGGCAAGTATCTCGCGCCTGTATCCACTTGGCCTGAGTTGCATGAATACTTCAGCGGGTGGCTTGAAAATCTTGATGAAGATGAGCGGAGCGAGATGGTCCCGGAGTGGGTCGACACAGCTCTAGTCATTGGAGAAACGCCGAGTTCCGGAAACTACATTCTGATTCCCACCGAAGGTGCAGAAGCAGGATGGGTTTTCGAATTTGAGCACGATGGGTTTGAGTTTATTGAAGAAGCGCGCAGCATCGCACAATACGTGGAGCGCCTTCTCAAACCGAGCGCGTCTACCCTGACGGAGATCGCGTCCCACATGAGGTTCATCGACGGCGATCCAATGGTCCAGTGGTGGATTCGTGAGCTTCGCGACAACAACGGACACGTGGTACGAACCAATGCGTGACCGTTGCATCCGACCTAACAGGTTGTATATGGACTCCCCCCCAACGGCAAGAAACTGACCGATATGTTGGCTGTTGGGGAAGCGCCTGCAGTC
>DAIOSZ010000295.1:0-2173 GCA_036752305.1 Burkholderiaceae bacterium
CGATTGCCGCCCGCGAGGACGCCCCCGGCGCCCTCGCGGCGTTTGCTGACGACGCCGAGCCGGTCGAGTTCGTGGCCGAGCAGCCGGACCGATCCCAGCTCCGTGTAGCGGTGGAAGATCAGTCGCACCGTCTCGGCCTCGGCTTCATTGACGATCAGCTTGCGCTCCTTGACGTCGTAGCCGAGCGGGACGTTGCCGCCCATCCACATGCCCTTGGCCTTCGACGCCGCGATCTTGTCGCGGATGCGCTCGCCGGTGACCTCGCGCTCGAACTGGGCAAAGGACAACAGCACGTTGAGCATCAGCCGCCCCATCGATGTGGTGGTGTTGAACTGCTGCGTGACCGACACGAACGACACGCCGTGGCGCTCAAACACCTCGACCATCTTTGAGAAGTCGGCGAGGCTGCGCGTCAGGCGGTCGATCTTGTAGACCACCACGATGTCGATCTGGCCGCGCTCGATGTCGGCCATCAGGCGTTTCAGCCCGGGCCGATCCGTGTTGCCGCCGGAGAAGCCAGGGTCGTCGTAGTCGTCGGCCACCGGAATCCAGCCCTCGGCGCGCTGGCTGGCGACATAGGCGTGGCCAGCCTCCTTCTGTGCGTCGATGGAGTTGAACTCCTGGTCAAGGCGCTCGTCCGACGAAACCCGGCAGTAGACGGCGCAGCGTTTGCGTGCCTTGGGAGAGGCGATTTGGGTGGTGTCGCTCATTGCGCACCTGCCTTGCCGGTCAGGCCGAAGAACAGTGGCCCTGACCAGTGCGTGCCGGTGATCTGCCGGGCCACGGCTGTCAGGCTCTTGAAGGTGCTGCCCTCGTACTCGAACAGACCTTCGGCGGTGACCGCCACCTTGTGCTCGCGGTCGCCCCATTCGCGCAGCAGCACGGTGCCGGGCGCGAAGTTGGTGTCGCGCGGCCGTGCCCGCAGCTTGATCTTGGAATGCTTGGCACCGATGGCCTCCAGGCGCTGGCGCGTGTTATGCGCCAGACCACCGAAGGCTTCCTCCTGCATCTTGTAGGCGATGCGCGACTCGATGAAGACGCGGTTGGGGTTGATGGGGCGGCTGCTGAAGTACCGATCCCACACTGGCCACAACTCGGCGATGGGCAGGCTCGACAACTCCGCAATCCGCGCGGCGACGGATGCTTGTTTCTCGTTCATCACAACTTCTCCTGTTGATAGGGGGTTGTATGAACGCGCTGGTCGGGCAGGAAGCCAAGGCCAACTTCTCTCTGTTTTGGCGCTTCTGCGACGACGGTGCGGACAATGGCGGCCGCAAGGATGGCGGTGATTTCACCAGCGCGGGCGCTGGCGGACATCTCTGAGGGAGATGCGAGTTCGAGGTTCTTCATGACGGCTCCGAGGAATTGCAACCGTCACAGATGATGTGCGCGATGTTCCGAAGCGGATGGCAATTCCGGGTAATCGGACTCATCTGGTGGCCCGGCCTCGATGCCCCAGCAGGCCAGCGGTGCCTGTCTGGCAGGGAACCGGATTGCGCGTTTACGAAACAGTTGACAGGCGCCGATCTGCTCGATACGATGGCGTCAATTAACTAATCACGCAATTGGGTCACAACATGGCATTTGGTGCCTACATCAGACAGAAGAGGGAGGCGAAGGGCATTCAGATGAATGACTTCGCCCGGCAGCTGGACATCTCGCCTGCCTACTGGTCGCGCATAGAGCGCGACATCGAGAAGCCGCCCAAGGACGAGCTGATCCGCAAGGCGGCAGAAATCCTTGGCGAGAATGTCGACGACGCCTTTGTTGAGGCCAGCCGCCTTCCGCCAGACATGCGCGACGACGTGGGGGGCCTGGTACGGATGTATCGCAAGCAAGCGACGGGGGACAAGTGAATGCCGGTGTTGACTCTTGGCTACCGGCATTGCGACCGAAAACGCCCCAGCTATATCAAGAATTCCGAGATTGAGGGCATCGCCGTCCTGGCCCGCCAGCAACTGGTGGATGCTGCTGCCGATGCCATCTCGCTCGCCACCCTGAGCGCCATCTCCGGCCTGAAAATCAACGGCGTGGTCTTCGACCTGTTCGTCGGCGCGGTCGAGTGCGCCTGTCTTGCGGGCTTCCTCGTCGCTCTTGCCGCTCAATTTGAGGGCTGTTTCCACGAAGGTCTGTTCATCTTTGTCGCGGACTGAGGTCGACATGGCGACGATTT
>DAIOSZ010000296.1:0-2172 GCA_036752305.1 Burkholderiaceae bacterium
CCCTTTCAGATGGAACGGTTAGTGTCAATGGTCGTCGGGCGTGATGCTGGCTGAAGTGGATGGGGGTTTTGACGCGGCGGTTGTGGGGCGCGGGGGGAAGACGGGTTCCTCTTCTCTGTTCTGGATCAGTTGGAGTTGGAAGGTTTGGGCGAGATGCAGGGCGGCTTCGTAGAGTGGCAGGTGGTGGACGGCCGCCCAGAGGTCGAGCACGTTGCCTTGGGCGGAGCAGTTGTCATCGAAGCAGCGGAAGACCTGCTTGTCGAGCGAGACGGAGAAGCAGCGTTCGCCGGAGGATTTCGGATCGGGCTGTGGCTGATGAATCGGACAGGCGCCACGCAATTGACGGTTTGTGCCTTTCAAACGCTCGAGCAGTCTCAGGTGCGCGAGCGCTTGTTCCATCGTCACCTGGCGGCGCAGGGCGGCATAGTCCACGTACGGGCGCGCCTGGCGTGGGGATGGCGCGGTTGGCTTGACCTCCTCTGCCGCTGGCGCTAGTTTACCAGTGGCCGCGGTGACCACTGATCGATCGCGAGGCATGGCCTCCGTGTGGCCCGCGGCCATTTCTGCTGCTGGCGGCGTGGTCGTCGGCGCCGGGGATGAAGCTTGCGCCGCCGGCGAGGCGGCTGGACCTTCCCAAGGATAGTGTTTCGGATCAAACGCTCGGCCCGTCTTCCAGACCGCGAAGACCAGGTGCAGGAGTTTGCGCATGCAGTGCCCCAGCGCGACGTCGCCCCGTTTGCCGCGGGCTTTCTGGCGGCGGAAGAGCGCGCGAATCGCTGGGTTGTGAAGCGTGGCGGTTTGGGCCGCCATCCACAGATACCGGCGCACGAGGTCATTGCCTTGGGCTGACATCGACATCGTGCCCGTCGGAACAGGGGTGCCGCGGCGATCAACGCCGGAAGTGTTTTCTTCGGGGAACACGCCGAAGTAGCTGACGAGTTGCGCCGGCGTGGCGAAGCGATCCAACGAGACCACCTTGGCCACGATGGCCGCGGCCGTCGCGGGCCCGATGCCGGTGATCGTGGTCAGCAGGCGATGCGGACCAGGCGGCAACGCGTCGAACGCCTGCTGCAGCAACTGCAACAGTTTTTTCGTAATGGCCTGGCTGGCCGTCAGTTCGCGGACCGCTTCGCGCACGAGCGACTCAGCAATCTCGCCGCGCAAACAAGCGACGCTGCTGGCCGCCGCTTGTTGCAACTTCGCCGCGCGTTGCTCGGTGAGATAGGGAATGCCGGTCAGCGACGAGACCTTCGCCCGCGCGAGCTTCTCCGGCGTGGAGTAACGCGTGAGGAGCGCGAGCACCCAGGGCGACTTCACTTCCGGAACCAGCGTCGCTAACTCGGGGAACACACGGCTCAGCAAGTTGTGCAATTGATTGCTCAGCCGCGTCGTTTGCTTGACTTGCGATTCGAGCTGGCTCATCACTTCGCGGAGCACGAGAAACTCCGGCGGCGTGAGGCGCGTGGCCGCTGGCTGCTCGACGACCGCAAAGCGGGCCTGCGCGTGACTATCGGTGGCATCGCTCTTCCGCTTCGGGAAGTGCGCCTGGCGATAGTTGGCATTCCGCGCGGGTTCGCCCACCGAGATCTCCAGCGTGAGCGGCAACTGGCGGAGAAACGCTTCCAGGTTTGCCGCATACTGACCGGCCGCATCGATCCGCACATGAATCCTTCCCTGCGGATGCTGTGTGCTCCAACGCTGGAGCGCGGCCCGCAACTGCGCATACCCGTCAGCCGATTCGCAAAAGTCCAGTGGCGGCGCTGCGAACTGTCGATCCGCGCGCAAGAATGTTGCCCGATGCCCATACCGGGCCGTGTCGATCCCCACGCCCAACAGCGCGTGCGGATCCGGAACGGCGCTGCTGGCGCCGGTTTTAGCTTGAATGGTAGACATGACTCGCACTCCGAAAACCCAGAATTGAAAACGGACCGCGAGTCTCCTCCACATCCTTCGACCGGGAATTCCTTGTGATAAGAGATCGAGCCGGCGCGGCACGAGTTCACTCGCGCGCCGCTCGCCACCTGATGGAACAACTCCTCACGCCAAAGGCCAGAGGGAATAATCTGAAAGCAGAGGTCTCAACGCCCCAGGGCTCAACAAACACTCCTCACGGCGCCACAACCCACCAGTCTCCCAGACCAGTCAAGTCATGTAACATTGGTCATACAAGGG
>DAIOSZ010000297.1:0-2149 GCA_036752305.1 Burkholderiaceae bacterium
GCTGGATGAAAACGGACACGAAGGAGGCCGGCATGAATGAGCAGGCATCGTGTTCACGGGCTGGCAACGATGCAAGCGGCTTCCCGTTCGTGCCTGTAGTGGTCTCTGACCATTCATGCGACAAGCCCACCATCATCACGCCGCTGCCGAACGTTGACGAGGCGTGCGTCAACAAAGAGCTTGAAATGGGGAAGGCACTGGGACGCTTTGCGCCGCCGTTCAACTCGTGCCAGACCTTCACGCAAGACGTGATTCAGAAGTGCTCGCCGAGCAATCTCAACACGCCCTATACCGGGTATCCCCGGGCTACGCGGAGGAAGTGATGCGGATGCAAAAGTGGGTGCTGTGGGTGCTGACGATTGCGCTGCTGCTGATCGCTGGTGTGTTCCTCATGTGGGCGATTCAGACTGCCTGGCTGGGATCGTTCCCTGATCGAAACAAGGCGAAATACTCGATGTGGGCGGCCCTGCAATTGGGCGCTGCCGTGGCCTTTGCCGTCATTCCGCTTGTGCTTTGGATTCGTCGGTGGCGGCAACAGCTGTTGTCGCCAACCGAAAACTGAGCCACTTTTGAGGGCAGTGCCGACCTAAAACTGAGCCAGCCGCCCGTATCACCCAGCGCCTTCTCTTACTGCGCCTTGATGCCCGCCGATTTGACGAGTTGGGACCAATAGCCGAGCTGGCTGCGGATGAGTTCGCCAAACTGAGTTGGGCTGTTGGCAGCGGCCGCGGTCATGCCCAGGTCGTTCAACTGGGTGCGCACGTCGGCCTGGGCCATGACGCGCGTCAGCTTCGCGTTCCATTTGTCGACGATGGCCGTTGGCGTGCCGCGTGGGGCGACCAGGCCTTCCCATTCCTTGATTTCGAACCCGGTGACGCCGGCCTCGGCCACGGTGGGCAGGTCTGGCAGGGCACCCAGCCGGGTGGGGCTGGTGACGGCCAGGCCGCGCACCTTGCCGCCTTGCACCATGGGCACGGCGACGTAAAAATGGGGTCGCTCAGGCCGGCTGCGCGTGGAGACGCACTCCAAGGGCGCGCGCAACCTTGAGCACAGTAGCGAAGCTGGGATTGCCGCCTTCGCTGAGTGCGCGATAGAGGCTCTCACGACTGAGGCCAGCCTCCTTGGCGATCTGGCTCATGCCTTTGGCGCGAGCGATATCGCCCAGGGCGCGAGCAATACCGGAAACGTCGTCGGGTGCTTCTTCGAGCCATGCGTCGAGATAAGCCGCCATCTCTTCTGGGGTTCGCAGATGCTCGGCCACGTCGTAGGAGGAAGTCTTGACCTTGGGTGCAGACTTGCGGATGGTGCTGGCCATGTTCAATCTCCAAACGCCTGAGATAGACGAATAGCTTTGGCGATGTCCTTGGACTGGGTGGACTTGTCGCCGCCGACGAGCAGAAGCAGCAAGCGATCACCACGCTGGGTGTAGTAGACCCGGTAACCCGGGCCGACATCGATCTTGAGCTCTGAAACGCCGTGAGTCAGACTGCGATGCGAGCCAGGATTGCCATGGGCGAGGCGATCAACTCGCATGAGGATGCGTGCGCGTCCTGTCAGATCTCGTAGGCCGTCAATCCAATCGCGATACTCGTCTGTCTTCTCGACACGCATCGCAAAATTGTAGCCTATAAGCTACATAGGCCGCAACCGTCGTTGTGGCGTCGAACGTTGCGTAAAACCGGCCAAGCCTGCCGCATAGCCGGTTTGCAGCGCCATGCGGTACACCGGATGAGAGCAGTTGGAGAACAAGGGTTCGATCTCCTCGCGAGCGAGCAACTCAGGCTGCTTTTGCGGCACACGGGCCATGGGTGGACGCAGGTGTGAGATATCTGCGGGCCGCCCCAGGACGGGCTCGAACAGAAATCGACCATCATGGCCAACCGGGTTCACCCCACACTGACAGACGCCGATAACTCTTGCGGCTCCTTTTGCAGCCGCTTCCCACAAAACCAAAATATCGGTCAGTTTCTTGCCGTTGTGGGGGAGTTCATATACGACGGGTTCGCCGGCAAACGAATGAAAGGGACTTCCCCGTCCCGAGTGATCCGCGCAGTTGCGGGATACAGACCAGACTGTAGCCGCTATGCCGCCCGCATCACCCAGCGCCTTCTCTTACTGCGCCTTGATGCCCGCCGATTTGACGAGTTGG
>DAIOSZ010000298.1:0-1647 GCA_036752305.1 Burkholderiaceae bacterium
ACGACATGGACGGGGCGGATCGTCGTTCCACGAATACGCTTAGATCTCTGCCTGAGCGGCCCCGTGCCGCCTTGGCATGAATTGGATGGTAGCACTCGGCAGTCTCGCGACCACAACCTTCGCTAGCTGCTCATCGTCGCATCAAATAGCCCCATCGTCGCAAGATGAGGAGCGGCAGCATCGTCCAGGCCAGATTGAGCAGTTGAAACAGGGCGACGCCGAGCGAAACGTATGCGTCTGAGCCCAGGGCGATTGCACCATAACTTAGGCTCCGAAGAGGAGTTCTTGCAGATAGTCTTCGCTCCAGCCAGCGCAGAGGCGTTTGTTCTTGAGGCCCAGCTGTTTGGTGTGGTTGTTCTTGAGCAGGCTGAGGGCCGCGCGGCGGAGGATGCTGGCGTTGGCGTCGACGTGGCCTTTGCGGAGCCGCGATTGATCTTCGCCGAACGTGACGTCGAGCTGCCAGTGCAACCGGTTCTCGATGCTCCAATGGCCGCGAACGGCCGCCGCAAAGCTCCGCGCCGTCAGCTTGCGGCTGAGAATGTAATACCGCGCCTCGACATGATGCTTCCCTTCGCGCTCCACTTCACAGGTCACCAGGCCGATCGCCTTCAAGTTCTGCCAACGCCGCGCATCCGGCAGATCGTCAGGCACGGCGCACACCGCGTATTGACGCTGCTCCACGCGCCCATGCCCCTTCTCCTGCGTCGCGTGTCGGCTGACCTTCACGCGGGCGAACTCGTCTTCCAAGTGCTGGTCGAAGAAGCTCACGATGCCGTCGTGCAACGTGGGTTGGTTGCCTTTGACCGCCAGCACGTAGTCGGCCCCGGCGGCGATGATCTCTTGGGCGATCTCGGTCTGACAACCCATGGCGTCGATCGTCACGAGCGCCCCGGAAAGCTCCAGGATTTGCAGCAGTTTGGGGATCGCCGTGATCTCGTTGCTCTTCGCGTCGACGACCACCTGCCCCAGGCTGATGTGGTTGGCCGTGGCCCAGGCGCTGACCATGTGGATGGCCGCCTTCGAGCTGGCGGCGTCGAAGCTGCGGCGGAGCGTCTTGCCGTCGATGGCCACGAGCTGGCCACCGCTGAGTTCATGCAGCGCGGTGATCCAACTCAACAGACAACGTTCGAACTCGGCCGGCTTCAAAGCGGCGAAGATGGCGTTGAAGCGATCGTGCGAGGGAATGCCGGCCGAGAGGTCGAGGAACTTGGCCAGCCAGTCGCGCTTCTGCCGGCCCCACTCGGCGATCGACACGAAGTCGTCGGCGCCGCAAAGCATGCCGCACAGTGCGATCGTGACCACGTTGATCAAGGGATAGGTCGCCTTGCCGCGCCGCGGATCCGTGAGCGCGGCGAAGTGAGTGGCGATTCGGGCCTGGGTCGTCTTGCGCATCGCGCGCCTCCGGCGAGGACAGGCGACCGCGGCAGCGAGCACGCTCGCCACAAACACACGACCACCAGCCCCTAGTTATGCCAGACTACCCAAGATGGCGCAATCGCCCTGCGCTGGACCCAAGAGAACGAGCTTCGCCGACACGGTTGAAACCGTAACGATTTCGTTGACTATCTTCGCAATGTTCGCCATCTGCTTCTTGGCGTTGCGCTGGAGGGGGTATCGAGTTGTGAGCGCCGGCGATATCGCTCCAAT
>DAIOSZ010000298.1:1657-2085 GCA_036752305.1 Burkholderiaceae bacterium
CGCCCTGGGAGAAGGGCCAGCGTTTCATTGCAGCCCTCGGAGACTGACCGGATATTGCGACAGACGGCGTAGACAGGTGGACGTGTCGTCTTTGTTGGCTGGTTCTCGGCAGCCCGTTTCTCAGATGGCAAGTCTGCCGTTATGCTGGGGGAGCGTTTCTAGTTCTGGGGCCCCAAAAGAACGAGTCCTACCTCAAGTCAAGCCTTGGAGTTTTTTCGCGATGTGCGCTCGACTCGGCCAGGCAATTTGTCGCTTTTCCCTCGTGCTCTTCTTGGTTGGAGCGACCCTGGCAGGCGGGAACAAGCCGGTGGCAGCTCAATGGGCAAGCTGGCGGGGCCCCAACGCCAACGGCAGCATCGCCGACGTCGGATCCCCCACCGCTTGGACCGCCGACAAGGTGGCCTGGAAGGTCAAGCTGCCTGGCAAGG
>DAIOSZ010000299.1:0-2082 GCA_036752305.1 Burkholderiaceae bacterium
CGCGTGTTCATCTCCAGGAAGTAGAAGTCCTGGTCCTTGCCGACCACGAACTCCACCGTGCCGGCCGACTGGTACTGCACCGCCTTGGCCAGCTGCACCGCCTGCTCGCCCATGGCCTTGCGGGTGGCCTCGCTGATGAAGGGCGACGGCGCCTCTTCGATGACCTTCTGGTGGCGGCGCTGGATGGAGCATTCGCGCTCGTTCAGGTACACCACGTTGCCGTGCGCGTCGCCCAGCACCTGGATCTCGATGTGGCGCGGCTGCTCGACGAACTTTTCGATGAACACGCGGTCGTCGCCAAAGCTGTTGCGGACCTCGTTGCGGCAGGCGCTGAAGCCCTCGTGCGCCTCCTTGTCGTTGAAGGCCACGCGCAGGCCCTTGCCGCCGCCGCCGGCGCTGGCCTTGATCATCACCGGGTAGCCGATTCCCTGGGCGATCTCTACGGCCTGCTCGGGCGTGTCGATCGGGTCGTTGTAGCCGGGAATGGTGTTGACCTTGGCTTCGTCGGCCAGCTTCTTGGAGGCGATCTTGTCGCCCATGGCCGCGATGCTGTGGTGCTTGGGCCCGATGAAGACCAGGCCCTGCTCTTCGACCTTGCGCGCGAAGGCCTCGTTCTCGCTCAGGAAGCCATAGCCCGGGTGGATGGCCTGCGCCCCGGTGGCCTTGGCCGCCTCGATGATCTTGTCGCTCAGCAGATACGACTCGCGCGAGGGCGGCGGGCCCAGGCGCACGGCCTCATCAGCCAGCTGGACAAAGCGCGCGCCGGCGTCGGCGTCGGAATACTCCGCCACCGTAGCAATGCCCATGCGCTGGGCGGTGGCGATGACGCGGCAGGCGATCTCGCCGCGGTTGGCGATCAGGATTTTCTTGAACATTTCAAAGCCCGTTTTCTTGAATGATCTTCTTCAGTTGATCAAGTGCTGATTTCCCAAGGCGCAAGCTTTGGCTCTTCTTGCCTGGATTCGCGCGATTCGCTGATCCGTAGGTGTCGAGTTGAAGTTATTTTTCACCATCGACACTAACGATCGTGTAGGTGCAATCCACCGTCGTATGTGTCGTGAACGACTGCAACGGTTGATGAGTCAGCTTAGTCACGAGTGCCACGGTTTATCTCCTCACAGCGGAATGTTCCCGTGCTTGCGCCAGGGGTTCTCGAGCTTCTTGTCCTTGAGCATCGCCAGGCTGCGGCAGATGCGCTGGCGTGTCTCATGCGGCTGGATCACGTCGTCGATGAAGCCGCGGGCCCCGGCGACAAACGGGTTGGCAAAGCGGGCCTTGTATTCGGCCTCGCGCGCGGCCAGCTTCTCGGGGTCCTTTTTTTCTTCGCGGAAGATGATTTCCACCGCGCCCTTGGCGCCCATCACGGCGATTTCGGCATGGGGCCAAGCCAGGTTGACGTCGCCGCGCAGGTGCTTGGAGCTCATCACGTCATAGGCGCCGCCATAGGCCTTGCGCGTAATCACCGTAATCTTGGGCACGGTGCATTCGGCATACGCGTAGAGCAGCTTGGCGCCGTGCTTGATGATGCCGCCGTACTCTTGGCTGGTGCCGGGCATGAAGCCGGGCACGTCGACGAAGGTGATGACCGGGATGTTGAAGGCGTCGCAAAAGCGCACGAAGCGCGCCGCCTTGATGCTGCTCTTGATGTCCAGACAGCCGGCCAGCACCAGCGGCTGGTTGGCGACGATGCCGACTACGTGGCCGTCCATGCGCGCCATGCCGATCACGATGTTGGCGGCGTAGTCGGGCTGCAGCTCGAAGAATTCGCCGTCGTCCACCGTCTTGACGATGGCTTCCTTGATGTCGTAGGGCTGGTTGGGGTTGTCGGGCACCAGGGTGTCCAGGCTCAGGTCGGCGCGATCGGCCGCGTCCTGCGTCGGCCGGTAGGGGGCCTTCTCGCGGTTGCTGGCCGGGATGTAGTTGAAGAAACGCCGCAGCATGAGCAGCGCCTCGACGTCGTTTTCGAACGCCAGGTCGGCCACGCCGCTGCGCGTGGTGTGGGTGACGGCGCCGCCCAACTCATCCGAGGTTACGCTCTCGTGGGTCACGGTCTTGACCACTTCGGGGCCGGTCACGAACATG
>DAIOSZ010000300.1:0-2075 GCA_036752305.1 Burkholderiaceae bacterium
GGCCTCAAGCGCGTGCGCGCCGCGATGCGGGAGGGCAAGCCGCTGCCGATGGCCCTGCGCGAGCAGCGCATCTGGGGCGCGCGCGAGCGGCTGTTCGAGCGCCTGCTGCCGCGCCTGTCCGACGCCCAGGTGGACGCCTGGCTGCTGGCCGCGCACGAAGCCGACGGCGTGATCAAGGGCCTGGCGTTTCCCGGCTGGCCCAGGGATGCCTGGGCGGCGCTGCGGCAACTGGCGCTTCAGGTGTGCCGCGCGACCGCGTAGGCGCTATTGATTTGGAAGCTGCCCGTGGTGGTCGGGCGGTCATCAGAACCTCTTTCGATACAGATTTCAGGCGGTTTTGAGCACCGAAATGTGCTCCGTGCCGCTCTCGGGCAGCCAGACCTCGCCGGGACGGCCCAGGATCTGGCGGATCAAGGTGCCGGCGCGCGGCATGACCAGGCGGTCGAAGCGTTCGGTGGCGGGGTCGAAGCGCAGCAGCGCGTTGCCGTTCCATTCGGTGGCCCAGACGATGTCGCGCTCGTCCACGTAGACGGCATAGACCTTGGGATGCTCGCCCGGCGCGCGCCAGGTGCGCCAGCTCGCCGGGCCGTCGCCCTTGCGCGGGTCGTGCATCGACAGATTGCCGCTCATCCACTCGGCCACCCAGATGCGGCCCTGGCTGTCCGACCACACGCGCCGCGCGCCCTGCTCGGGGGTGGGCGGCTGGACCACGCGCGACCCCCCGCTCTTGCGGTCGATCTGCGCGATGTAGGAGCCGGCCAGCGAGCACCACCACACATCCCCCCTCGGCGTGGCACAGATTCCATAGGGCCCCCGCCCCTTGGGCGAGGCCTTGACCGAGACCTTCCCGCCATCGGTCTTGAGCGCCACACGGCCCACGTAGCCGCTTTGGCCGGTGAACCACAGGTCGCCCGCGCCGTCGAAGGCCGCCGTATTGAGGTTGGCGTAGGGAGTGCCTTCAGGCAGCGGGAATTTCCTGATTTCGCGCGAGGGCCAGGCCACGCGCACGATGGCTTGCTGGCCGCCGTCGGTCAGCCAGGCCGCGCCGTCCGGACCCTGGATCACGCCATGCGGCGCGGAACCGCCGCCCAGCGCAATGAGTTCCGATTTGCCCGTTTTGGGGTCAAACCAGCCCAGATGCCCGCTTTGCTGCGCCGCATACCACACGCCGCCGTCGGGCGCGGGCGCCACGTCGTGGATGCGCGTGGTCTGCTTCACGTTGAGCGGCCAGGATTGCAGGCGCGCCGCGAGATCGAGGCCTTGCGCGCGCACCGCGACAGGCGCCAGTCCGATGCTCGGCAGCGCGAGCGCGGCCAGCGCGCCAAGCGCCTGGCGGCGCGTGCCAACCGACAAATCGCTCATGCGTGAACCTCCTGGGCAACCGTTCAGCGCGGACAAGCCCCTTTTGCGACAATGCGGGCATGAACGCGCTATCCCCTGTCGAGACGGTGCAGATGCTGGGCGTGCAGGCGCGCGCGGCGAGCACGCGCATGGCTGCCGCAACGGCGGCCGTCAAGAACCTGACCCTCAAGGCTATCGCGCGGCGCCTGCGCGAGCAAGCCTCCGCGCTGCAAGCGTCCAACGCCCTCGACCTGGAGCGGGCCCGCGCCGCGGGCCTGGCCGAGCCCATGGTGGACCGCCTCAAGCTCACGCCCCGCGTGATCGAGACCTGCGCCGAGGGCTGCGAGCAACTCGCCGCGATGCCGGATCCGATCGGCGAGATCATCGGCATGCGCCAGCAACCCAGCGGCATCCGGGTTGGACAGATGCGCGTGCCCATCGGCGTGTTCGGGATGATTTTCGAGAGTCGCCCGAACGTCACCATCGAGGCGGCGAGCCTGTCGATCAAGAGCGGCAACGCCTGCATCCTGCGCGGGGGCTCCGAGGCGATCGAATCCAACCGGGCGTTGGCGGCGCTGGTGCGGGACGCATTGGAAGAAGCAGGCCTGCCGTGCGACGCGGTGCAACTCGTGCCCACGACCGACCGGGCCGCCGTGGGGGCGCTCATCGCCATGCCGGAGTACGTGGACGTGATCATCCCGCGCGGCGGCAAGGGCCTGATCGAGCGCATCAGC
>DAIOSZ010000301.1:0-1769 GCA_036752305.1 Burkholderiaceae bacterium
ACAAAAAGCAGGGTAAGCTTGACTCAAACCCATCGACCAAGAATGGAGGAACCATGCGTAACCTGCCACCAGCCATTATACATGTACTGCGACACTTTGAGCCTATATTTAGCGAACGCGTCTGGGAGTGGGCCAAGATTTTGCTGGTGGGCGCCATCTTGGCGCCCGGTAAGCGGACCGTGACCTCTGCGTTGCGGGTGATGGGACTGGGCCAAGAGCAGCAGTTTCAGAACTTCCACCGGGTGTTGAATCGGGCGAAGTGGTCGAGTCATGCGGTCAGTGGTGTGCTGCTGCGCCTGTTGGTAGCAGCCTTTGTGCCGGCCGATGCACCGATCGTCATCGGCCTCGACGACCACATTGAACGCCGGCGTGGGGCCAAGATTGCGGCCAGGGGCATCTACCGTGATGCCGTGCGGTCGAGCAAGTCGTTCTTCGTCAAGACGAGCGGGCTGCGTTGGGTTTGCATGATGCTGTTGGCGCCCATTCCGTGGGCGCAGCGCGTATGGGCCTTGCCCTTCTTGACGGTGCTGGCACCTTCGGAACGCTACTACCAAGAACGCAAGCCGCAGCACAAACTGCTCACCGACTGGGCACGCCAGATGATTGTGCAGGTGCGGGCCTGGCTGCCCAAACGCCAACTGATCGTGACGGCTGATAGTTCGTATGCGGCCATGGAACTGCTGGCGGCCAGTCAGGGCTTGGCGGAGCCAGTGACAATCGTGACGCGGTTGCGGCTGGATGCGGCGCTCTATGACCCAGCCCCACCCCGCCCACCGGGTAAACGTGGCGCCCCACGCAAGAAAGGTGCACGGCAACCCAATCTGGCGGCACGCTTGAACGACCCGACGACGGTCTGGACTGAGCATACCATTGCCTGGTATGGTCGCACCACGCGCAAAGTACGGCTGGCCACCGGTACTGCGGTCTGGTATCACAGCGGGATGCCGACAGTGCCGCTGCGCTGGGTGCTGATCGCAGACCCGCTGGACACAGACCCGACCAAGGCCATGCAACCCCAGGCGCTGCTCTGCACGGACAGCAGTGTCGCCGCCCCACAAATTGTGGAGTGGTTTGTCCTGCGCTGGCAGTTGGAAGTCACCTTCGAGGAGGCCCGCGCCCATCTCGGCATCGAAACCCAGCGCCAGTGGTCTGACCTGGCCATTCTGCGCACGACACCAACCTTGTTGGGGCTCTTCTCGTTGGTCACACTGTTTGCTCATCACCTGCTCCAAGGACAACAACCATCAACGCGTCAGGCCGCCTGGTATGCAAAGGAGGTGCCGACGTTTTCCGATACCCTGGCCTTCGTGCGGCAGCGCCTTTGGCCCGTCGAGATTATTTGGATGTCGCCCAACGATACCGACGTCGTACAAATTCCAAGGGCGCTTTTCGACCGCCTCATGGACACACTTGCCTTCGCTACATAAATGGACAAAGTCGAGCTATAGACTTTATCGGCAATAAAATCTTGGACAGGATGAACAGGATTTACAGGATGAATCTCAATCCTGTAAATCCTGTTCATCCTGTCTATTACCGATAACGTCTTATGCATGATGGCCCATCTCTTGCGCATCACCCCGCCGGCGCATGTTTTGCGGCGTCGCCCGCACCGGCGACGGTTTCCGCCAGCGCGGGAATGTCCAGGAGCACCCGCACATAGCCGGTTTCTTTGGCCAGCCGGGCAGCCTCCGCCAGCGTCTCTGCGGCTTTTTCCGGCCCATACACTTGCAGTTGTTGCCAGGCCGCAAAGGCCAACAATTGGAGCT
>DAIOSZ010000301.1:1779-2053 GCA_036752305.1 Burkholderiaceae bacterium
GCCAAAAATGCGCCAATTCCTGCCAGATCGCACCCGTGGGCGATGTAGGCGCGCAAATACGCCACCAATGCTGCACGCGGATAGTCTTCCGGCGTCCGCGCAAAGGACAGTCCCGACTGCTGCATGAGCGACCACGCTTCTTCAAAATGGCCCGCAGCAACCAGCGAGCGCGACTCTGTCTCCAAGAGAAGGTCCAGCCAGGTGGGGGTGAGGGTGCGGTCAGGCGCCTGAAGTGCAGGAAGATCGACCGCTACGGACGTGTACAACTGGGACT
>DAIOSZ010000302.1:0-2024 GCA_036752305.1 Burkholderiaceae bacterium
GAGCAGGCCGAACATACCTTGCTGCTGCTCGGCGGGCGCGCCGCGCGCCACGCCGCCAGCCAATGGGCCGGACGCATCGCGGCGGCCACCGGCTGCGGCCTGATGAGCGAGTTCTACGTCGAGCGTGCCGAGCGCGGCGCCGGCCGCGTCGCGTTGCCGCGCCTGCCCTATGCCGTGGAGCCCGCGCAGCAGGCCCTGGCACCGTATCGGAACATCGTTTTGGTCGGCGCAACGCCGCCGGTGGCCTTTTTTGCCTATCCGGGCAAGCCCGGCATGCTGGCGCCCGAGGGCACGCGTTTCGTGACGCTCTCCACGCACGCGCAAAACCCGGCCGAGGCGCTGCGCCTGCTGTGCGAGGAACTCGGCGCCACGGGCGCTAGGCCCGCCATCGTGGAACGCGCCGCCCCCGCGCTGCCAAGCAGCGGCGACGCCCTCACCCCGAGCAGCATCGGCGCGCTGCTGGCCGCGCATATTCCTGAAAACGCCATCGTGGTGGACGAGGCCGTCACCACTGGCCGCGCGCTGGACGCCGCCACGCGCCAGGCCGCCCCACACGACTGGCTGACCAACATGGGCGGCTCGATCGGCTTTGGCCTGCCGGTCGCCGTGGGCGCGGCCATTGCCGCCCCCGGGCGACGGGTCATCGCACTCGAAGGCGACGGCAGCGCCATGTACACGCTGCAAGCGCTGTGGACCCTGGCGCGCGAACAACTGGACGTGACCGTGCTCGTCTTTGCCAACCGCCAGTACCAGATTCTGCGCGGCGAGTTCGCCCAGGTCGGCGCGGGAGCGCCGGGCCGGCGCGCCACCGACATGCTGAGCCTGGAGCGCCCCGCGCTCGACTGGCAGGCACTCGCCCGGGGTCATGGCGTCAACGCCTGCCGCGTGAGCCGCGCGGGCGAGCTCTCCGCCGCCCTTCGACGCAAGCTGGCTGAACCGGGGCCGAGCCTGATCGAAGTGCTGCTGTGACACCTGGCCCTTCAAGTCTGTCCATCAGCAGCCCCGAGACAAGCGCCAAGAAAAAAGCCGCCCTGGGGCGGCTTTTTGTAAACGCGAGCCTGCGTCTCAACGAAACTTGGACTGCGGCACGACCTTCAGATCGCCCTCAAGCGAAGCCAGGTACTTGGACAGATCCTTGAGCTCGGCATTCGAGAACTGCTTGGCCACGCCCGCCATCACGCCGTTGCTGCGGCCCCAGGTCGCGTGCGTGTCGTTCTTGTAGGCCTTGAGCGCGGCGAACAGGTAGTCGGCGTGCTGGCCCGCGATCTTGGGGTAGCTCGGATCGATGGGCTTGGCAAAGTTGGCGCCATGGCAGGACACGCAGGCGCCCTTGTTCAGCAGATCGGCCACCTTGCCGCTGGCTTCACCCGCCTTGTCGGGCAGCGCGGCCCCGCCCTTGCCGTCGGCGGCATAGTAGGCCGCCACATCGGCGATGTCCTGATCGGACAGCGACTCGGCGATGGCCCGCATCGTCGGGTGCTTGCGGTCACCCTTCTTGTAGCCGGTGAGCGCCGCCGCGATGTACCCCGCGCCCTGGCTGGAGATCATCGGCACCTTGTAGACCTCGGGAAAGCTGGCCTGATAGCCCTTGATGCCGTGGCAGCCGATGCACATGGCCACTTTGCCGGCACCGGCAGCAGCATCGCCCTTGACGTCCTGCGCGTGGACGGTGCCCGTCACGGCGGCGACAAGGGGGGCAAACACGATGGGCAGAAGCTTGGTCATTTTGAGCGGAAAATGCGGGTGGTTGATTTTTCTCAACGGCAAATTATATCGGCGCGCCTCGCCGCTTCCCACGTCCCCTCGCTTCCCGCCGCCACGCGGGAGGCGGACCTCCCAGGAACCGCCCTTCATGAAATTTCACGGCACCGACCAATACGTCGCCACTCAGGACCTGATGCTGGCCGTCAACGCCGCCATCACCTTGCAGCGCCCGCTGCTCATCAAGGGCGAGCCCGGCACCGGCAAGACCATGCTGGCCGAGGAAGTTGCCACCGCGCTGAACATGCCGCTGTTGCAGTGGC
>DAIOSZ010000303.1:0-2000 GCA_036752305.1 Burkholderiaceae bacterium
TGTGGATGGTTAAGCTGGCTGCGCTCGGGGTGCTGCTGTACACCACCTTCTGGCTGGCCCTGGTGATGGTGTGCGTCATGGTGGTTGCCTGGATGGCCCGCAACACCGACTTGGGCGAGGAGTTGCCCGAGCCAGAGTGGCGAAACGGACCAGCAGGATTCGGCCTATACACCTACGACGGTTTCCGCATTGATCCTCATGTCGAGGACGACTAGCAGCGATCACTTCTTCGACACTGCATTGATCGCAATGCTTCCTCCCCTTCCGCCAGCAGCCTTGGCATCTCCGGTGGCTCCTGCGAGGCCTTGCAACACGTTGCCGGCACGAACGCCCGCCCAAGCCAAGGCCATGATCCAGAACGTAGGCAGTACGATGAACATCGTGCCCGTGACAAACATCAGGAGCATGTCTCCGAAGGCGTTGTTCAGCCCCACCAGCGGGTCGAAGTTGGTGTGCGGCCGATTCCAGCCGAACCCCCAGCCATAGAGCGCATCCAGGATCGTCGAATCGATCCAGCGCGCAAGCTGAAACCAGAAGTCCGTGAAGAAGAGCGCGAACTGCACGACGCTGACGGTAACGACCGTCTTCAGATCGTAGGTGCCTACGACCAGCACAAGCGGGATGCAGATGACCAGCGCCATCTTGAGCAAGGCGAGGACCATGGGCAGAGACTGTCTCACGACGTCCATGGCGGGAAACGCGGCAATCGCGCCGACGGCCATCCCAACGTCTCCCGTGGCCCGCGTCACGATGTTCGGCAAGGTCTTGTCGATCTGGCCGCCATAGTCCGTATAGACGCTACCCTGGTTCAATTTCTGTTGCCGCGGTGACGCGATGGCGCGGATCACCGAGTCGTCCACCTCGGCCCTGCTCAGGAACCCGGCCCAGCCTGCCAGGCGATTCAACAGGTTCGGGTCCACCTGTCCCAGCAGGCGTGCCCGCAGGCCATTGCCGCCATCGGCCCACCACTGCCTGCAGGTCGGGTAGCCGCCACCGCTGCCCACCTGTGCAAGCCCCGCATCGCGGGTGCTGTCGTAGGGCCAGTCGTCGCGCGGCGTGCTTGAGCGGTAGGTGTCGTAGTAGCCGCCCGTGTCCGTGAAAAACCTCGACCCTATCCAGGTCACGTCGTGCATCTGCTGCTCATCAAGCTGAGGGCGCTGCATGAACAATTTGGCCCGCGCAGGCCCATAGCAATCCCGCGAGAAATCCGCTACTTCCTGAGCCAGTACCGGGTCGTCAATGCGGGTCGCGTCGATCTCCATGCGCATCTGCCGCAGGTCCGTGCCGCATGGGATCGCCGCCACCGAGGCGCTCGTGACGGCGCGCGAGAGCGCGTGCATGAAAGCCCACCAGACCGGCACCTTCGCCGACTGGTTGTTGATGGTGCTGAAGGACTGCGACCAGCCGGTATCCGTGGGCTGCGGCACGCTGACCTGGCACTGGGCCGAGCGCGAGCTGTCGTACTGGATGGTGTTGAGGTCCACGTCGATGAACGGGATGCCAGCGAACATCACCACCACGATGGCGACGAAGACCCGGTTCTCGATGCGCGCAGCCGAGAGCACGCCCTTGTTGCCTTCGTCGGCACCTTCCGCACGGGCCTTCAACCACTCCTGCACGATGATGGCGACGAACGGCAGCGCGAATACTCCGCTCGACACCAGCACCGCCCAGATGCCGTTGTTGACGATCCAGGACACCAGCGTCAGGTAGTACTCCAGGTAGTCGGTCGTAAAAAGCGTCATGGCGCGGCTCCCTCTTCAGCTCTGCATCAGCAGGCTGGCTTCCAGCGCCACGATGGCGACGACGCCGGCGATCTCGCTGCGCACCAGGCGTCGCCGCGCTTGCGCGTCTTCCTCGCGGGCCAGCAGCCGGCGGCGCATCCAGACCCAGCCATAGACCGTCGCGCCGTACAGGCACAGCCGCCACACCAGGAAGTAGCCCGCGCTGGCAGCCAGCCACCGCTCCCAGCCGGCAACGCTGCCGACGAGGTAGATGCC
>DAIOSZ010000304.1:0-1999 GCA_036752305.1 Burkholderiaceae bacterium
GCGCGGAAACTGGATGTAGGTCTTCAGCCCGTCATCGAAGACGCGGACCGGCTGCCAGCGCGGCGCGCGAAAGCCGTTGGCCTTGATGCGATAGCCGAAATGCAGCGAGTCCACCGCCAGGCCCGAGGCCGCCACCCCTTGGGTCTCGGCCGCCTGAGCGGCCTGGTGAACAACGCCGGCGTGGTGGACCTGGCGCAGCGCGTCGATGAGATGAGCTTCGCCCGCTGGCGGCGCATGTTCGACGTCAACGTGATCGGCTCGTTCCTGTGCGCCCGCGAAGCCGTGCGGCGCATGAGCACGCGCCACGGCGGCGCGGGCGGCGCCATCGTCAACCTGTCCAGCGCCGCCGCGCGCCTGGGCTCGCCGGGGCAGTACGTCGATTACGCGGCCGCCAAGGGCGCCATCGACGTGTTTACCCAGGGCCTGGCCAAGGAGGTGGCGGCCGAGGGCATCCGCGTCAACGCCGTGCGCCCCGGGCTGATCGACACCGACATCCACGCCTCCGGGGGCTGGCCGGACCGCGTGGAGGCGCTCAGGCACCAGATTCCCATGCAGCGCGGCGGCACGGCGCAGGAAGTGGCGCAGTTGATCGTCTGGCTGCTCTCGCCGGAGGCGAGCTACACCACGATGGCCCTGGTTGACGTGTCGGGGGGGCGTTGAGCAGATCGGCGATAGCTATCAAAAAAGTAGCTGGCCGTGGATGCATTCCGGTCGTTTCAGGCCTTGAGAGCCCTCAAAAACAGACCTTTCAGCGGCCCTGGAGGCCGCTGGGCACCGCTTGCGCTGGCCTGGCGGGCTTCTGGAGCCCGATTTTTGGTATGAATCATCGCCACAAAGCCCTGAAATCAACCACGGGCAGCTACATTTTCAGGAGTGATCAAAAAACGATTCCAGCGGCTTGAGCGGCGGAAACTCGCCCGCTTCACGGCGCTGCATGGCGCGGATGGCCTCGGCCACGTGCGCGTTGCTCCAGATGGCGCCCTGCACCCAGCCCATTTGCTTGAGCGCGTCGTCCACCGAATGGTCGCGCGCGTAGTGGATCACCTGCTTGGTGCCCCAGATGGCCACTGGCGGCTTGGCGGCGATCTCGCGCGCGCAGGCCAGCGCCGCCCGCACGCAAGCTTCGGGTGTATCGAACAGCTCGTTGACCAGCCCGTATTGCAGCGCGCGTTCGGCCGACAGGCGCCGCCCGGTGTAGGCCAGTTCCTTGACCAGGCCCATGGGCAGCAGCTTGGGCAGGCGTTGCAGCGTGCCCACGTCGGCGACCATGCCGATGTTGATTTCCTGAATGCAGAAAAAGGCATCGCGCGTGGCATAGCGGATGCAGGCGGCCGTGACCATGTCCACCGCGCCACCGATGCAGCCGCCGTGCAGCGCCGCGATGACCGGGATGCGCAGCGTCTCCAGCTTGGTGAAGGTGGCTTGCAGGTCGCCCAGCAGGTCGGCGATGGCGGCACGGCCCTCGGGCGAGGCGTCGTCCATGCTGATGGCCGAGCCGAACACGTCCAGCGCCATGCCGGCCGAAAAATGCTTGCCGGTGCTGGAGATCACCAGCGCGCGCGCCGCGTTGCCCTGGGGCAGCCAAGCCAGCGCGGCATCCAGCTCGCGCCAGAACGTCGGGCCCATGGTGTTGAGCGCCTCAGGGCGGCTCAGTTGCAGATGGGCGACCTGGGCGTCCAGGGTCAGGGTGAAGCAGGTGAGGGCGGGGGCGTGCATGGGATAGAGTTGGTCGGGGCGTCAGTCAAACTGTATCTGTGTCGCGGCGAGCACGCCCTGCGTCACGCTCAAGCCTGTGACCGTCACCTTGACGCCATTCTTGAGGTCGGCTGCCGATCCACCCGAGAACACGACACCGGGTGAACTGGCGTTCACCGTCGTGCCATTGACCTTGAAATCCGCCGCTGAATGGAATGCACCCACTGTTCCAATCAGCGTGAACGGCGTCAGGCGCCCGCCACCGGGCAGGTGGCGGATCTTCACCGTCGTGGCTTTGAGCACG
>DAIOSZ010000305.1:0-1979 GCA_036752305.1 Burkholderiaceae bacterium
GTTCGACCACCAGGGCCGTCTTGGCCGCCGCGGCTTCGGCCTGGGCCTGTTGTTGCGCCCGACGCACCGACAGCGCCCGCAGCGCCACGCCGGCCAACAGCGCCACCACCAGGGCGGCCACGGCCCATTTCCACCATCGCTTCATGCGTTGAGCTCCTTGTGCAGCCCGCGCACCATCAGGTCGGCATGCTGGGCGATGAATGTTTCGGGGTCGATCGCGCCGCTGGCTCCGCAGCAGGGGGCCAGCGAATGTTTCCACATCACGAGGAAGATCAGGGGGGCCATGATGGCGTGAACCGTGTGGTGCAGATCGACTGTGCGGAACTCGCCCCGGTCGATACCGCGCTGCAGCACCCGGCGCACCAGCTCCGTTCCCGGAAGAACCACTTCTTCCTGGTAAAAGCGCGCAAGTTCCGGGAAATTGCTGGCTTCGCTGATGATCAGCTTTGAAATGCCAGACGCCTTGGTCGCACCATACCGCGCCCACCATTGCTGCATCATGTGGGTGAGCAATTCGCCGGTGGGGCCGCCTAAGGCTTCCAGCTCGGACGCGCCTTCGCTGACCGTGCGCGCCAGGTTTTCGCGCACCACGGCCTTGAACAGCTCCTCCTTGCTCGGGAAATACAGGAACAAGGTGCCCTTGGAAACGCCGGCGCGCACGGCCACTTCTTCGGCGCGCGTGGCGGCGTAGCCCTTCTCGACGAACAGGTCCAGTGCGGCGTCCAGCAGCTCGCCAGGGCGCGCCTCCTTGCGGCGCTCGCGCATGTGCGGCTCCGCAACGGGCGGGGAGGAGGGATTTCGGACCACCGGATTCGCTTTAATGACTGATTGGTTAGTAATGTAATACCTCCGGTGGCCAGCGTCAAGCCGAGAGCATGCCGGTCGGGGGCG
This sequence comes from Burkholderiaceae bacterium, assembly GCA_036752305.1. Taxonomy (GTDB): domain Bacteria; phylum Pseudomonadota; class Gammaproteobacteria; order Burkholderiales; family Burkholderiaceae_C; genus DAIOSZ01. The sequence continues at coordinate 892 of DAIOSZ010000305.1, forward strand.
GTTCGGCCGTACCGGTCGGGCAAAGTTCCGGTAAAGATGCGAGGGGGTCAAACAAAACAGGACCGGAATCGGTCCTGTTTTTATAGCGGCTTGTGGCCGATTGGCGATGGGATCAGGCCAGAATGATCAAGAAATTCAGTTGAAAGCGGCGATCCCGGTGATCGCCCGGCCCAGAATCAGCGCGTGCACGTCGTGGGTGCCTTCGTAGGTGTTCACCACCTCCAGGTTCACCAGGTGGCGCGCGACGCCGTATTCGTCGCTGATGCCGTTGCCACCCATCATGTCGCGCGCCAGGCGGGCGATGTCCAGCGCCTTGCCGCAGCTGTTGCGCTTGAGGATGGAGGTGATTTCGACGGCGGCCGTGCCTTCGTCCTTCATGCGGCCCAGGCGCAGGCAGCCCTGCAGGCCCAGCGTGATTTCGGTCAGCATGTCGGCCAGCTTTTTCTGGATCAGCTGGTTGGCGGCCAGCGGGCGGCCGAACTGCTGGCGGTCCAGCACGTACTGGCGGGCCCGGAAGTAGCAGTCTTCCGCCGCGCCGAGCGCCCCCCAGGCGATGCCGTAGCGCGCGCTGTTCAGGCAGGTGAACGGGCCCTTGAGGCCGCGCACCTCGGGGAAGGCGTTTTCTTCCGGCACGAAGACCTCGTCCATCACGATCTCACCGGTGATGCTGGCGCGCAGACCCACCTTGCCGTGCACCGCGGGGGCGGACAGGCCCTTCCAGCCTTTTTCGAGCACAAAACCGCGGATCTGGCCGCCGTCGTCCTTGGCCCAGACCACGAACACGTCGGCGATCGGCGCGTTGGTGATCCACATCTTGGCGCCGGACAGGCTGTAGCCGCCGTCGACCTTGCGGGCGCGGGTGATCATGCTGCCGGGGTCGGAGCCGTGGTTGGGCTCGGTCAGGCCGAAGCAGCCGATCCATTCGCCGGTGGCGAGCTTGGGCAGGTACTTCTGCCTGGTCGCTTCGGAGCCGAATTCGTTGATCGGCACCATCACAAGCGAGCTCTGCACGCTCATCATGCTGCGGTAACCCGAGTCCACGCGCTCCACCTCGCGCGCCACCAGGCCGTAGCAGACGTAGTTCAGGC
>DAIOSZ010000306.1:0-1976 GCA_036752305.1 Burkholderiaceae bacterium
ACTCCTCGATCAGCGGATCGATCCGCTGCTTGGAGTTGCGCTTGGCCATCTCCACCGTCGGCCAGACCGCCATCATCGGCCCCGGCGCGTGGTGGATGACATAGCCGATCCAGTTCGACCCCATCTCGGTCGCACCGAGCTGCGCTGCCTTCATGAACACCACACGCTCGACCGGCGAGGTCGGCGACAGGCAATCCATGATGGCCTTGAGGTACGGCGTGCGGCTAGTACGCCAGCGCCCCGGCTCGGCAGACGCCTTGCTGGAGAGCATCCGGTGGCGATCTGACCATTCCGATACCGTGAGCAGCGGGTCAGGGGTAAGCCCGTCGCGCCACGCCCGTTCGATCTCCTGCGCGCCTTCGTAGTCCATCGTCATCAATCCACGCGCGGGCGCAGCTCGCCCAGCTCAATCAGGTGCTCGCGCACGGCAGCCTCCAGGGCCACGTGCATCTGGTGCGCATCGACACCGAGCGTGGATGCCATCTGCCCCGAGATACGCGCGAGCCAGTTCAACCACGCGTCGCGCTCGATGCGCGCAAGTTTGAACACGTGGGCCACAGCCTGCGCCCGATCCACCAGTTCCTTCTTGCGGTGCGCCAGCTCCACCTTATTGAGTTGGGCTTTGAGCACTTCGTTAACGGTGCGTGCCTGCAGCAGCGATGTGCCGCCCGTCGACAACGGTGGGGTGCCGGGTTCGGACACCTCACGCTCGGGCAGTACGCGCGCCTTCGCGGGGCTGACCTTCTCCGGCGCTGCCGCCTTGCGGGGTTGCAATGTGTTTTGTGCCCACTGCGCGTCGGCGGTATCCGGATCAATCGTGCCGTCTGGCAGCGGTGTGATCCGCCCGGTGTCGATGGCCTTCTTCACGGCCACGTGCGACACGCCACGGTGGCGCGCGTAGGCGCGAATGGAAAGTCCCATCGTCACCTTCAATCATTTGTTCGTCATGTCCGCAGATTGAGCTTGGCTTCCATCGGGAACAGCGCGTTCATCACGTCACGCCAACCAACCCCGAAAGGAAAACGCCATGAGCCAGATCGACACCATCCTCACCCTCATCGCCCAGAAGCATCTCGGCATCGAAACCCTGCAGACCCGCAACGCCGACAGCCTCGACTTCCACGACACGGCGGTGTGGTGCCTCAAGGACGCGTTGGAAGCGGCCTTCAAGGCGGGCGTCGAATTTGGCGCATCGAGCCCGAAGGCCACGGAAGGGGAAATCGCCAAGGACTGACGGGAAAGCCGCCAAGCCAAGCAGAAAGCGCTTGGCTTCAGTCCCGAACAGCGCGTTCATCACATCGTCATTCACCACCCCCGAAGGAGCAGCCCATGACCACCACCAACCTGACTCCGGCCCAGCACGCCATCCTGGCCAAGGCCATCAACACCAGCGCTGGCAAGATCGACTGGTTCCCCGACAACATCAAAGGCGGCGCGCGCAAGAAAGTGCTCGACGGGATGTTCAACCGTGCCCTGATCACCACCGACGGCACCGACTGGTTCGTCGCCGCCGAGGGCTACGACGCACTGGGAATGTCGCGCCCCGGCGTGAACAAGACAGGCATCGGTCAATTCGAAGCCAATCTAGACCAGATCATCGCCAATGCTGAAGGCGGGCCAGCCGCCGCGAGCGATCCCGAACTGGAAGCCGCCGTAACCGCCGCCGAAGCAACGTGGTCCAAGCCGCGCACCCGCGACAACAGCAAGCAAGCCGAAGTGATCCGGATGCTGCAACGCCCCGAAGGCGCAACCATCGGCCAGATCTGCACCGCCACCGGTTGGCAGGCACACACAGTGCGCGGCACCTTTGCCGGAGCCTTCAAGAAGAAGCTCGGCCTGACCATCGTGTCGGAAAAGCCGCAGGGCGGCGAGCGGGTGTACCGCATCGCCTGATCAGAATGATCGAGAAAGAGGCCAAGCGGCGCTTGGCTTCTCAATCGAACAGCGCGTTACTACGGGTGTCGCAACGATCAACC
>DAIOSZ010000307.1:0-1922 GCA_036752305.1 Burkholderiaceae bacterium
CCTCCAGCGGCCACACCACGCTGACCTTGTGCAGGCGCAGGCCGACGCGGCGGCACACCTCGTCGGACAGGCCCAGGTCGATGAGCGCCTGGCGCGTGTCGTTGTAGGCCTTGCCGCTGGCGATGATGCCGAAGCGGTCATGATCGCCCTCGATCACGTTGCGGTTGAGCCGGTTGGCGCGCACGTAGGCGAGCGCGGCGTACCACTTGAAGTCGAACAGGCGCTGTTCCTGCGCCAGCGCAGCGTCGGGCCAGCGGATGTGCAGGCCGCCGGGCGGCATCGCAAAGTCCTCGGGCAGCACGATCTTCACGCGCTCGGCGTCCACCAGGGCCGTGGCGCTGGATTCGACGATTTCCTGGATCGTCTTCATGCCCGTCCACACGCCCGCGTAGCGGCTCATCGCGAAGGCGTGCAGGCCCAGGTCGAGGATTTCCTGCACGCTGCTGGGAAAGAACACCGGCAGGCCGCAGGCCTTGAAGATGTGGTCGCTCTGGTGCGCCGCGGTGGAGCTTTTGGCGATATGGTCGTCGCCCGCCACGGCGATCACGCCGCCCCAGGGCGTGGTGCCGGCCATGTTGGCGTGCTTGAACACGTCGGAGCAGCGGTCCACGCCCGGACCCTTGCCGTACCAGATGCCAAACACCCCGTCGAAGCGGCGGCTGCCCTCGGGCGCAAAGCCCAGCTGCTGCGTGCCCCACAGCGCGGTGGCGGCCAGTTCCTCGTTCACGCCGGGCTGGAACACGATGTTCTGGCCCTTGAGGTGCTGGGCCGCCGCCCACAGCGCCTGGTCGTAGCCGCCCAGCGGCGAGCCGCGGTAGCCGCTGATGAAGCCCGCCGTGTTCTTGCCATGGAGCAGAGCATCGCGCTGGCGCTGCAGCATCGGCAGCCGCACGAGCGCCTGCACACCGCTCATGAAGGCCCGGCCCGACGGCAGCGTGTATTTGTCGTCCAGCGTGACCGATTCCAGCGCCTGGCGGATGTGTTCGGGCAGGGGGGCGTTCATGGGCGCTTCTCCTTGGCGTGTGACGATGAGTTTAGGACAGCGCCTGGCGTGTTCACAGCGGGCACTTCACGACTTCAAAATTCATAGCTGTCCGTGGTTGATTTTCGGGCATCTCAGGCCAATATCCCTATTGAAATGGACTTGTTTCAGACCCTCAAGCGGCTTGAAATACGAGTATTTGTAGATGTTGTGACAAATATGTAGATGCATCTACAGAAAATAGATTCAGCGCGTGATTTTTGATCGCCTGGATGCCGATTTTTGACGTCAAATGGGCCGTCAGGCAAATGAAATCAACCACGGAACGCTATCATTTTTTTCTTGACATGCAGCCTGAGACAGCCACTGCGCCCATTTGAACAGCCGCTGTCGCAGCGGCGCGTCCCCTGATCGAGCCAATCTCACGGCATCCAATAAGCTATCGTCTCGGGTGAGAAACCAATTCCCCCTTTTTCCTGATCCACGCCATGCCCACCATCGAGCAGAGTTCCGGCACCATTCCCATGCTCCCGCCGCTGGACTACCGCGCCGCCGCGCTGTGGAGCCGCCCGCTGGGGCTGGGGCTTGCGTGGTCCAGCACCACCATCACGTACAGCTTTCCGACCGCGGGCTCGGTGTTTGGCAACCCCTATGTGGTGGCGGGCGACGAAACGGATACCGCGCCGGAGTTTCAGCCCTTCAACGCCGCGCAGCGCGAGGCCGCGCGCGCGGCGCTCAAGGCCTGGAGCGACGTGATCGACATCCGCTTCCAGGAGGTGCCCGACACGGCCAGCGGCGTGGGCGACATCCGTTTCGCCTTCACGACGATGCAAGACCCCTACGTGGCGGCCTATGCCTACTGCCCGAGCAGCGCCTACCCGGCGGCGGGCGACGTGTGGGTGAGCGATGCCTACATCAACAGCGCGATGAAGCCCGGCAG
>DAIOSZ010000308.1:0-1918 GCA_036752305.1 Burkholderiaceae bacterium
CCGCCCGGCAGCGCCGCCACGATGCCCGGCCACAGGGCGAGCGAGCGAAAGCCCATGCGCGCCACCGCCGGCTCGGCGTTGTCCAGCTCGGACAGCGGGCTGAGCATGCCCGCCGCGGTGAAGCCGGCCGCCGTCGGCACGTAGGGCTCGCCCGCCTGGCTGCGCGCCACCGGCTGCGGGCCGCTGGCCGGGTCGAACACCGACACCCGGTGGCCGCGGCGCGACAGGTGCCAGGCCAGCAGGCGCCCCAGCAGGCCGGCGCCGGCAATGCCGATGGCCAGCGAAGCATCTTGTTTGCTCATGTTTGAATAGCTGTTGGCGTTGGCCGCATGTGCGATACAGCCGGTTTGACCTGGACGCCCTGGCGCGCGCCACGCGGCGCCGATGGCGCCCAGGCGGCGCCGCACGCGGGGGCGCTGAAAGCGGATGGATTCATGGGGCGATCTCCTGCGCGGGCCACAACATGTCGGGCTCCAGGGCCGCCCGCGCTGCATCCGGGTGCCGGCTGCCACGCGCGCTGCTGCTCTTCCTTACGCCGGTGTTAACCGGATCAAGTTGACGGGTTCGACTTGTTGCCAAGCCGTCTCAGCTCGCTGGCGCGGGCACCCCGGAGTTGCGCTCGATAATAGCGCGAAAGGAAGCCCAATCATGACCAGCACCCGCACCCTTCTGACCTTCATGGCGCCGGCCGTCCTGTGGCTGGCCGGCTGCGCGGCCGGCCCCGGTGGCTGGGGGTCGGCGCCCGGCAACACGCAGCACGAATACGAAGCGGCCCAGCGCGGCCAGTCGCCGGTGCGCGTGATCGTGCGCGAAGGCCCGCTGCCCAACATCGACGGCGCTCGCTCGCCCGAGGAACTGGCCCGCGACGAGGCCGGCCAGCAGTGTGGCCGCGCCAGCCTGGAAGCGAACGTGCTCGACGTGCAGCGCCAACGCTGGCCCGGGCGCGACGCCACCGGCGGCATGACCCAGTTCGAGCGCGTGCGCCTGACTTTCCGCTGCGAGCGCGGCCGGCCCTGAGCGCGTGCTGGAAAAGAACACGCCGGTCTTCGATGACGCCAAAATCCGATATATAATTTGAGGCTTGTTCCCCGATAGCTCAGTCGGTAGAGCGCCGGACTGTTAATCCGTAGGTCCCTGGTTCGAGCCCAGGTCGGGGAGCCAAAAACAGCAAACCCCGCACATCGCAAGGTGTGCGGGGTTTTTGCTTGCCTTTCTTGCGCGTCCGCTCGAGCGGATCAGGCGTCCAGGTCGAACACCGCCATGCTCTCCACGTGCGCGGTGTGCGGGAACATGTTGACCGCGCCGGCCGCCGTGCAGCGGTAACCCGCCTGGTGCACCAGCAAGCCGGCGTCGCGCGCCAGCGTGGCGGGGTTGCAGCTGACGTAGACGATGCGTCGCGGCGGGCACCAGCCGTCGGCGCCCGGGGGCAGCGGCTCGGCATCCGGCGCGCCGATGCGCGCCTGGTGGATGGCCGCCAGCGCCTTGACCAGCGCGAACGCGCCCTCGCGCGGCGGATCGACCAGCCAGCGGTCGGCGCTGCCGTCCCGCACCAGCTGCTCTGCCGTCATGTCGAACAGGTTGTGTGCTGCGAATTCGGTAGCTGCCAGCGCAGGGCCGATGCGCGCTGAAGTCGCATTGGCCTGGTAGTTCTGGCGCGCGCGCGCCACCAGTGCGGCGCTGCCCTCGATGCCCAGCACCTGGCCGGCGCAGGTGGCGATGGGCAGCGTGAAGTTGCCCAGGCCGCAGAACCAGTCGATCACGCGCTCGTGCCGCTGGGCGCCCAGCAGGCGCAGCGCGCGGCCGACCAGCACGCGGTTGATGTGCGGGTTGACCTGGGTGAAGTCGGTGGGCCGAAACGGCATGCGCAGGTCGAATTCGGGCAACGCGTAGGCCAGCTCGGGGCCGCCCTGATCCAGCC
>DAIOSZ010000309.1:0-1914 GCA_036752305.1 Burkholderiaceae bacterium
ACCAGCGCATGAACGAATACACCCGCCTGGCGTTTGAAGGCAAGCACGCCGAGGCGCGCCAGGTGCGGGACAGCCTGGAGCCGGTGCGCGCGGCGCTGCGCGCCAGCAAGCCGGCGGGCAAGCCGCAGGCGCAGGCCAAGGCTTGGCAGGACCTGATCGGCCAGCATGGCGGCAAGGTGCGCCGCCCGCTGCTCAATCTCACCGAAGCCGAATGGGCGGCCGTGCGCGAGGCTTTCCGCCACAGCGGTTTGAGCGTACGCTGAGCGCCGGCCCCGTCACACCGACCCGAAAGCGAGCGTTGCCATGCCCACCCCGGTTCCCCCCGTCGATTTCTACAGCCGCCCGCTGAACTTCCAGCGCTGGCTGGACGACAACAGCGCGCGCCTGAAGCCCCCGGTGGGCAACCAGCAGATCTGGGCCAACAGCGGGCTGCTGTGCACCGTGGTCGGCGGCCCCAACGAGCGCACCGATTTTCACGACGACCCGTTCGACGAATATTTCCACCAGTTCAAGGGCAATGCCTCGTTGCTGATCGCCGACCGCGGCCAGTTTGAACGCGTGCCGCTGCGCGAGGGTGACGTGTTCCTGCTGCCCGCGCATGTGCGCCACTCGCCGCAGCGGCCCGAGGCGGGCAGCCTGTGCACTGTGATTGAACTGGCGCGGCCCCAGGGAGACATCGACGCCTTCGAGTGGTATTGCGCCGCCTGCGGTGGCCTGGTGGTGCGCCGCGAGCTGCAACTGGTCAGCATCGTCGATGACCTGCCCCGGGCCTATGCGAGCTTCTACGGTGCCGACGATGCCGCGCGCACCTGCCCGCACTGCGGCCAGGTGCACCCCGGGCGCGATTGGCGCGCCTGGCACGCGATGTGCGCCGAGCGCTTTCCCCGGGCGGCCGCGGGCGCTACTTGAGCACGTCGCCCACGCAGAGGTATTTGATCTCGACGTAGTCGTCCATGCCGTGGTGCGAGCCCTCGCGGCCCAGGCCGGACTGCTTGACGCCGCCAAAGGGCACATGCTCGGCGGCGACGATGCCGACGTTGGCGCCCACGATGCCGTATTCCAGCGCCTCGGCCACGCGGATGATGCGGCCCATGTCGCGGCTGTAGAAGTAGCTGGCCAGGCCGAATTCGGTGGCGTTGGCGGCGTCGATCGCGTCCTGCTCGGTCTTGAACCTGAACACCGGCGCGAAGGGGCCGAAGGTTTCCTCGCGCGCGCAGCGCATGTCGGCGGTTGCATCGGCCACCACGGTGGGCTCGAAGAACAGGCCGGAACCCAGCTTCGCCAGGCGCTTGCCGCCGGTGAGCACCCGCGCGCCCTTGGCCAGCGCGTCGTCCACATGGGCCTGCACCTTGCGCACGGCCGATTCCTCGATGAGCGGCCCCTGGTTCACCCCGTCATCGAATCCGTTGCCGACCCGGGCGGTGCGCACCTTGGCGGCGAATTTTTCGACGAAGGCGTCGTACACGCCTTCCTGCACGTACAGGCGGTTGGCGCACACGCAGGTCTGGCCGGCGTTGCGGTACTTGCTGGCGAACGCGCCCTCGACGGCGCTGTCGAGGTCGGCGTCGTCGAACACGATGAACGGCGCATTGCCGCCCAGTTCCAGCGAAAGCTTCTTCACCGTGGGCGCGCTTTGCGCCATGAGGATGCGGCCGACCTCGGTGGAGCCGGTGAACGACAGGTGCCGCACCACCGGGCTGGCACACAGGGTCTTGCCGATGGCGATCGAGCCCTCCGAGTCCGCCGTGATCACGTTGAGCACGCCCGCCGGAATGCCCGCGCGCATCGCCAGCTCGGCGGCGGCCAGCGCGGTGAGCGGCGTCAGCTCGGCCGGCTTGATGATCACCGGGCAGCCGGCAGCCAGCGCGGGCGCGACCTTGCGCGTGATCATCGCCAGCGGAAAGTTCCACGGCG
>DAIOSZ010000310.1:0-1893 GCA_036752305.1 Burkholderiaceae bacterium
CTGAATTCCTGGCAGTTGCAATCGATTTGTGGTGGCGATGGAGTGCTGGCTTTCGGGGCCGGCCTCTCGGACCCCGACAGTCCCGATCTCTTCTTGGAAGACTACACCGGGCAGACACGCCTTTGGATCGAGGTCGGCCAGCCTGAAGACCGACCGCTGGCCAAGGCTTGCCAGAAGGCGGATCAGGTCATGGTTTACGCGTTCCACCATGCCGCTGAGGTCTGGTGGCGAGGCATCGAGAAAAAGCTCGAGCGGCTGGAGAAGCTGCAGGTTTGGCGGGTGCCGGGCGCTGCGTCACAGTCGGTGGGACACCTGGCCCCGCGCAGTATGCAGTTGCAGGCCACGGTGCAGGAGGGTAGTTTGAGCCTGTCGGACAAAGAGACACACATCGACATTGAGTGCATCCGCTGGAAGTAAATGGTAGGCTCGGCTTTCGTTCTCGACTCTCTTTTGGTGTTGCTCGAAGCTGCGGTATCACGGTTTGTTTTAGGAATCGAGCCTGTCCGGAATTTTGTGTGAGGCATAACATGACCGACTGGAGCATTTATGCCTGTAAGCAGAACGAAGCAAAAGAACTTGGAGATTGCCGCACGTAGCGCGGCGCTTCCCAAGATCCCCAAGGAGCTGATGGACCAGCTCGTCGCCGGGCCGATGACCGGCGAGGAGGTCAACGCCGCCACGATGGCTTTCAAAAAGGCGCTGATCGAGCGCGTGATGGGAGCCGAACTGGGCCACCACCTGGGCCGGGCGGGCGGGGACGTCAACCACCGCAACGGCACCAGCGCCAAGACGCTCATCACCGGCGAAGGCCCCGTGCGTGTGGATATCCCACGCGACCGCAACGGCAGCTTCGAGCCACTGCTGATCCCCAAGCACGAGAGGCGCTTTACGGGATTCGACGACAAGATCATCGCCCTGTACGCGCGCGGCATGACGATGCGCGAGATTCAGGGTTTCCTGCTGGAGAGCTACGCGGTGGAGGTGTCCGCGGAGTTCATCAGTTCGGTGACCGAGGCCGTCATGACCGAAGTCACAGCCTGGCAGTCGCGCCCGCTGGAGCCGATGTACCCGGTGGTGTTCTTTGACGCGCTGAGGGTGAAGATCAAGGAAGACGCGGTGGTGCGCAACAAGGCGATCTACCTGGCGCTGGGCGTGCAGCGTGACGGCTGCCGCGACATCCTGGGAATCTGGATCGAGGGCACCGAGGGCGCCAAGTTCTGGATGAAGGTGTTCAACGACCTGAAGACCCGTGGCGTGCAGGACATCCTGATCGCCGTCACGGATGGACTCAAGGGCATGCCCGAAGCCCTGCAGGCGGTGTTTCCCGCCACGACGCTGCAGACCTGCATCGTCCACCTGATCCGCAACTCTCTGGACTATGCCAGCTGGAAAGAGCGCAAGGCGCTGGCAGCGGCTTTGCGACCGATCTACACGGCCGTGAACGCCGAGGCGGCTCTGGCAGCGCTGGATGCGTTGGAGGCCGGCCCGTGGGGACGCAAGTTTCCCACGGTCGTGGCGGCCTGGCGGCGCGCCTGGAGTCACGTGATACCGTTTTTCGCCTTCCCGGCGCAGATCCGGCGGGTGATCTACACGACCAACGCGATCGAGAGCATCCACGCGCAACTGCGCAAGATCATCAAGAGCCGCGGTCACTTCCCCAGCGACGACGCGGCCACGAAACTGATCTGGCTGGCGTTGAAGAACATCACAGCCGACTGGGGCCACCCGTCCAGGGACTGGAAAGAAGCCATGAACCAATTTGCGAACCTCTACGACGATCGCTTTACGAAGGCAGCCGATTAAGATGTGGCGCCGACTTGCCCACCGCGTCGTGCGTTCGTCGCAAGCGACGCCCGCCGCCGTGGACAAGTCTCAACAGCCCTCACACAAAAA
>DAIOSZ010000311.1:0-1808 GCA_036752305.1 Burkholderiaceae bacterium
GGAAATAGGACCGGCAGAACGGGCATTCGAGGTCCGCGTAGAGCGTCAGCGTGAAACGACCTGCCGGGTTGCCCATCTGCCAAGGAGGCCCGGCCACCTGCGTCTCGCTGACAGGCGCCGAGGTTTGGGGCGTGGACTCGCCTGGCGAACGGGACACGAGCCAGATCAGCAGCAGCGCAACCAGCACTGCGCCTAACGCCCATGGCCAGCGGGCCCGCCAGCGCCGACGGCGGAACGCCTGGACCTGCATCGGAATGGATGAGCGTTTCTGTTCCATGGCGTTCTCCGGTGCACGGCAGATTCAGGGCAGGGCCAGGGCCGGCGACTCGATGCCGCGTGCCCGGTCGATCTTCTCGGCCACCTTGAAGGCGGCATCCAACTCGCTGACGCCGTGCTGCTGCATGAGCTGGTAGCGCTCGGCCTTCTCTTCGGGTTCGGTCTGCGCGAGCGCGAGATACAGGCTCGGCGGCACGGCGCGGAAGAGCACCTCCATGCTCTTGGAGAGGATGACGCCCTCGGTGAACTTGCCCGCTTCCTTGCGTGCCGAAAGCATCAGCGCCTTCTGCGCCGGCGAGAGTTCGCGGAATCGTGCGATCTTCTCCACCTCGTCCGGCGGCATCGACAGGCAGATCCACCACTCGATCATGTTGAGCATGGGCTCTGCGGCGCGCGGCAGATCGTCGATGTTTTGCGTCGCCAGCCAGAACCAGGCGCCCAACTTGCGCCACATTTTTGTAATTTTCACGACATACGGCGCGAGCAGCGGGTTCTTCGTGATGATGTGGCCTTCGTCGGTCACGTTGATGATCGGGCGGCCGAGATACTGGTCACGCTCCGCGATGTTGTTCACCGTGCTGATGAGGCTGATGTACGCGATCGAGAGCTGCGCGTTGTAGCCCTCACGGGCATAGGTCGCGAGATCCACCAGCGTGATGTCGGCCTCGGGCCACGGCGTGCCGTCGCGGTCGAACATCTCGCCGTCCGTGCCTTGGCAGAACATGTCCATCGCGTCCGCCATCTCCAGCAGCCGCACGCGCCGCATCTCGGGCAACGTCGGGTCCTGGCCGCGGGTGCGCAGCGCATTGCGCACGTCGCGCGTGAGCACCGTGCGCTTCTCGGCCACGCAGTGCTCGGCGGCGTCGAGGATGCACTGGCGGATCAGCGAGCGGTCGGCGCGCGTCATCCTGGCTTCCTCCTTGTCCTCGCCGCCAGTGATCATCAGCCGCGCCGTGATCTCCAGTTCGCCCAGCACGTCGCGCTGTTCGTCCGCCTCCATGGCTGAGGCATCGGGTGGCAGGTCTTCGTCCAGCGCATCGGCATCGAGCGTTTGCACATCGCTGGGCGTTTCGATCAGCCGGCGCGCGTCGGCGAACGGCGCTAGGCTGATGCCCGATCCGGGGGCCAGCTTGACCCGATTCACGGTCAGGCCCAGGCGCCTGGCGAAGTCGCTGAACAAGCCGAAGCTATTGCCGGCTTCCACGATGAAGAGGCGCGGCCGATAAATGGCCGTGACCTGGTTCAGCAGATTGTTGAGCGTGGCCGATTTGCCGGAACCCGTCGGGCCGAACAGGAACAGGTGGGCGTTCATCTGCCGGTCCAGGCGATTGAGCGGATCGAAGGTGATCGGCCCGCCGCCGCGGTTGAACATCGTGATGCCTGGATGCCCCGTACCCTGGGCACGGCCCCACACCGGCGACAGGTTTGCCGCGTGCTGGGCGAACATCAGTTGCGTGTACCACCGGCGCCGATCCTTGCCGGGGTTGTAGCAGCACGGCAGCCAGCGCAGGTAGCTGTTGAGCGGCGCCACC
>DAIOSZ010000312.1:0-1770 GCA_036752305.1 Burkholderiaceae bacterium
GCCAGCATCGTCGTGCCGCTGCCGCCGAAGGGTTCGAACACGATGTCGCCCGCGTCCGTGTAAGCCTCGATCACGAATTCCGGCAGCGCCACCGGGAACACGGCTGGGTGATCGATGTCCTGACCGATCTTGCCCTTGTGGCGCATCACGCGGATCACAGAATCGGGGATGCGGGTGTCTTGCGTCGGCAGCCCCTTGTGCGTCCAGCCGCCCACCTCGCCATCCTTGCCGCGCATCGCGGTGGACGACCCGTCGGCGCGCAGGTGGGATTCCTGGCCTGCGTGCTTGCAGGGGACGATCTTGTTCGGCTTACGGCTCTCCCGGTTGAAGTGGAATACGAACTCGAAGCTCGGCGCGAAGCGGCCTGCCCAGTCGCCGGGCATCCCCGGCCCCTGATCCCAGACGTACCACGCAAAGCGCCGCCAGCCCTGCTGGCGCATCCAACCCAGCCAAGCGTCCCAGTACGGGATCACTTCGTTATCGCGGTGGATGAGGCCCAGGTTGACCAGCACCTGACCGTCGCCTGCCATCGGCAGGTGCGCGAAAACGCCGCGCATCAGGCCGTCCCAATCGGAGATGCCGCCCGAGGTGTAGTCGCGCTGGTTGCCGTAGGGCGGCGAGGTGAAGCACAGGCGAGCGACGTCACCTTGCATCAGCGCAGCGACTACGTCCCGGTCAGTGGCGTCGCCACAGATCAGGCGGTGCGGGCCAATCGCCCAGACATCGCCGGGGCGGGATACCGCCATGACGGGTACTTCCGGCACGTCGTCGGCCGCGTCAGACTCGTCGGCTTCAAACTCTGATTCATCATCCGCGACGGCCACCGCGCCGGTGAGCAGTGCCTCGATCTCGGCTTCCTCGAAGCCGGTCAGAGCGAGGTCGTATCCCGCGTCGGACAACTCGGCCAGCTCCAAGGCCAGCATCTCTTCGTCCCAGCCTGCATCCAGTGCCAGTCGGTTGTCGGCAATCACCAGTGCCCGCTTTTGCGCGACGGTCAGGTGGGCCAGTTCGATCACCGGCACCTGATCCAGGCCAAGCTTGCGCGCAGCGGCCAAACGCCCGTGCCCGGCGATGATGCCGTTGTCGCCGTCGACCAGGATCGGATTCGTCCAGCCGTACTCGACGATGCTGGCCGCGATCTTGGCGATCTGGCTTTCGGCGTGCGTGCGCGGATTGCGGGCGTAAGGAATCAGCGCCTCGACCTTGCGGTACTCGACGTTGAGCGTGTTCAAAGTGGGAATCCCAAAAGCAAAACCCGCCGAGCGTTGCCGCCGGGCGGGTTGGTTGAATGAAGATTCTGGTGGGGTGGTAACTGCGCCTGGGGGTGGTAACCGGAGCCGGTAACCTGGCCGACTGGTAACCTTGTCCGCGACCTGACGCTAAAAAAGCGTCGCGCTCGCGCCCCCCGCATGGGATTTTCGGGAGGAAGGACCCGTTTTGCCTCGAGCCGCTCGCCGAATCGTCACCGCTGTCCAGAAGATAGCTGAAATACTACCCCCGACCGGGCTGATTTGTTGCAGGCTCCGCGAGCTTCAAAAGGGACAAACAAGGCAAGCGGAGGACAAACGCGGCAAGCATTACCCTGCTTGGCCTAGGATTTAGGAAGGCGCTCGGAGACCTTCACCGTTGAGCTTCTCGGCGACGATCTCCAGCGCCCGCTGCCAGCGACGCCATGCCGTCGTCCGGTCGCAGGCGAAGCGGATGGTGATGTCGCGCCAGCCGTAGCGCTTGGCCCGCATCCACACGAGGTGGCGCTGCTCGACCTCGAGC
>DAIOSZ010000313.1:0-1686 GCA_036752305.1 Burkholderiaceae bacterium
GACGGAGCCTATACGGCCGTAGACGGCGAAAAGGCATTCATGAAGCAGTTCGACCTGATCCTGACGCCCAACTGGCGCTGGCACGATCACGGCAACCCATCGAACAATCCCATCATCTGGCTGGACGGCCTGGGGCTGGTCTTCCGCCCGGGACGATAGGACTGGCGCGACGTGGCGGCGCAGGCGAGCGTTGTTGCAGTACGTCCGCTGGTCGACCCGCTTGGCCTGCGCTTCGCTGATCGAACCGAGCATCGCCACTTCCAAGGCTTCGCAGAAGCTGCTCTTGCCGGTGCCGTTGGCACCGTAGACCAAGGTGATGTCATGGCTGAGGTCGAACGTCTCCTGCCGCATGAATCCTCGAAACGGCCCGACTTCGAGCTGGTGCAGTCGCCCGAGCGCCGGCCCGTTTTCGGGGCCGCGCGCGTCCCCGTCGTAGGCGACAGGCATCTGCGCCAGATGCGCGATGGCCAGCGGCGCCAAGCGCGTGGAGCGCCCCCGGCGTGCAGCACCGACCTCGGCCAGTGGCTGCAGGTGATCGAGCACCAGGTGCGCCAGCCGGCGCACGTCGTCGTGCACGTGCCGCTGCGCCAAGTGCGCCAGGAACCGGTGGTACTCCGAACGTATGCTTGCCACAGCGCCCCCTCACTTGGTCAACCACTGACCGTAAGCCTCCACATCGATCATGGGGACCGTTCCACTGAACTGAAGCTGCGCGATCAGCTTGAAAAGAAACGCGGTCGCCGGCTTGTTTTCGTTGGTGTAGCTGTACGCGCCGCTGGCTTGGTCATAGAAAAAGTGCCCGTGGGCGGCAACGCATCCGATGTCCAGACGCCCCTCGGTGAGGTTTGCGTTCAGCGCCTTGTCCATGGATGGACCCAATGCAGGACTCCATTCGCTCTCGAAGGTGAGCAAGCCACCCAGAATCGGAATCAACGGCTTCGCTGGGTAGGTCCCGCCAGCGTGCGGGATCGGCAGGCTCGTGCGGTGCAGCCTGCGCACACTGGCGACCTTCTCCTGGGCATAGGCCACAAGCCCCGCGTCAGCCGTCTGCTTGGCCTCGAAAACGGCGTACACGCTTTCGGCTGGAATGATCGTCTCGTTCTCGTAGGTGAAGATAAAAGGCGAATATTGCCGATCAAACACCACCACATCGATCTGCTGGCTGAAGTTCCCCAGGCTGTCCACCACATGCGCCTTGGCCGCCTGGTACCGTTTGGGCAGATAGGTATCCAGCATGTCGATCCAGACGTTCTCGCTCGCATCCCCCTTCGTGCCCGGGTGACCGAAGGTCTTGCGTACTACGGACAGGCGCTGCTGGATGTCCTCGTGCAAGGACGACAAGAGTTGGGAAAGCGACCACTGGGACATGTTGTACCTCGATTGGACGTATGGCAGCCGACGGGGTCAGGAAAGCGGGAACTTGGGGCCAAACAGTGCGCGCCAGGCGCGAAGCGCTTCGATATTGCGACCACGACGCGCGTGGTCGATGGCGATGCTTGCGTCTTGGCTCGCCTGGAACAGCAGCTGCTGCGCGCGCTGCTTGCGCGCGGCATCCATATCGTTGCTGATCGCCGGGCCAAGTCCGGCGGGATCCGGCCACTCGTCATGAACTCGATCGGCAAGCGTGGCAAAGAACGACTGGATCTCGCGATCGAACGATCCTCCCCAGCCGCCGTAAAGACACTC
>DAIOSZ010000314.1:0-744 GCA_036752305.1 Burkholderiaceae bacterium
CACGCGGGAGATGCGCGACACCTCCGCGCTGGCCTTCGCCGAGCGCCCCTCGGCCTGGCTGGAGATCACCGCCGCCCGCGATGTGGCCATGCAAGCCGCCATTGCCGGCCACGAGCAGGCCATGGACACCCGTCGCGGCACCGTGGCCATCGGCGACGACGGCACCCTGCGTTGGCGCGGGCGGCCCGTGCTGCCCGCCGTGCAGGCCAACAACAGCCTGAGCCTGGTTGCGCGGCACGAAGTGGGCCGCGCCGACGTACTGCTGCTGCAAAACAACGGCGGCAGCGCCTGCCCCGCCCGCTACCGCTTCATCACCGTCAGCGCCAGCGGCATCGCCGCGTCACCCGAATTCGGCACCTGCTCCGACCTGATCTACCCCACCGCCGACGAGCGCGGCGTCACCGTCGCCATGCCCGCCTTCGCCGGCCCCGGCCAGCGCGCCGCGCCCAGGCGGCGCGTGGTCTACCGCTGGGAGAACGGGCGCGTCACGGAGAACGGCAGGGCGTTGCGCTGAGGTGGGCCACCGAGGCCGCCGCGTGCCAGCGAGGAATTCCCATGACATGGATCAAGAAGATGCGCGAAACGGATGGTAAAAACATGAAACAAAAACAAACAACACTGACGGGAGGCAAATCCGTGAATCCTCATGCCCACGGGCGTCTTTTGGAGAGCGCCCGCAACGGTCGCTCATCGCCATGGGCGTGCTGATCTTCATTGCCGTCGCGCTGCTGGCCGGCGTGCTTC
>DAIOSZ010000314.1:754-1640 GCA_036752305.1 Burkholderiaceae bacterium
GAGGCCGCGGCCATGGCCCTGCTGCTCATCGTCCTGGCCGGCGTGCTTCTGCTGGGCATCGCCGCCAAGCTGGTGGTGGAGGTGGGCCTGATCGCCGTCGCCATGCTCGTTGGCGTTGCCATCGCGTCCTTCTGGCTCAGCGCCGCTGTCGGGGCCGCCGCCTTCTTCGGACTCTTCGAACTGCTCGGGCAGAACCACACCGGCTGGGCGTTGGTGGGGGCGCTGCTGACGGGGGCGGTGGTTTGGGTGGGGATGATTCGGGGAATTTGGCGGGAGGTGATGGGTGCCTCGCAGCGCATGCGCAGGCTGGCGGCGCGGATCAAATGAACGTGCTTTTGATGCCAAGAATGATTCCAATGTATTACTCATCCCATGGTTTTCAAACGAGTTTCTCACTTAAATTTAACTACGGAGTTTGCTAAAATGCCTTTACCACTTATTCCTGTCGTAATTGGTCTTGTATCGCTTGTTGCGGGAGGCTATGGCGTCAAAAAAGGTTTGGATGCAAAAGAGGACCTGGACCGAGCTAAATCAATTGGAAAAGACGCCGAACGACGTCATAAAGATTGTATTACGTCATTGGACGAGGAAAGAAGAATAACAAATAGCGCGTTCGAAGATCTTGGCAGCCTCAAGGTGAAAATATTCACTCAACAAATTAAGCGCCTCGTGGACGAAATCAAGAAAAGGAAGAATAGTGGTTCCAAACTAGAAGATTACGAAGAGTCAATTGAAGAGCTGAACTTGCCCAATCTGAAGAAAATGGTGCTGAATAGTTTGGAAATTGAAACTGGATTACTCTCGGGGACCGCCAGTGGTGTGTTGGCGGGTTTGGGTGCCTACGGCAGCGTAGGCTTGCTGGCCTCGGCCTCTACCGGCACGGCCA
>DAIOSZ010000315.1:0-1574 GCA_036752305.1 Burkholderiaceae bacterium
CTTCCGCAGCCACCATTCCTTGGTCCCTTCGGTTTGCAGAATGAAGACCTCTTCCGCGTCGTAATGCCACCCAAATCCCGGTCGCTCGGCGGGCGTGCAATAGACGTGCACATCGATGGGAGCGGCGAAGTCGGCCTGAAAATCGGCTGCCAGTTTGGCGAGCACTTCGTCGTGCCGATCCGCATGGCGAATGCACAGGGTGTAGCCCTCAGCCAGTGCAGCCTGACCGATTTCGGCGGAGTTGACCGGCGGACCTTCCCAAGGTTTACCTTCGCGTGTGACGAGCAGATCGAGCCCCTCCTGCGGCAAGAGTCGCGTGCACGTCGTCGCCGCATCCCAATCGATCACTCCCCGGCAACCGCCAGGCAAAGCAAACGGGCTACGAAAAAAGTTCTCTTCCAGAAATTTCGCTGCGGCGATCTGGCCCAGCAGTTGTTGCAAAATCATCGGCGGTTCTCCGCCGCCAACTTACCAGATGAGCTATTCCGCACGCTGACTGCGGTCGTTTTTTGTTCAAGATGTGTGACCGCTAGTCAGACGCAGCGAAAAACGCTGAGAAAATCACATGAAATCAGCTTGGCACGCCACGTGCAATTAGCCGCTCTGGCGTTCCGCAGCACTGTCAGTTTTCCGACGGAACGCATTCCAAATCATTGTTGAATCTGAGGAGAAATCAGATGGGTACGATTGGCGCCATTCTCGTATGGATGATGTTCGGTTTGATTGTCGGTTTGATCGCGCGGATGCTCTATCCGGGACGTCAATCGATGGGCTTGATTGCGACGATGTTTTTTGGCATCGCTGGGTCGCTGGTGGGCGGCTTCATTTCGTACATGTTCGGCTTTGATCCCGAAGATGGCGCGTTCCAGGGCTCCGGCTGGATCATGTCGATCGTCGGCGCGATCCTTGTCGTGTGGCTGAGCTTGATGGCTTCGTCGCGCAGCAGGCGTCGGATGATCTTGCCGCTGTCGGTGTGGGGCAGCGAGTCGCGGAACTCGATGCTCTTGGGGGCCACGGCCGCCCCGAGCTGCGAGCGGGCGAAGCCCAGCAGCTCCCGGCGGAGGGTCTGGTCGGCGACGTGGCCGGGCGCGGCCACCACGAACGCCTTGATGCGGTTGCCCGCCACCGGGTCGGGGATGCCCACCACGCCGACGTCGGCCACCGCGAGGTGGCGGCGCAGGGTGCGCTCCACCTCGGTGGGGCCCACCAGGTGCCCGGCGCTCTTGATCACGTCGTCGCCGCGGCCCACGAACCAGAACCAGCCGTCGGCGTCGCGCCGCACCAGGTCGCCGCTCAGGTACCAGTCGCCCAGGAAGCACCGCCGGTAGCGCTCGTCGTCGTGGAGGTAGCCGACGAACATCGACGGCCACCCGACCCGCAGGGCCAGTTCGCCGACCTCGCCGTCGGGCACGGGGAGGGGCTGGCCGTCGGCGCCCACGGCCACGTCCTCGTCCTCGTCGTGGCGGACCACGGCGGCCTCGATGCCGGGAAGCGGGCGACCCATGGAGCCGGGCCGCACCTCGGTGGCGGCGAAGTTGGCCACCATGATCCCGCCGGTCTCGGTCTGCCACCAG